>NZ_VOQB01000029.1:0-21690 GCF_009377275.1 Shewanella sp. YLB-07 | reverse complement strand
ACATCATACTCGCTGCGCTGTCGATTGCTTTTAGCATCCCACTGAGTCAGCATCACACCCAAAGCATTATAGTGCCACTGGGTCACGTAGACCTCTGGGGCGAGTGCATCTTTCCAGGCGCCTTCATCATCGCCTTGCCAGTCGCTGTCATCTGTCTTAGATGTCAGCAGCTGCAGCTGCTGAACTAAAGGCTGTCCGGTCAGATTAATACTGGTGGTCTCTGCCAAACCTGCATGGTCATAATGGCGGATAAGTTGCAGGTTCAAATTGTCATCAACCTGCTCACTATCGCCATACACAAAGCGGTCGGTAACTTGTTCTGCACCATTGTGGGTATCGGCGCGTTGCTCATGAATGGCCAGCGGGCGATGCAGCGGCACATCATAAACGTAACGCCGGGTGGTGCCCAATTCATCCCATTCTTTATGGGGCGCGCCTTCTATGTCTAACAGCGCCACTCGCCAGCCCGCATCGACACTGTCGACCCGCAGTGGTTGGCCAGCCAGACTCTGGCGTTGAGACAGATTACTCAGGCCTTTATCAAACAAGCGAGGGTCGGCTGAGCAAGCCAGTTGCCCCAGGGCATTATAAGTCGAGCGGGTGATTAAACAGTCCAGCTCATCTGTGGCGCTGGTGCGGTTGTATTGGACCCCACGAACAGCCAGTCCGCGGTTATCGGTGACCGTTATCGAGGGGGTACCCTTGAACACGTCAGGGGAGGTAGTATTCATAGTTGTGTTCCTGTGAAGGCCTTAAGGTACCGGTGAGCGGCACCTTAAGGTGTTAAGTTAGCGTGATTTGCTTGTCACTTCAGACCAGGTGTCGTTCTCGTCTTCTGCGACCGTGAACCAGGGCGTATAATACTGCCGGCGCTCAAAACCTTTGGCGGTGACCACTTTAATCTCTCGGCCTAAGGGGTCATAGTAATGAGTATCGGCAACCCCCATAGCCTGCATACCCGCATCAGTAATATAGTGCCAATCATCAACAAAATAAGGTTGGTATTGCCGAACGACTAAACCTTTATTGTTGTATTCCACTCTCCCACTAACTAGCCAGCGGGGCTCCACACTAGGTACTATAGGATCCAGCTCTCCTGTTGCAGTACGTTCATAAGCGGGTCCAGGATTGACTTTTTGCACGTTCTGCAAAGCCCGCCCAAAACCATCACTGTAAGCGAGCTGCACTTGTACTTGCTGCTCATCGATATCAGGATAATCATCTGCGACTAAGGTGACCTGATGCAGTGGTAACGAATTTGATTGCCAACTGAATTCATCGCGGGCAAACAGTGAGGCCTCTTGCTGTAAGCTCTCCCCCGCAGCGTCTATCAGGGCGGTGACATCAAGCGCCGCCGTGATATTGCTTTCTAACGAAGGAAAACCTTTATCTACACCATTCTCAGTATCATAAAATGAACTGCTTACCGGAGCGCCTAGAGGACTCACCGCGGTTTCTTGGGTATTACTGTTAATATCTAGTAGAGCAAGGGACTGTAATTGTTGATAGTTGACAGTCATGGTCGTAGCATTACCAAGCGCATCAGTCGTTGAGGTCACCATTAAATGATAGGGGTCATACCCCAGCAAAGTTTCTCCTACTAATCCCGTTGTCTGGAAAGCTTCCGGTAAATAAAAAGCGGTATCAGCGAGGTAACGAGTATAAGATTGAGGTACGACCCAAACATCATCTTCATCTTCAAAAGAAAGCACACGTTCGGAAATCACGTATCCAGCCGCTCCCAGCTCATTCGACAACTCAGGAAGAGTAAGCACGCCGGCGTAGGCCTGTAACGCTGTATCATCGAATTCCGCCACTTCGATATGTTCCACTCGAGGCGGATATGTGAAGCCAACAAGCTCATCACCACCTTCGACGCAGTAGAAGCTCTTTTGTTGCCCAGCAAAGATTCTAGGGGTGGCATCGGTTAAAAGCGCTTGAAGTTCCTCAACGCTAAAGCCATTCACAGGTATACTAGCTTCTAGCCCTTCAATAACATCGCTTCGATTCTCAGAAGGCAAACCTATCACGCTATAGTTGTCAGTTTCCTCTTGAAGGTAAGCACTCCGGCTTTCATTAATCCTAAGCACGAACTGTTGATCATCACTATCCACATCATCTGTAACAGGATAAATAGCATCCCAGGTTCCGGACACAACAAGGCGTCTCGGGTAACTAATTGAAATCTGATGAATTGGTGCACCATACACATCAAACTCCAAGGTTAACGCGTGTTGGCAACTAGGATCACTACTGATGCGCTCATAGTGATAACTCAGCTGCTCCAAGGATTGCTGCCTCAATGTCGGTGCTGCCGCCTCCTCCACGCCCTCTTGTAATAACGCCACTTGATAACGCATACTTTGAACCGAGTACGGGGCTGATTCAAGTGCACTGCCATCCAGGCCATACACCTCTTCACGCAAGAGTGAGCCCGTTAATGCCCGCTCAGCCCACCATAAATCAGACTCAGAAAGCGCATCCCCCCAACCATTGAAGCTGGTATCTTGCAGGACATAGGCCTCAACATCATCATTCCAAGGTGATGGAAGCAGAGACAAAGGTAAAGTGCGACCCACATGATACCAACGGCGGGTTTTCAGTGCTGGAGTATCCGTATCGCGAGGACTGAGTAATAATTGTGTATCTACACTTTCTACATAACCAAAACCACGGTATTCCCGCTCTACGCCATCATACAAACCATGGCGATATACAAATTGCTGGGTTAGCTCATTACCGGTAATATTGTCGATTTGAGTCAGTTGCTTCACTAGATACAATGGCAGAGGAAGCAGGCAATCAGCTAGAGGGTTTTCAAGCTTTTCATCTAACCACTCTTGACCTGAATGCCGATAGGTTATCTGGCTAACCGCGCCACATTGATTGTTTAATTGTTGAATAAGATAAGGTTTATGCTCGCTCAACGGCAAGAGATAATGTGCAGGCGACATATGAGGAACACTGAGTAACACAGAGATGCCCCCCGTGCCCTTCATGTCATCAAAGGTAAGCTGACAGGTGTCATCGAAAAGGAGCCCTGTAGGCAGAGCCACGATTTCGGGAGTAGCAAAACCATTGCCTGATTGATTTCTATAGACGGTGATATTATCTGAATTAGCATAGAGTAAATCATTGGCTCCTGAGCCATCGATATCGACCAAATATAACCTATTCGGTTGGAAATTCTCCACACCTGGCCACACCAAGGTAATACAATCACCAAATTGCCCCCGTCCTAGGTTTGGCCAACAGTGGACGCTACCATTATCGATTTCAACCAGCTGTGCTTTCCCTGAGCCCTGTATATCACTAAAGGCCACTAATGTGCACTTATTGCGTCCCTGGATCGGCAGAGGTCGATTGAGTGCACCAAGATCTGTTGTTTCACCTTGAACAAAACCTTCCCGTGTATTCGGGTAGAAGCGAACACTGTTAGGCCCAATAACAGCAACATCGGATAAACCTGCTCCTGTGATATCAGCAAATATACCTTCACCGCTTATCAACTCGGATGGCACCGCTGAAAATGGTGTAAATGACTGCCAAGTTTGGTCATCTTTCAGACTGAAAAATCCATTTAATCCAGGTTGAATCACCATCCAATCGAGACGACCATTACCGGTAACATCGGTCAACATTTGCCTGCCATTTTGCAACGACGGCACTGGGGCCACTGACTCCCAATCGCTATATCTTATCTCATCGCTGTCTGGCGTTCCGCGCTGGGGCGCGCGGTATCGCCAGTCTGTACCAGAGCGGTATAATACCCCAGATAAGCCTTCCCCATAAAGATCGACTAACTGATAAAAGGGGGATTCATTAATCCCCTGTGTTGGTGGCAGCGTCTGCCATACTGGTATGCTAGGCAAGGTAATGTCTTGATAGGTTATCTGCAAGGCAGGATGAGATTCAACCAAAATATCTCCCGCTGAATTTTCTCCATAGGCGTATTGCTGTGCAGAGGTTAGGCGACTCAATATTGGGTTTTCATCATAGCTGAGTATCAACTGGCGTACAGGCATAGGCGATGTCGTCAGCTCTGATGCAAAATGGTGAAACATGATAATTTGATGACAAAGACGATGACAACGTACTTCGAAACCATAATGATAATCGGAGAATGCATCTTCACGGGCAGTCCAATTGCTAACAGACTCCCATTCGGGAAGTACAGCGCTTGGAGCGCTACGTTGGCCGTAATCGAACACCACACTGAATAACCATTCCGTGTCATCATCTGGCCAAGTGTCATCCCAGCAATAAAGCGCAGAGGAGGGCGTTACATTGCCATACAACACCTTTGTTAGATAGGATAAGGCGCCGAGTTCTCTCCCTTCTTGTGGGGGGAATGTACCCACACCATCGGCATTGTCTTCTGGCTGATAAACATAGCGTATATGTTCCCCTTGAGGCGACAAACTTTCCTCTATCGACCACTCGGCAATACGGTCGCCATTACTGGTCTGAGCCGAAGGTGATTTCCCCAGACAATGCAACGAGCCATCGGGAGAAAAAATCAACCAAAACATCGGAGCTGGCAAGCTCACTGGCTGCCAACGTTCATAACGCTCATAGCCTCCAGCCACACGGGAGCGGTAACTGATCACGTTATGTTGCTCAGTCAATATTGTCCCAAGTGGTGTACGCTGCTCGATAATGATCTCTCCACCAGGATCACGAATCGGCTCAAGCACTTCGCCACTCGGGCCAACATAGCGGACGCTATCAGGATCATCGTAGTTGGGAACCCCGCGTTTGGTATGGACACGAATTGATAATAAGGGTAACTGCCAGCCTACACCAAAGGGGCTATTTCCCTGAGCCGTTTGATAACTCAGGGCAAGTGAGGGTGCCAAGCCCCGCCCTTCGCTCACAGGCACAGGAATAGAAAACTGCAAATCTCCCGTCGGTCCAGCATGTCCCGGTGTTGTTTGCGCTGTATTTATGGTACCTCCACGCTGAGGGAGCTCGGGAGGATTAATCGCCAAATTGGTTGTAGTTTGTGACATACGTACTCCAGTAACAGAGCGCTTATTGACGATAAGGCCATACCAATAAGCATAAAAAACTCAAAAATCCACCTCAACACATATGAAGTAGATATATAACATTTCACCCAACAAACACGTGACTCAGAGCGTTATTACAATAAACACCACTTGATGTTAACTGTAAGGTGGTTGACTTTTTGCGTAGCTACATTCTAAAAACAATATTTCACATAAAAATCAAACCACTAACGCTACATGGTATAACCGTAAGGCGAGTGTCAAATAGTATAAAGGCCAAACGCTGTAATAGGAGGTAAGGCCATTATGTGGGAAACATAGGCCTTATCTAATCATAAGGCCCTTCCCTTGCGTTTATTGAGCATCCAGACTAGGTTCTCTTGGCTCCGTCAAACCTGGCTTAGGATCTGGTTCAGGCCCTCCCCCCCCTATCACCTCTAAATACTCACTCATGTCTTGTACGCCGCTGATGAGATAATAAGGAGCCATATCGAAGGCGGTCGTATTCATATTAGGTCCAGAAGTAGGGCCTCTGTCAGCTATCTGACCCAACCCTTCCCAAGCGGCATTGGCTAATAAACCGTTATCTTGATCCCCCGTCCAAATAAACAAGCCTCCTAACTGTCCGCCAGGATAATTTTTCACAAACTGTGCTTTTGCATAGACAGTTCGAGGGGTCTCGATAGACAAAAATAGGCCAGTATACTGATTTCCATTAGTCACATAGTCAGCAACATTTGGATTATGTAAAAAGTCGGCATTAGCCTCATTATCGGTACAGAAAACAAACCCTGTACTCAAATATTGTGCTGTATTGACTGCAATCCTTGCATCCCTATTCGCAAAGATAAAAGTATTAACTTCACCTGTATTAGCCGCCACCATGCTTTCTAAATCTAAATAGTTAGTCAGCAGATCGGGAAATTCCGTGACGCCGTTTTCCAGAGTACCTGTCGTTGACAGATTTTGAGCATCAGCAGTCCCTGTTAACGGCGTGATTTCAGTTAGTGTCGCATTACGCGCATTACGGCTATAACCAGCAAAACCAACATAAACCTTGTTGTTCGGTGCGAGACAAGTCCCTATCAAGTAATTAACGGCAGTTTCTGTAGAGTGTTCGGCGCCAGTGCCCAAATGAAGATTTGTGTGGTGAGCAAGAGGTACCGCCCCCGTTCCTGTAGGGGTGGTAAATAGATCGTAGGACATGACATTAAAGGCAACATCATTGGCATTTAAGTCCGACATTGTATTTTGTAAATCAGCAGCTATTAAAGTCTCTACATTCGCCGCAATAGCTATGCTGAGCTCAGGAGTATTACCGTTACCATTACCATTACACTGGGTCTTTATTCTCGCAATTAATGCCGCAAAATTTGCGCCATCCTCTGTGCCATAAGTATTACCAGCCCCTGGCGAGCCAGGGTATTCCCAGTCCAAATCTATATGGGTAAACATAGGAAATTTTTCTTGAATATTATTAACACTCTTGATGAGTGTATCTGCTAGTGTAGTTGTAGCACCGCTAGCAGCAATATCATGAAAAGCGTAGCTCAGGGTCCAGCCGCCCATACTGAAAGAAAGAGATTTGTCGCTATTTGTGTTAATATCTCTGAGCGCTCCCAAATAACCCAGAGCAGTATCTTGAGTATAATGGAACTCTGGCCCATCCCACCCGCTCACCGTAAACCCACAATTTAAAAAAGCTTGGACATCCCCCCAAGCGTCGGTAAATGTTGCAGATCCGTCACCTGTTGTAATCTTAAAAGCAGTGGCCGCAGCATTCGAAGTATTACTGTAGGGTGAGTAATTACCTGTATGACCAACAAAGCCCATCACTATTTTGTCATAGGGCATGTGCTCTAGCTGCGGATAAGCAAAACCGCGGCCGCCTATAACAGTTACCCCAGGACCTGGTATAATAGTAGCTAGACGATCATCATATTGCGCCCAATCACCCACATAACAAAAGACACTAAATTCCCCCGACGAAGGATAAATATTACCGACAGGTTGAAGTTTACGTGCTGGCGTATAGGTCATGTTTTCAACACTAGTATATCCGACAACATGTGGATCTGAGGTAGCCTGGGATGCTATATCGTTTAGAGGATTAAAACAATTCAACTCATAAGTTAGCTCTCCAGCCCCCTCAGCTTTATAACCGGAGTTCAGGTTATCCCAACCAGGGTCTTGTGCATATACTAATTTTTGGGTATTAACAGTGGTATCTGCCATAACTATTTTTCCTTCAAAAAACTGATTAATATGCAGGCCTAGCGAGAGATACCGATAGCCCTGCTATTACATTATTTTTTATTGCAAGTTGCTTTAGCTGCCGCTTTGGGTTTAGGTGCAGCTTTGGGCTTAGATGCGGCTTGTACAGCAGGTTGTACATAATCAGGCAGTAGAGTAACTGGCTGTAATTCGATTGGCACCCCTGGGTTATATAATGGCCCCATATCAATCTTTTCATCCGCCTCACTGCTCACCAGATAACCCGCGCCTTCACGGGCGGCATTGGCCAATAAGCCACAATCCTGATCTCCCGACCAGGAAAATACCGCCCCAAGCCCTTTTTCCATGGCATATTCAGCTTTCAACTTAACCGTACGCGGGGTATCTAGAGAAATAAAATGATCACGGATAGCTGGGCTACTTGTTGTATTATTATAAAGAAAGTCCGCATTCACTGTCGTGTCTGTCATTAAGACAAAATCATTATTTCCTAGTGCTAATTGGTATTCTAAATCTAAATAGTTATTCACAATATCAAAAAACTCGGGAGCGCCGGCTTCAAACGTGCCCACAGAAATATTGCTACCGTCGGTGGGATTGCCATTATCGTACTTACGGTCTATGAGGTTTGCCCCCGTACATGAACGGCCATAGTTGGCATAGCCTAAATTAATCTTGCTAGCAGGAATGCCTAAACCAAGTAAATACGTGATCGCCAGATCCGCCGATAAATCTTCCTCTGTATTTGCTAGTGTCCCCTCTGGACTGTATAAATTAGTATGATGACCGATATGTGAAGCCCAAGGCGTGCCAAAGAGGTCATAGCTCATCAGGTAGATATTATCCACCCCAGCATCAGACAGGTCTTTTAAATTAGACTTCTCCATTTTAGCGATCACCGCACTACAGGCAACACTGATTTCTTTACGGTTACTGCCTTGAAAATTGGTATCCAATGCCAGACGTAAATCTTCAATCACTTTCGTATAATAGATTCCGTCATCATTTTGATATGTCTGATAGGTCGCCCCCGCATCCTGAGGATACAACCCGCCGCCACCTGGATATTCCCAGTCAATATCAACGCCTGTAAACATCGGGAAACGTTTAAAAAAATCCACGACACTGGCAACAAATTCCGCACGCACATCATCATTATGTGCCATATGAGAAAAATAACTGGATAAACTCCAACCGCCAATACTAAGGGCTAATTCTAGATGGTGTCCCTCACGGCGGGCTTGATCTTTTAAATCACGTAGCCCACCCAAGAGCCCCGAGGCCGCTTCTTGATTGTAATAGGTTAAAAAATTCGCATTAGAAATCTCAGTATGTGCTGGCCCCCCGCCTACATTGCGACTACTGCCCAAATCACCATAAGGGTCAACCGGTACGATATGGCCTACCTTTATTTTCTCTGTAAACGGCACTTGATCATTCCAGCCATTAAATACATCCGCCACCTTCCCCCCAGGAAACAATTCATCGCCTGCGACCCCCAAAAAGCTGAATATCAACTTGTCATAAGCCGTAGGCGGGATCTTGGCTAAGTCAAAGCCTCGGCCATAATCGGCTAACGTAAGATTTTCAGTATCATCAAGCGGAAAATCCAAGCGACCATCGAATTGACACCAATCAGTAACATAAGCACAGACTTTGGGGCGGCGGGTAGCTGGATCACTCGGTTTAGGATCTGGGTCATTACGGTTGGGATCTGGATCATAGCGGTTATACATATCATTACAGACTCGACTAGCGGTATAAGACAAGTTATTGACTCCGCCGCCGCTACCATCTGGGTTGAACGAAACATCTGGCTGACCATAAGTATCGTTGGTAATGGTATCTGTCTTTAATATGCCAGTGGGGCCGTCGTCCGTTATCTTTTCCAACTCTTCAATACTCGTAGCAGGACAATCCAGGCTGCTCTCACTCGGATCCATTTCGCGTATCCATTGCCAAGCATTATGAGGACTCGCTACCGTACTCTCATCACCAGGACCAGGTATGTGCCAGCGTTCAACCCAATACCTATTTTGGTATACATGACCGTTATAAACAACATTAAATGTCTCGCCGCCGGACTGTTCAGCCCATGTTGTCAAGTGCGAGCCTATCTCACAGGTTGGATTGGACATGGCCCTGACTGATGTATAAGTTTTTGTAATGCTCATAGCATTCTTCCTTGGTATATAAATTATTAATAAATCAAATGAAGCCACAGGGTGCCCATGGGCACCCTGTGGGATTTAAACCGTGATAGCGGTATAGTTCATATGGAAAATCACATCAGTTAAGTTATCAAGAATCGTATCTTGTCCCTGTGAGAACTCCAAGGTCCAACTCGATTCAACCCCCGTACCCTCAAAGGGTAAAAAGCGTCCATCATCATTGAAGGTAAACATGCCATTATCTTCTACTCCATGGGACAATATCACCTGTTTTCGCTCAGTGCCGACACTGCCATCTATGATACTGGACAGCTGAGTCAAGGTGGCTTTAATATCCTGATAAGGCCCGACTAATGTTGGTAATGATATAGCAACAGATTCAATTCTCTGGTTTTTCAAGCCTATAAAGTCATTAGCAAAATGCTGGCTAATATTAAAGTTGAATACAAATTTACCATTTGAATCTCTAGCTTTTTCAAAGTCGCCATCCGGCATGTGGTCTTTCAAAGAAATGGTTTTGGTGATTTCCTGACGGCGAATATTTTGATAAGCGTATGCTTGATCCATTTGGATCAAACCTAACTTCATGGTTTCTCCCACTAATAGCCCTTGGTATAAATCATTCCAAACACCAGGTTGTACAAATTGACTCTCAAATTGACCAATTTCATATTGCCAAGACGCTTCGGTCGTTAAACATAACGACATCACCGCATCATAGGCTTGTAGATATAAATTTGATAACTGACTTGTCATCCAAATGTACAGATTTTCATTGGTGAAACGACTGCTAAAATATTCAAAGAGCTCTTGTGACTGCTCATATTCCGCTTCTATTTGTTCCAACTGGGTTTGCCCCGCCTGAACTTGGCGTTGCTGCACTTCCATTTGCTTGTCGATAGCGGTTATTTCTAGCTCAGCCTGCTTATACTGTATTTGCCATTCTTGTCGCCTGCGGCGATAAGACTCAGATACACTCAGACTCTCCGCTTTAGCGCTATCGGACTGGTAACTAATTGTCGTGGCCTCAGCCATTGCATTTAATGGCGCGCCCCAATTCATCCCACCACAGGCCAAACCAAACATATTCGGTATCATATCCAGTGCTGCTGCCGCTGTTCTCATCCCTTGAGCAGAAATGAGGGCGCTGGCAGCGCTGGCTTGCAGTTGAACCACTTCGTGTTCGGTACTTGAAATGTTTTCGTCATACAATTTTTTATAGTGTTGATAACGTTGATCTGCGCTTTCACGCGAAACTTCACTGACTGACAACTCCGCCTCACTGATTTCAATTGATTGCTGTTGTAAGCTAATAGTAAAGTTATACATGGCTAGCTGTTGATTCATCTGAAAACTGTCGAAGTTAAGCCCATCTTTACGTTCCAGTAGACCCAACAATGTACTACCAAACTGAATCAAGGTTTCTACCCCGTTCATGGCCTTGTTCATCATAGGCTCAAAACGATAATTAGGTACCACAAACTTAGCCGCCCCGGCATTATTCAAAGCAACAACCCGTTGATAACGCTGAGATTGTAATGCCATCGGGTCTACGGGGGTTTCATAGAGCTGAGTCGACATTTCTTTACCATCAATCGTCAAATTATGGCGCAAATTATAAAGCCGTTGCTCTAGCGTATCCCACAGCTCTGTGAGTTTAGAATTAAAGGGATCTAAAAAGAGACCATTATCCTGATTAGATATCGTACCATCATAGGTGACAGGGAGTGTTCTGAGCGATAATGTGTTCATTTCCTCCTCGCGCTGCTCACTTTCATTGTTGTTTGCAGCATCTTCTAAGATACAGGTCTCCCACGTTGTTGCCATCTGAATGTCGGGTCTTTGATCCAATAGAGCCCCGGCGGTATCGTAACTTAAACGAGCAACAATTCTGGAAGAAGGATCTTGTTTACGGTATTCCTTATCCCCTTGATCAATCAGATTATCTACATAAAAGCGAAAAATGGCTTTACGGTAATGAACAGGATCTGATTCAGCAATGGCATCTGGATCTGCCGGTTGCGTCAAAGCGCGGTTCAAATCATCGTCGTCTTCTAACGGGCTTAACGGACGACAATTCCAATAACGTGGTTTACCCTCTGCCAACTCGGGTTGATCTAAGCTTTCACTCGGGTTAAAGATATACTGTGCCCATTGAGCGGCTTCTTCATAGCGCTGCTCAATATTCAAGCGCCAAGCGACTAAATAAGGCATATGAAAAAATAGCTCCCAGAAATAAATACCATTCGCCCCGTTAAAGTCAATCGGTACATCGGCGTTGCCGGGTATCACAGGTGGTTCATCAAGGTTTTGAGTCTCCCATTCAAGTACATAATCAATGCCCTTGGTAGCCCTAGATATTAACTCTTTAGCAAATAACGTATTAAGGCGGATCGCTGCATCATTGTTATGATGCTTATAGCTTTCCGGAAACTGGAGATATTCAACTTTATTATTCACTCTATTTTGCACTAACTCCCGCAATTTTTTACCGACTGTATAAGTTGCGGTAAAACGCCCACCGTTATCTTCTATATAATAGGGATCACCAGGCTGCCAAATTTCATCCTTAACTAAACTAAAGCCAGCTTGAACGACAACATCTCCCCAACCAGACTCTAACTCAATAACCGCACTCAGACTGACTTCATCGGGAGCAGTAGGGTATGAGTCAGCGCCAGCTATTGGAGTTTCATCAGGATTGTAGTAAGCCCTATAGTCTTTATAAAGCAGTCTTCCTGTGGTGATATCATTTCCCCCTTCAGGGCTTCTCTCCCACACCCAAATACAAAACAAAACAACTGTTAAGTTATCGCCCTCTGTAACACTAGGATCCTCAAAATAATTATAATCAGGTGCCTTCGCGGTTATTGATAATCGATTGATATCATCGGCTGTAAAAGCTGGAAGTATTTCTATATTATCCTTTCCGTATGTCCCTGACTTACCCCCGCTCACTGGATAGTCATCCGGCCCTGTAATGGAGTATGTATCCTCAATTGGCCACTCAGTTGTATTGACATAGGGATATAATATCAACTTTCTGGCTTTCTCCTTGCGTGCCCAAGCCTGGTCAGTCGTCGTTTCTAAAGGCGGATATATATCTGGATCAAAAATACCACCAGTTGTGAGCTCTTCACCTTCAAAATAAAGGTTGCCGGCGTCACGAGTGTAAAACCAAATCAATTTATCACTATAATAATCAATATCGGAAAACGTTGGCTTAGGTGACGCTGGAAAGTCCGTTGATTCAATCAACATGGTATCGCACGCATAAGCAAAACAAGTCGTATAATCGTAGAAGCCTGGTCCATCATCGCCTATGTTTGAAATATAACCCACGAGCATCAATTTCTCTTCTGCGCGAGTGGTATCCATCACGGCGATCAGATCGGTTATCTGATAATCCAAGCCCTCTTCCTTCAACAGGTTCGGAGTACTCCAGGTGCCATCAAATTTAAGATGAGCAAGCATCAATTTAGTGATGAACGACGTCGTTGTAATCATCTGACCTGTCTCGCCATCTATTACACCTGTGTCTTTTTCTTCTTTAGAGACTTCTATCCAAGCCACATATAAGCGGCTATTTAAAATAACGGGACGCACAGTGCGAGGTATCGCTGCATCCAAGGGGAGAGCAATGTGTTTCCACTCCTCCCATGCACTTGGATAAAGATCCAAAGTTGAGGCAATACCTTGTGTCATATCCAGTGAGCGCCAATAATACAAATAAGGCTGAGTTCGAGTCTTGGCGACAAAATACATTTTGTCTTCAGCAATCTCGCCCCCTGACTCATAACCAGACAAGACTTCAAGGTTACTCACCTCCTCAAAAGCATTCAAATAGCCTAATACGGCATTCTCCACCGTCTCTTCTTCTAACTTTCCTTGATTCAACACAGATTCTAACTGAAAAAATAAATCTGTTTTTCCCAGTCGCAGCGTCGGATCAATATACACTTCTGGATAAATTTTAAGCTGTTGATTTCCAGCCCAATAACCATAACGGTTGGCAAATTCACGCCAATTAAGCGTTTCTTCCAAGGTGGTTTTTAACCCTGGTTCAAGGTTGAGGGTGATGCGGTTAATATATTGCTGAAGGCTTTTGGTGGCCTGGGCAACGCCAGCCGTTTTGACTTTATATGACACTTGAGTATCAAGTAATAAAAAATCATAAAGTGTATCAACGGTTTTCAACCAATCGCGATAAGGTGCCATGTCATCATCATTGGGCACCAATTGGTCAAGATAATAGCCCACCAATGCATCGCGCAAGGAAGAAGCAAGGTGCTCCCCTAAGGATTCATTGTCTTCCTTAGACGCGGCGACCACATCTTGGCCGACCGGTTTCAAATCCTCAAGGATTGAATCAACAGCAAGCGCGGATGCTGAGATCACCTCATAAGCCGACATGCCTGTTTGCGCCGATAATTGCTGAATTTGAGATAGCCAATTTATTTGTAACATATTTGTAGCACGTGGTGGAATGAAGTCAGCAGTAGCATTCAAGACTTCCTCAACATTCCAGGCCAAGATGTCGGCCATTAACGTTGCATAATCAAAATCATCTAGGCTATCTGTCTCTCCATTTATATTTGCAGTAGCAAAGTAATCTTGAATCTCTTGTTCGCTATAAGACGAATCACTCAACAATTTAGTGTAATCGTTTAATATCCAAAGCTCTTTCAATGTGATTTCAGCTGTAGTCACTGGAGCTAAGTTTAACCAAGCAGGCTGAGCCAAACGCATAAACAACGCATTCTCACTTAGATTAAATTTAGACATGACCCCCACATGTAACAACACATCATAAGCAAAAGTGAACAACTCAGGATCAAGAGGCTTCGCAGTTAGGTCTGTCTCGAGAAGTAGAGTACAAATATCCATAACACTACTATTGCACCAACTTAACAGTGGATTGACCTGCTCACGGGAAACCCCATATTCATTGGAAATCGCGGTCGCCACCAGATTATCTTGCGCCGATTTTGCCTGAGAAATAATTTGCTCCAACACCGCAACCGTATCGGCATCGATGTTTTCATTGTCATCATCAGGTAATTGGAGCGCCTCAACAATTGCTACTAATTCTTGATTCAAATATTCTGCGTCAGTAAGACCCCATTCCTCAGGATAAGGCCTTACTAAACCTTCAGGCGTAATCAAACTAGCAAGCGTGTTCATCCAAACTGGGGGAGGAGGCTGAATTGCAGGCACCGGGATCGATGGCAACTCAGGTCGTTGAAAACTCGCCTCACTCAATAATACCTCACCGGTTAATTGCTTTTGCATGCTACTAAAGAAGTCCACCATTCCTTGAGTCGACACTAAGGGAGAAGCATTTACTTCGAGCAAGAACAATAGATTTGCAGTGGTAAAGCCCGACTCTCGCATAAATGCAGCTAGTTGTTCCAGCTGCAGGATAATCCCCGTCGTATCCCAAGCAGCATCCTCGACTCTGGGCTGAATAACAAGCTGGGTAACAAGGGTTTCATTTAGACCTAGCACCTTGCTTAGGATTTTTAACAAATCTAAGCCTTCTTCAGGAGATAAACCAAACAATGCCGGCAGGTTAACTAAGCGATACAAGGCTGACAATACTGGTGCCGTACGGTTCAGCGTAGTATTAGTAGTAAAGGGAGGGTCTATGTTAAATGCTTCCTGCACCAATGGCGCCAATAATAAAAAGCTCGTCGTAGAGATGGCTAAACCAGAGCAGATTTGTTTAACATTAGCATCGAGTGGATCGGTATAATCAAATTCCGTAGTATCTTGAACAAACGGGTCATCAAATAACTGGGGGTTATTAAAAATGCGATCAAAAAATGGTACCTCTGGGCTAATACTATAGACACTCATATTATCAAACATGGTGCTAAATGCTTCAACTGTCATGGAGTACCGTTCATTCAAGTGACAGTACAAACCATAGGCCTTTATGGTCTGAGGAGTGATGTCCCCTGTTGAATTTACCTCAGCTTGCATGACTGAATTGAGCAATAAATCGAGCTTATCATGGGGCAATGCGGACCAACGGGCTAATCGTAAAAACCGATTAATTCGCTCATAATTAGCCGGGGAGGTATTATCTATTTCCCGCCATCCATTGCCGTCAGCCTCTCGCTTAATCTCAATGGATAGCGCTGACGGGCAGGCGTTATTAATATATTTGGCGCCATAATGGTAGCTATCTGGAAAATTAAGTGCTGATTGTCCACCACTAAAGATGGTGTTATCAAAGACGACATTAGGAGAGACTTGGGGACGATAGTCTCCTTGTGCCAATAACTGCTCAACTTCAACCGCTGTACCGCTAACCGACTGAGCAAACTCAGTAATTTGTTTTAAATCACTATATTCAGCTTCAGTTTTAATACCATAGTTGTTAAGGAAATAGTCTGCGCTACCCGTCCATAGATCACTTGCCGATATAGTATCCTCAGTAAGAGAAAACGCAAAGCGAAGCTGAGCAAAGTTTTCTCCGCCGATAGTTTGCGCATCAACATCCAGCGAACCAAAATAGGGACCAGCAGACAGGTCAACAGGAATGTCACTAGAAGATAAGCGTAGTTGACGACTGTAAGCTCTTTTATTGTGGGTATCATCGCTAGCTTCAAATTCAACCATGCGTGCTTTTACGCGCTGGTAAGTGAGTACACTTTCACCTCTCAGCGTAATAACTTGAGGATTGAGACCCTCATCATCAAGACAAGTCAAAGAAAACTCATCGAAGTGGTCAGGGCAATCCGGCGTCAAGGCACTGTACGGCGGTACTAAAGCGCCTAATGGCACGAGATAACCATGCTGATCTAGATTGGTGCCTGGCATAATTTCAGTCGTACTGCCAGTTAGATATCCTTCATCCAATTGCTCTGCGGTTACCTGATACTGCGAAAAAGTGGCCGCTTCTGTTAGCAAGATACATTCATGGTTACTCAGTTTACTCGCCGCGAATAGCACATTGTCTCGTTGATCCTGAGTCATCTCCCATGGTAAAGAGGCTTCCGCCCCTTCTGTTTGGACCAATTGGTTCAACGTGCAGTCTTTCACCGCCAACCCCGAATGAATTTGATCGTTCGGAAAGCTATAAGGCAAGGCAAAAGGGAAGCGAGTACTGTCCAATATGCCATAAACATACGTAGGATCGGCTGCCAGCGGTCCATCATCCATAGCATTTAGAAAGTTTTGGATACTCAACATCAAAATGGCATTCACAAAGTCTAATTCAGGTAGTTCCTGATATGTGGTGTCATAATTAAGTGGCAATTGGGCTATATCCGGCCGACGCTTATCTAGTGTGATTGAACTCGTACTACTATCCGCTTCAATTTCTTGTATAAATCGATAAAGATCAACCAAATAACTAACAGGTGAGTCTACAGCTTGGACTTCACCAGAACGGCAAAAATCAAGCCATGATTCAGGAAACAAGTCAGCATAACAAGGTAAATTATCCCCACTTTCGTTAGTTGCACCTTTCGTGCTTCTAGTATTCCCTACATTCTTGTTATTATTTTTACGTAGTTTTCCTTTGCGGTACTTTTGGATGACTTGAGTAGTAAAGCTGGCGGCTTTGTCATAAATCTCACCCGCTCGACCAAGTAATTGACCATCATAACGATAAATAAAACGTGATCTAGAAATACGAGTAATATCAAAAATAGAGGTATGCCCTAATTTCACGAGCATATCTTGAAAATACTTAATCTCATCAAACTGCGCTGGGGTTGGTCCTCTGACTTGTTTTATCGCCATTAAGACACTTTCTGGAATGGACGCTTTTAATAACGAAGAAACTGTCTTTTTGGAGCCTTTTTTATTGGCATTAATTATCGCACTACTCATGTTACATATCCTTCTGATATTAAATTATGAAATACGAATTTAAAGTTACTGGACTTCATTTGCTGTCGATCCAATCGCTAATGGTTCAATTATTAAGTTCGAGGTTGTTGAACATGTCTTTTTCCTGCGGCTGTACAAGTTAACATGTTCTTATTAATGATCGCCCTACCCTTGTAAAAGTTTAATTGACAATAAGTTAATCTTTACCAACGCCTGGTACTAAAGGAGTTAGTAAGATCATCGAATTAAATAGCACGAAAAATAGCTTCCCTCAGCAGCATTGATATATTCATTCGTTGTTACCCGAAATAAATACGTGAGAATAAAGTGATTTGTAGCGATATCATTCGCTGAAATCACCACGCTCTTGCCCTGCGGTATTAAACCAGACACTGAAGGTATCTCTTTCTATGTTGCCAAAAAACTTAGCGCGAATGTTGTAGTCACTGATATCCCGGTAGTGATATCCAAGGGATTTATCCATTATCGACTGTCATATGGCGGCCGAATTCGATCCTAAAGAGGAGATGGAACCATAGCCTGTAATGACACATCGACGCGAAAGCCTGGATGATTTGTCCATGATGCTTCCCTATGATAACGGTGAATTTAGGGCTCTGTTCTTTAGCCCGAAAGAGCTTCGGTGATCGGGCTGGTTTACTGATAACGTGTTTTATTCGCCCTGTAACGTAAAAAAATGTGATTTATGCTTAATTATGAAAAAAATGATTAATTGAGTATTACGTTTCGAGTTGCCGATATACATTTACGCCTTAAAATCGAGACAACGTCGAGTGACGCACACAATATAGCGTGCGTTATATGTACGGATAACTGACTGGTCGAACAGGGAGAGCATAAAAAGTGTGGGGCGCCCTTAACGGCTCTGTTGCAAAGCTCGTCGAATCAGCTAAGCTCCTCTTTTGTTTTAGGCTGGCTATCTCATGACCCTCTTTAAGTATCGACAATTTTCCCATGATATTATCATTTGGGCTGTACGTTGGTATTGTAAATACGGGATCAGCTATCGAGAGCTCGAAGAGATGCTCAGTGAGCGTGGTATCAATGTTGATCACAGTACCATTTATCGCTGGGTTCAGCGTTATGCGCCAGAAATAGAAAAACGATTAAGGTGGTATTGGAAGCCCAACGCAGGATTAAGCTGGAAGGTCGATGAAACCTACATCAAAGTGAAAGGCAAATGGGTGTATCTGTATCGGGCTGTCGATAAACAAGGTCATACCGTCGACTTTTATTTATCGTCCAGACGTAATGCTAAGGCGGCTAAACGGTTTTTGGGTAAAGCTTTGAAAGGGCTCAAATGCTGGGAATGTCCCTCCGCCATCAATACCGACAAGGCCGCTTCCTACGGTGTAGCCATTACGGAATTAAAGAAAGAAGGCAAATGTTCTGAAGCGCTTGAACACCGGCAAATTAAATACCTGAACAATGCGGTAGAAGCCGATCATGGAAAATTGAAAAGGCTCATCAATCCAGTTCGAGGATTCAAATCGATGAAGACGGCTTATGCCACTATCAAAGGATTTGAAGTGATGCACATGTTTAAAAAAGGGCAGTTCAATATCTGGTTATCCGGTCAAGGAATAGCAGGAAAGATCCGTCTAATCACCAATGCACTGGTAAACTATTAAGAATCAGCCTAATAACCGAAGTACTTTCGGGCTAGGCTCAATCTTTGCAACAGAGCCTACTCACGCCCCAATTTAGGTTCGTCAGTCGTCTCATCTTTTGTTTGAAAATATGCAGCGTTTTAGCGTGCCACTGGATCTTCCCTCGGTTAAATGTAAACCCTAGGAACTTGCTTTGACCTACCTTAACCACTTGGCTTTTCTGTTCATTAACAACCAGTTTTAGCTTAGTGGCAAGGTAGCGAGTAATGCTCTTTAGTACCCGTTCACCCGCTCGAATGGATTTAACCAAGATGATAAAATCGTCCGCATAGCGGGCGAATTGATGCCCTCGGCTTTCCAGCTCTTTATCCAGACTATCCAACATTATGTTAGATAGTAATGGCGAGAGTGGACCGCCTTGAGGTCCCCCTTCAAAGCTTGCCTCAAATTGGTCGTTGACCATCACACCTGCACGAAGGTATTTACCAATAAGCGCCAGCAGACGCTTATCCTGAACCTTGTTCTTTAGCTGAGTCATCAAGAGATCATGATTAACTCGATCAAAGAACTTAGACAGATCAACATCGACAGCAAATTTCCGTTTCTGTTTGATGATATCCCTAACTTGCAGTACCGCTTGTTTGGCGTTTCTGTTCGGCCTAAAGCCAAAACTATTAGCCGAGAAAAATGGGTCAAACAGTGGTGTGAGTATTTGTGCAATCGCTTGCTGTATGACACGGTCAACGACGTTTGGGATCCCTAATTTGCGCTTACCGCCATCAGGTTTGTCGATCTCGACACGCCTGACCGCTGAGGGGTGGTATTGTCCTAACTCAAGTTGAGTTTTACACCGTTGCCAGCCGCCTTGTTGCATCCAGAGCGGGAAAGCTTCGATGGTCATACCATCGATGCCTGCCGCGCCCTTATTGGCTCTAACTTGCCGCCAAGCTCGGTGGAGGTTCTCAGGTTCGAGCAGTTGATGAAATAGATCGTTGTTGAAGGCAGGTTGCATCTCAATACGCTGCTGATAGTAATCGTCTGACGACGTAGTGGGTATCGACAAGTTTGACAAGACTCCTCCTTCTTCTAAATGTTCAGGCCTTCACCATATCCCAACCATTACGATGGGCGTTGGGCTACTATGCCGTCTGCTGACTTCTGTTTAATCACATACCGAGTTACCCCGTCATGCGCTATCGGTTTCCATCTGGTTCGCTCTTTTCAGTCGATGACACTGAAAAGCCAAGGCACTTGTAGACCAGAGCCTTACTGGTTAATGACCGATCGCGTGTTAAGCAGATCTCCCCAGATAAGAACATGAACTTTCTTTGCACTGCTGCATCATTTACGGTGGCCATTAGATCACGTGGTTTCGTCGTCTTGTGCCAACTCACCTCTAGCCTACGCCTCATATGATGTTCTTGTTCATCAGCTCGCAAATTTGCTAGCGGCTTCCTTCAGACCAAGCCTCGCGGCTAAGCCCTTGCCATTCGCTAGTAGTTAACGTTTAATAACAGCACGTTATTTAACGGTGACCTTCCTACAGAGGACTTTCACCTCATTAGTTCATGCCCATGCTGGACGTACACAAGAAACGCAGAAGAGCCAGAGTAATCTGGCCGTTCTACTCAAGCAAAACCCCAAGCTTGATGACAGCTCCTATAAACCGCCAGTTGGGCTGGCGGTTGTCATCTTGATGTCTTCACTATTTCTGTCTACATCACTAAATAGAATTTCTGCGCCTCAATCTTTTATCACTTTCTACTTTGCCTGTCATCACATGCTCAAGTCCCGAGATAATACCAGAACAATTATGACAAGCCGGGAAGTCATTATTTTTATCCCCTGTCAATCGTTGCGTGAATATATAACTATTATTGAGTTTTTGTGTTGTATTTCCACGGATATCAGATGTGGAAACTAGGTAGTTCAAGGCCTGTACTTCTGCATGCAAGCCAGCGATCCCGGCCATTTTGGGTAATACATTGTTGTTTATGGCAATATGCGCTTTTATTCTGGTTTCTACCACTGGGTGTAGTGGGTTATCAGATTTATTGTATTGTTCTTTTACACCAGAAATGAAGCTCTTAATATCCACCACACGATAGTAGCCCAAGCTAGTGTTTGGCCTCCATCTCGATGATTTTGCAAGTTTGTTAGGATGATATTTCTCTAACTCCGGTATCGCCTCGTCACTTATTAGTTTTACGCCCGGAAACGTGTTTTTATTCTTGAGGCTCCCCGCAAAATTCAGAAATCCGTCTTTGTAAACAGGAGAATCCCCTTGTGGTGTGTTCACAAAGCCTGCATGTGCGGCATATCCTTTTAACTTAGAGTTTGTAAACTGTATATTTCTCGATTCTTTTTCTCTGTCTTTCGGCTTTTTAATAAGTTTTAGTCTTTGCTCGTTTGTGTCAGTTTTATCAAGGATTTTCCGTGTACTATCGGTAAAATCATGATGAAACTCCCTTAATTCAGGGAGTTGCAGATAAGTCAGCTCGGCCATGTTCTGCGTTTTCTCTGTTGCTGCTAAATCAAGCCATTCTAGTGCTCGGCCGTCACTGTCTTTGTATATCAGGGGATTGTTTCTTACCATCTGATACAGATTCAAGCCATCCACCGTCCAAGCCGGATCCGGATTGAGCCAGCGCCCCATCCATGGCATGTAATAACGATAACCGTAGTAATACAGCCCTGTGGCATCCCGCTCTTTACCTGAGTAACGCACATATTTATACTTCGCCTCCGAGGTATGCTTTGCACTCCACACTGCCGTGCCACCGAAGGGGTAATACT
>NZ_VOQB01000028.1:0-21940 GCF_009377275.1 Shewanella sp. YLB-07 | reverse complement strand
CAAATCATTACCGCTAAATATCAATACCATATGCCGCTTTATCGTCAGGAAACTCAGTTTAAGCAATGGGGTATCCACTTAAGCCGCCGCACCATGTCAGACTGGATGATGAAAAGCAGTCGGTGTTACGATTGAGCTCATTGAAAATGCTGTACTTGAATCAACAGAATTCAATTTGATAAAACATTCATCTTTTATAGATCGTCATCTTGTATTTTTAACCCCAGTTAATCATCCACGATTCTATTATTTCACCTTCTGGTTCTTTGCTTTTCTTGATTTGTTTATAGATGGATAAGCTTTCCCCTAAAATTTTCAACTTCAAGGTTAGGGTTGTAATGCGTGGTTGCCCAATATGTTTGATTCTTGTGGTCACCTATTATCCTGAATCCTATCATGGCCATTGGTGATGGCTTGTTCTTCTTTAATTTTAGAAGGTTAAAGTTTGGTGGTGTAATAATCTATCATTGATTATCAATGTTTGACGCCATTCTGCCGTCACTTTTAAAGTATGCTGAATGCTTAAACTAATGCTGTTGTAGCCGTGATAGAGCATTAGGGGCTACCTTGGCGCTTAAAGTGTTATTTTTACATGCTAAAGCTGGGTAGAGCGTTTAGCGGAAAATACCGTTGCAGCAAATAAAGCTCTCTCCAGAATGTTGATGTCTATATGTAAATTGGGTATTTGTTCGTTTTTGGAAAAGTGATTTACCATGATTTATATCTTTTTATTTTGGCTATGTGATGGTGGAGCATACTATGTTGAATCAGAAGTTTTAGCCGTATGGAATGACAGAAATAATGACAAAAAAGCGCATTAAAGGCAAAGAAGCGAATATTGATGGCGGATGATGATCCGATTTCAAGAAGGGTGAATAAGGATATTTTTATCTCGTTTGGGTTTGGCGGTTAATGGCCGCGAAGCGATAGAGTGTTTTAAATTATCTTTACAGGAACATGACCCGTATTCCCTTATCTGTCTGGATATGGTGATGCCGTTTTTCGATGGTACCTATGCTTTGAATGAAATTAGACTCATGGAGACCAATAATACTGACGTGAAAACTGTACCCATTCCCATTGCGATGATGACGTCTAAAGAATACAAAAGAAATAGAAGTAGAGTTTTAAATGACTCCAACTATGTCAATAACCAGTGATATTAACATTCTTATGGTAGGTAATATTCCGAAGATACTCATATAGAGTATCCATCATTGTAAGTTGCCTTATTAATTGAGGCACTAATTAAAGAGGTTGAAAATATGTCTAGTAATGGTATGTATATGCGTGTTGTGGGCCAAAAAGTTAAAGATGCAACAGATGTTAAAATTCCAGGTGGTGGTGATGGTGAGTTCTTTGAAATTATGAACTGGTCAATGTCTATGTCGCGCACAGTATCAATGAATACCGATACCAAGAACCAAGATCAGGGCACAATCCATTTCGATCCAATTAATATTAGTATGTTAAAAAGTGGTGCTTCGCCACTTCTTTATTCCATGATGCTTAAATTTGATAAAACCTATCAGTTAGAAATTGTTGAGACTAAACCAGCTTCTAAAGGTGATGGTGTTGAGATTTCTCACAAAGTTACTTTGGATGAAGCTCGTACAATAGGGCGTTCAATTTCTTCTATACCAGATTCAATTGCACATGAAAACTTTACTTTTTCTTACAATAAGACAGAAGAAGACTTTTATATTGAAGGCGATGACAGTACAGGTACTTCTATTGGTAAAGTGGGTTATGACCGTAAGGTTAATAAACCTACTTCACTCGCTCTTTAATTCGGTTATTTCAATTTGTCTCCCTTCTTGAGGGAGGCAATTAAACCATCTAAAAATGCAATTGGAATTCTCTATGACATTGAACTCTCAGCATAAGCGTGTTAGTAAAAATCGGGTAAGTATCACCTATGACGTCGAAACCACGGAAGGTCTAGAAACGAAAGAACTGCCGTTTATTGTCGGTGTTATCGGGGATTACTCTGGTCATAAACCTGCTGCTGATAAAGTGGATCTTGAGGAACGTGAGTTTTCTACTATCGATAAAGATAACTTTGATACCGTGATGGGGCAAATTAACCCTAGTTTAAATTATAAGGTAGATAACAAGCTGACGGATGATGATAGTCAGTTTGACGTTAATCTTAATTTTAGTTCAATGAAAGACTTTCGACCCGAGCAGCTTGTTGGGCAAATTGAGCCACTGACTAAGTTGGTAGAAACGCGCAATCATCTGAAAACATTATTAAGTAAAGCCGACCGTTCACGAGATTTAGACCGCTTGTTAAAAGAAGTCTTTAAAGATGCAGATGCGATTCAAGGGCTAGCTCAAGAGCTTGGTTTGAATAAAGAGGAGACAGAGTAATGTCCACTGAACAACAAGCAACGACTCAAGCTGAAGTTGAGGTAGAAACAGTAGCACAGCAGAGTATTCTTGAGCGTGCTATTTCTGCGACTGCGCAAACGCCAGCTGATACCACCAAAGAACTACTGTCTATCATGACATCACAAGTGATGGAAGGGACTGTGACGTGGAATAAGAATCTCACGCTAACCATTGAGCAGGCGGTTGCAGAAATTGATCGTAAAATTTCTGAACAGTTATCTGCAGTGATGAAAAACCCAAGCTTTCAAAAATTAGAAGGCAGTTGGCTTGGTTTACATAAAATGGTTAAAAATAGTGAGCTTGGATCAGATTTAAAAATTAAAGTGGTTGATTATACCCAAGAAGAGTTACTAGAGCAGTTTGAAGATGCCACAGCCATCGATCGTAGTCGCTTCTTTAATATGGTTTATCAAGAAGAATTTGGTACAGCAGGTGGTTTGCCATATGGTGTGCTTTTAGGTGACTATGAATTTGGTTATGCTGATGAAGATGTAGCCTTGCTTCGTTACATGGCTGAGGTGGGATCTGCATCACATACACCATTTATCGCAGCTGCCAGTTCAAATATGTTTGATTTTGATTCGTTTACCACTTTTACAGATGGTAAACCCGTTGCGTCTGGCTTTGATTCACCTGCTTATGCGAGTTGGAATGCATTTAGAGCAAGTGATGACTCGCGCTACGTTGCATTAACTTTGCCAAAGACCATGGCACGCCTACCTTACGGACAAGAAAGCACTAAGGTGTCATCTTTTGCTTTTGAAGAGTTACCAGTACGAGAAAATGGGCAGCAAATAGTATCATCTGAAGATGATTTTGTTTGGAGCAATGCCGCTTATGAATTTGGCTTGTTGTTGACAAATGCCTATTCAAAATATGGTTGGTGTACTGCGATCAGAGGTGCTGAAAATGGCGGTAAAATAGAGAATTTACCTAATTTCACTTATTTTACTGATGCGGGTGATAGGGTTCAGCAATGCCCTACTCAGGTCAATCTGACTGATGAGCGTGAAAAAGAATTGAGTGACCTTGGCTTTTTACCCTTATTACATTACAAAAACACCAACTATGCGGTATCAATGGGTGCTCAGTCGACGCATAAACCCAAAACCTACGCCGATGATGATTCCAATGCCAATGCTGCTATTTCTGCACGCTTACCTTACACCATGGCAAGTAGCCGTATTGCTCAATATTTAAAAGTAATGGGTCGAGATCAAGTTGGCTCAAATTTGGGTGCTGATGCGATTGAATCCCATCTGAATAATTGGCTACAGCAGTATGTCAATGCTAACGCTGTAGGTAATGAGTCGAAGGCAAAGTTCCCACTTATTGAGGCACAAGTTACGGTTGAAGAGCATGCCGGTCGTCCAGGAGCATTTTCTGCTATCGCTCATTTACGTCCTTGGTTACAAATGGAAGAGCTGACGAGTTCAATTAGGATGGTGGCTAATATTCCTGGTAGTTAAGTCTTTCCAGTCGTACTGTTTTGAATTGGATAACCGATGATGACTAAAGCTAAAACAACCATTTCTAGATTATGGCTTACCGAAATTCAATTGGAAGAGGGAGATTCTCCTTCTATGATAGATTCGGTGGATCAGCTTAAGCTGGTGTTAACTCGGCTGATTGCAAAGCTTGATTCGTTGATAAGTGAACAGTTATCAGAGGTTATACAATATCCTTGTTTTAAGCAGCTCGAAGCATCTTGGTTAGAAGTTTCATCGCTGGTTTCTTTACCTGTTTCTCAGCGTAGGGTCAGAATTAAAATACTTGATGCGACATGGCAAGAGGTGTCAGAAGATCTCAATACATTTTTTAATCTTAAATGTAGTGCTTTGTTCAAGAAGTTATATTCAGATGAGTTTGATATGGCAGGCGGAACCCCATTTGGTCTGCTGGTGTTAGGGCATAAGATAACTTCAAGTTATGAAGAATCACAGCACTTCGAAGATTTATACACCTTACAATTGCTTTCAGAGTTGTGTGAAATGGCGTTTTGTCCTGCCATATTAGGGATCGATGAGTATTTTTTTGGCGATAACCCAAAGTATATTTTAAATGATTCATTACGTGTGAAACGTATTTTACAAAGTGATGATTTTTCATCTTGGCAATTACTTCGCGACAGGATCACATCAAGATTTATTCATTTGGTATTGCCGGAATATTTGTTACGTAAACCTTACGTGCATTATGCAGCAGGGTTTATGTTTAGCGAGAGTCAATTGGATGCTAAAAGTTTATGGGGTAATAGTGTTTTTTTATTGGCAAGTAATATCGTTCGCGAGTTTGACCGTGTGAGTTGGTTTAGCTTTTTAAGCTCTTACGATGACTCAAAAAATTCTGGTGCAATCGTCAGTCAGTCTGAAGAGGTGATAACGAAAGTCGATATTCACAGTGAAGAAGATGGTTTTTGGTCTGAGGAAGGGTTTATAGCACTCAGTAGCATCTACCTTTCTGGCCAGAAAGGTTTTTTCAGTAACTGTTCAGTTTGGAAAGCCCCCGATGATACTGCTCATTTACAAGGCATGTTACAAACAAACTTGATGGGGTGTCGTTTCGGTCACTACATTAAGGTGCAGTTAAGGGAGCTTGTGGGCTTATATGACAGTGCCGCAGCGTGTCAGCATCGGCTAAGTGAATGGTTACAATATTATACAAATTCAGGACAATTCGCTGATGACTCAATCATGGCGCGTTATCCACTTAAGTCTTTTGAAGTTCACATTAAAGAATCGCCAAATGATAAAACACGTTACATGTGTAAATTTATTCTCCAGCCTCAGAACCAGTTCGGAATGATGGATGCTAAGTTGATTTTGGAAACCTCTGTATTGGGATATAAATCGGATTGACACAATGAGCTTAATTACGAAACTGGGTCAGTGTTGGAGTGATAATCTTGATAATATTCATGACGATATTATTGATAATTTATGTGGTCTTATATCTGCCAGAGCTCCTATATGGCTGAAGAGTGAACAAAGTGACCGTTTATCTGGCACGATTGTGAATATGGGCATGACTTGTGTGTCACGCTGGCAAAATCAATCAAACAGTGACGGTATCGTAACTGAAATGACGGCATTGATTCAGCGCTACGAGCCAAGATTAAGTCAGGTTGAAATTGAAATACAAGAAACATTAACCAATGAAAACCGTTTACGCTTTCGTATTTTTGCCGTAATGCACTCAGCTATTGCTGAAGAAGAGGTTGTACTGGACTCTTTTTTAGATTTTAACATTAATCGGCTTATTGTAAGGAGAGCGAACCTTGTCTGATGATGTTCTCTCTTATTTTGAGCAGGAATTACGATTTATTCGTGAAGAGGCTGTGCAATTCTCTGAGCGTTATCCAGGGAGTGCCCGCGCACTTGGTATTAGCAAAGATGGTATTGATGATGTTCAGATAGCACACTTGGTTGAGAGTGTGGCTTTCTTAAATGGTCGTTTACAAAAGCGATTGGACGATACTTTTCCTGAGTTAGCTGAAAGTTTAATCCGCTTATTGTTCCCTCATTATCTTCGTCCCACGCCGAGCTTTAGTATGTTGGATTTTGTTATTACTGAAGATATAAATGCAGTGCATGAAATCCCTATCGGTACTGAGTTTGAAATAACTGATGATAAAGTTAGTGCCGTGTTTCGTACTACCGAAATGGTGGAACTATTACCACTGAAAATTGATCAGGTGAGCGTATCTTTTGCACCATTTAAAGGAGGGAAGCAATCAGGAGTTGAGCATGCTAAGGCGCTAATTGAAATTTCAATTTCCACATTTGATGAGAATATGGATCTCTCTTCTTTGTCACTTGAGCGATTGAAGGTGCAATTAAAAGGGGATGGTAGCTTTTTACTGCGTTTGTATGACCTGTTATTTCAAGGCGTTTTACAGATCAGTATTGAGGCTAATGGTGAGTGTATCGAATTAGGTAGAGACGCCATGCAGCCCACTGGTTTTAAGTTCGCTGAAAGTGTCTTACCGTATCAGTCAAATAGCTTTGGTGGATTTAAACTGCTGACAGAGTTCTTTATGTTCTCTGAGCGTTTCTATGGTTTTCAACTGGAATTTGGGTCAGCGTTCAAGCAGGTTGTTGGCAATCAGTTTAAAGTACAAATTTTTGTGGATGATCTGGGAGTGGATCTCGCTCGAAGTTTATCTGAGCAGCATTTTTCCTTATTTACGGTTCCAATCATCAATCTATCTCAAGTGGTATCTGAACCGATTGAGGTCGATTTTTTTAAGAAGCAATATCCCATTGTGCTTGATGCCAGAGGAGGGGACTCTCTGGAGTTGTTTTCTGTTGATCAGGTACTTGACGTCAGTGGTGCAGAAGCTATCGATATTCCACATATTTATGGTGAAAAATTCAATGATTCTCAAACGGGACTTCGTTGGCAGTTGCAGCAGTCGATACATACTCGAGGCGTACTTGATAGTTATATTCGAGTGGCTGATTTATCACATAACCATATAGGTAGCGAACTTCTGACTTGGGTTGTGAGGGCTACAGCCTCTAATGGTATCCATGCTGGCTCTTTAGGGGTAACCAGTACCATTGAATGTAGAGAGTCATTGACGATTCCAGCTGAAATACGGATGTTACGTCGACCTACCATGCCGGTACGCAGTAAAGAAACGAATAAAAGTGTCTGGGCATTATTACGTCATTTACATTTCAATTATCACTCAGTGATGGGATCGGATGATCCGGTAAGTACATTAAAGACGATGTTTGAGCTTTATAACTTTAATCAAAGCTCTTTGAATCAACTTTACATTGATGCGCTTGTTGGGCTCAAGCAAGAGAAAGTCGTTGCCCCTATATATGTGTCAGGTAAAGCGTGTTTTGCCTATGGCACTAAAATTATTGTCACTTTAGATTCAGCCAGTGTGAGTGCTGGCCTGTGCTTGTTCAGTCATTTATTGGATCATTTTTTTGCATTTTTTGCTGGTTTCAACAGTTTTACCCAAGTTGACATTCGTCTTGAAGGCGGAGAAGAAGTGTATCGATCGTTTCCAAGGAGAAGTGGATGCAAGAGTCTACTTTAGCGAGGCTAAATAACACGTTTAACCGTGTTGCTTTAGATAAGGCTTGGCAATGTTTTAAGCGTAATGCGGCAAACTCTGGACAAACTCCAGATGTACGTTTTAGTGCTGAATTTCTGCCAGCTTATTATCACAGTGAAATGACAAGGGTTTATGAAAATACAGTTGGTGAGTATGTACTTAAAACCTCTATAAGTGGTTTATCGGGCAATGATGGTGTCATGCCTAGGGCTATTTATCGTCAGGTCATGCACACCAAGCTTGATTTAGGAGATGAAGCACCTAGTGATTTTCTCGACACATTTAATAACCGTTATTTTCGTCTTTATTGTCAAGTTGAACAGAAGAATGACTTAAGTTCCCAGCTTGAAGAAGAGACATTTTTCTGGAATCAGCAGCAATTATCGATGACTGATATGTTAAGCAGTTTGAGCGGCTGCACTGAAGAAGCTAGCGGACTGCCCAAAGAGCGGATGATTCAGTATTCAGGTTTAATGGGGATGAAGCTGACTTGTCCAATTACCTTAAAAGCAATTTTGGAAGATTTCTTTGAAGTCCGTTTTGAGGTCGAGGGTTACGGACTTGAATATCAACCGGTAACACCTTGTTCATTGACACGATTAGGAAAAAAAACAAACAGCTCTCGTCTAGGGGCTGGGGCGATGTTAGGCAAGATGACGCCGATGTTAAGCCAGAAATTGAATATTTTCATCTTTCCGCTTGATTATCAGCATTCTGAAAATATTCGTTCCAATAACAAAATGATGCTTGCTCTAGATGATTTGGTGAAAAGTTATATGGGAGAGGATACGGACTATAGGCTACATATGAAGATTAACAGCCAGTTGTTACCTCGCGTTTGCTTAACCAGTGATCCCCGCAGCGCTCTGAAAGTGGGTCAATCTGCATGGATGAAAGCTCAATCTGACGTCGAGCAAGCTGTGGCAATGCCACTGTCTTTAAGTTAGGAAGCAATATGATAAATGTAGAATTACAAAATTTAGTAACCAGGCTGGATCCAGAGTTAAAGCAAGCATTAGAGGGGGCGGCTGGTGAGTGTGTTAGTCGTGGCCATTTTGCCATAGAACCAGAGCATTGGTTTGTCCAGTTATTAAAGTTATCTTCGGCATGGCGTGTGTCACTTGAGAAGGCAAAAATAGTCAGGGGGCCTTTAGAGGAACAACTTTTTCAAGTGTTAGCCCGCCAGCCAAGAGGGAATGATACTTCGCCGTCTTTGTCTCCACTGCTTGTAGAATTATTAAAAGACAGCTGGATGCTAGCATCACTGAATAATAATCAGTTTGCTATTAATGCTTACCACTTGCTGATGGTGCTCAAACAACGCGTTGAACAAGGTGCTTATCATTGTGTATTGAGTCAGTGGCTGCAACAACTTTCTACACAGTGGCTTGACTCTTTAGCTGAGATGGATACGGCTAAGAGTGATGAGAGCCATTCACGAATAAATATCGGCTCTGGGGGCACCCCAGCGTTAAATAAATACTCACAAAACTTGACTGAATCCGCTCGTCAAGGGGGGCTAGACCCTATTGCTGGCCGTGGCGATGAAATTCGTATGGTGATAGACATTCTGTGTCGGCGTCGTCAGAACAGTCCAATTCTAGTTGGTGAGCCTGGTGTAGGAAAAACCGCTATTGTTGAGGGGCTTGCGCAACAGATTGCCTCTGGAAATGTTCCACCATCATTGGCTAAAGTGGAGCTTCGCAGCTTAGACCTTTCACTGTTGCAAGCTGGAGCAAGTATTAAAGGCGAATTTGAAAACCGCCTCAAAGATGTCATTAACGAAATCAAGCAATCGGTAACGCCCATTATCATGTTCATTGATGAAGCGCATACGTTGATTGGTGCGGGGGGGGCTGCTGGACAAAATGATGCTGCTAATATTCTAAAGCCTGCATTGGCTCGAGGGGAATTTCGCTCTATTGCAGCAACAACATGGTCGGAATACAAGCAATATTTTGAATCAGATGCAGCGTTAACTCGCCGCTTTCAGCTGGTGTCGATTGGAGAACCCAGCGAAGAAGATGCAGTTCATATGTTACAAGGGGTAAAACAAAATCTAGAAAAGCACCATCAGGTTACTGTGATGCAAGAAGCTATCGATGCCGCTGTGTCATTGTCAATTCGTTACTTGCCTGAGCGTAAGCTCCCAGATAAAGCCATTAGCTTACTTGATACTGCGTGTTCTCGCATCAGATTGAGTCAGAGTTCTACACCAAGGCAGCTTGAGTCAATTGCAGAGCAAATTCGTTATGCTGAAAGCGAAATAGCTAACTTAAGTCATGAAGCTGCATTGTGGTCTCATAATGAGGGTGGGGCTGAACAGGCCTTGTCACAGTTGCAAGAATTAAAAGCTGAACATGATGAGTTGTTGATTCGTTGGAAGTTAGAAGGGGCTTTAGTTACTGACATTTTCGAACTGCAAACGAGCTTAGAAAAGCAACTCCTGTCAAAAGGAGGCGTATCACTACAGGAAGAAAAAGCCATTTTGGTAGAGAAAATGACCGAGCTTTCCTGTTTGCAGGGGGATGATCCTCTAGTTCAACCTCTTGTTACACAAAGCGTTATTGCAGAAGTTATTTCATTATGGACAGGGATCCCTGTGGGAAACATGGTGGCACATGAGGTTGAGAGCCTGATGAATCTTGAGCAACATATTGGTGAGAGGGTCATTGGTCAAGTGGCGCCGATTACTGAAATAGCTAAGGCGATCCGTATGTCCCGTGCGGGTTTAACGGATCCACGTAAACCAGTCGGTGTTTTTCTTATGTGTGGCCCCAGTGGGGTTGGCAAGACAGAGACCGCTTTGGCCTTGACTGACTTGCTATATGGTGGGGAGCGTAACATTACGACCATTAATATGACCGAATTTAAGGAACAACATAAAGTCTCTATGTTGTTGGGGTCGCCCGCTGGTTATGTTGGCTACGGTAAAGGCGGAGTGCTCACAGAAGCTGTACGTAAAAACCCTTACTCAGTGCTACTTCTGGATGAAATAGAGAAAGCTCATCCGGGAGTTCATGACATTTTTTATCAGATTTTCGATAAAGGTACCATTTCGGATGCAGAAGGGCGCGCTATCGATTTTAGACACACGATTATTATTATGACTTCTAATGTTGCAGATAGTGTTGTCGTGCAGGCATGCGTAAAACAAAGGCCTGATATCGATCAATTGACGCAGGCTATTTTACCTGAGTTGCAGCGTTTTTTTAAACCAGCGTTTCTGGGACGAGCAACGATCGTACCTTATTTCCCATTAAATAAAGAGGAAATGAGCAACATCGCTCACCTATCACTTAAACGTATCGAAAATAGCTTAAGAGATCGTTATGGCGCGAGTTTTGAGTGCAGCTCCGATGTGATTGAACTGTTAGTTAACATGAATCGGTCACCGGAAACAGGAGCAAGGGCAATCGAGCAGCTTATTAATCGTCAACTTGTTCCTGAGCTTGCCAATCAGTGTATTGTGCGCATGAGTCTGTCGCAAGCCATTAATACAGTGCAAATTTCAGTGGATGATGAGCAATTTGTCATCACTATTTTGTAGTTTATCAGACAAAGAACTTATGCCAGATAAGCTTAAAAATATTTCTGGCTTTTGAACGATGACGGTCATGCTGTAAAACCGCATAAGGAAAAATAGTATGCCACTAGCAATCAGAATTATAAGCTCGCCAAATGATGAGTCCATCTCCGAGCAGCATAAATCCTTTCCTGAAGAAGGAGGGGATATAGGCCGTTCATTAGGTGTTACGATGCAGTTGGCAGATTCTCATCGTGAAATATCTGCGGTGCATGCCATTGTCAAAAAGACTTCTTATGGTTACCAGGTGGTGGACAATAGTACAAATGGCCTATTTGTTAATGGTTCGAACTCACCGATAGGTAAGGGGAATAAGTATGCTCTGACGGATGGAGATATACTGGATGTGGGTCGTTATCGGTTATTGATTTCATGTTTTACGCCTGAATTGGCAAAAAGACCTACGTTAGCTCAAGACAATCAAATTTTTGATGACTCGTTACATAATGAAAGTCAAATTATTGATGATCCGTTCGCCAAGGATCTCGAATTATTAACCTCCCCTACTTGTGATACGTCAGAGCCGGTTCGCAAGTTGATTGATGATCCATTTAATAGCGAACCTGAGTTGGCTTTGGCTGATGCCTCTCCTGCGACCACTGCGATGCCGTTATTTCAGGCAGAAGAAGATATTTTTTCTTTTGATGGAGACCCCTACCGGGCAGAAAAAAAGCAGCAAGAGTCTCGATCGCATTGGGATCTCGAATTTCATTTCGATGCGTTGGGGGAGGCGCCTCTAACGAATATGGAATATCAGACGAAATTAACCGCACCTCTACAGAAAGAGGAAAGGAGTCGTCAAGATCCTATATCTGTGATGTCGGATTTTCGACAAAAAGAGCGTACCGATAAAGCCTTAGAAATAGCGTTTGCGAGATTGATGGATGATATTTCACCAGCATCAATGGAGGCGATGTTCGATGACTTGGTTAGGCCAGCTTTTTGGCGTCGTAAATCTAACTATTGGACAATGTTCAAGCGCTATTTTAATCGCCAGATTGATAATCAAGATTGGCAAATTAAGTTGCATGCTTATTTTCATGAAGCACTACGCCAGCAAAATAGCTTTGGTGGAGAACCTTGGTGAAAATATTGATGAATGTTTGGTTAATACTGACATTAACTGGCTGCAGTCTATGGGGGGACCCCGTGGAACCTAAGTTATTTCTTGATATTAATTCTGGGCTGAATATTAATCCCAATATCGAGCGAAAACCCTCACCCGTTGAGATCAGAGTCTACCAGTTAAGTGACAACCAAGCTTTTTCTCAGGCGAATTTCATGCAAATTTTTCATGGCGATCAAGGAGTATTAAAGGCCAATCTTTTGGTTGTACGCAGGCTCGCCAGTGTTATGCCTGGAGAGCAACGTAAGGAAGTTATTCCTTTGTCATCTGAAACCAAATTCATTGGTGTTATCGCGGGTTTTTCCAACTATAGAGAAGCAAAAAATAAGGTTATTTATAAAGTTATAGAGTTGGAAGACACTGAGGTTAATGTCAGTTTGGATGGTATTAATTTATCGATATCGAGCAAAGAGGAAGAGTGATGGATTGCAATAAGGTTCTTTGGAATGAAGGTATGTTTTTATCACCACAGCATTTTCAGCAGCAAGAACGATATGTTGAACATTTTATCCGTCAATTTGTAGGCCAACATGTATCTCAATGCTATGGGTTAAGCTCACTAAAACTAGACTGTTCCATGCTCAATATCGGAAAGTTAATCGTTCGTCATGCTAAAGGTATCTTTCCGGATGGATCACCTTTTGAAATAGAGCATAGATTAGAGCTTGATATCGCTAAAGATACCAGTAAAAAGAAAATTTACCTTGCGCTGCCCGTTTCTCATCCTGGCATTGTCAATGTGGGAGAGGACAAAAACCAACGTCATTCGTCAGTGAAGCAGAATGTATTTGATACTAGCCGAGAGCACAGTGATGCTTTGGAGTTAGAGTTAGCTCATTTGAATATTGAGTTAAAAATAGAGGGAGAAGAGCTTAAAAACTATACCTTACTTGCGGTTGCTGAAATTAGTGAGTACACAGCAGAAGGGAAGCTGACACTCAACCAAGCGTTTATTCCGCCTTGCATTCAATTTAATGTTTCAGGTTACCTTAAAGATTGCGTCGCTGATGTGTTCGCTCATGTTCAATACCGTGCTCGTACAACCTCTAGCCGCCTTCATTCAGACAACAGTAGTAAAAGTTATCAGGGGCTAATGCGAGATTATTTATGGCTGCAAGCATTGGGCTCTTGGATGCCTAAATTGGAACAGTGGAATGAAGTTGGCGGGTTGTCAACGCAGCAACTTTATTTTGAGTGTGTTTCTATGGCTGGGCAAATGCAGGGGCTCGAGGGGAAAGTGCCGAGTTCCTTTCCTATTTGGGATCTGAATGATTTATATCGCTGTTTCTCACAAGTCTTCTCAGAATTAATGTTGCTATTGCGGGAGGTACAAGTAGATAACGTATCGACACTGCATTGGCAAACGCAATTATTTGCCACCCGGCGATTATTACAGGCTCAGGTCACGGATCGGAGTCTTTATCATCAAGGCCGCTTTATCATGGTGGTGACTTCACCTATCGGTTCAGCACGTTTAGGTAAGGAGTTTCCAGAGGCATGTAAGCTGGCTGGTAACAGTGATATTGTCGGTTTAGTGCGAAATGCCTTGTCTGGAGTCACATTACGCCACCTACCTTATGCACCTTCAGAATTAAAAGCTCGTCATGATGCTGCTTATTTCGAGGTCGATGATAAATCAGCCTTATGGCAAGCTTTGATTAAAAAAGAAGAGCCTATTGCTTTGCATATCGATGAACGTATTGATGATATCGATGTTGAACTCCATGTAATTAAGTAGGTGAGCTGTGTCTAAATTATTTAATGAAGAACCCACCGTTTTAATTCGACGCTGTGAAGCTAACCCCGGTTACAAGCAGGTAGTTGAGAAATCGAGTTATGTTGATATTTCAAGAGTTGGATATTCACTCGATAAGTTAACAGCATACGGTAATCCTTTGCTGAATACGGCAGCCGAATTATTGGCTATTCTGGTTTCCATTCCACGGCTGGGAGCACCGAGACACATTGAGCGCTTTCGGCAAAAGTTGCTGGATACTATTGGGGTATTTAAAGAGAAGGGATTAAGTCTTGATTATCACCCAAGTATTATAGAAAAAAGTTGCTTTGTTTTCTGTGCGGCATTTGATGAAGCGATTCTGAACACCGATTGGGGGGTAAAGGCTTGTTGGGAAAATTATTCTTTGATGAGTAAGGTGTTTTCACAGAGAAATGGTGGAGAAGCTTTTTTTAGTTTGTTAGAAAATGCAGCTTTACAGCCTGCCAAGTTGACGGATTTTATCGAGCTGCAATACATCTTACTGATGCTTGGATTCAAAGGGCGATATCGCTATCGCGATGAGAGCGCTTTACATGAAATTAAATCGCAGACCTATCATTTGTTACGACCTTATCGAAGCGAAAAGCTAACGTTAACCCCTAATACTCCTGAGTTAATTAAGCGTAAGCAACCTTGGTTGTTGTTGAGTAAAAGGAAAGTTGCGTTATTGGTTATGTTGACGATTTTATTTAGTTATGTGTTTTCTGAATACCAGTACCGTGAACTTAGTCAGCCTGTTTTAGCTCAACTTGATTCACTTTCACAGCGTAATCACATGACTAAAAACTGGGAGGGAAGGTTTACTTCAGCTAGGAATACTCGTTTGATTGATGAAACGTCTGAGAATGAGGAACAAGATACATTCGCTAATATCCCAACGAATTGGGAAGTAATATTAGCCGTATTCTCTCGTTCAGAGGACGCTACTAGCGTCGTCGAAAAATTGCAGCTAGCAGGTTATCACGCATTGATGAGAGATACAGGTTCAGGCATGCAAGTGTATGTAGAAGCTGTAAAAAATATTTCTGGAATACGTAAGTTAAAGAATGAGATTAATATTCGCTTCGGTTTCAATGCTAGAGTTCGAAGGGCTCAATAATATGATTAAGAAAATAATAGCAATTTTTTTTGCTGCATTGAGTCTGAGTGCAACGCTTGGGGCCTGGTTTTATTTACCAGCGGAAGATTATCTTTGGCTGAAAGTGGGTACGTTACTCTTTTTGGTACTGACGTCGGTATTAACTGTGTTGTGGTGGCGTAATCAGAATGCTGTAGAGCAAAATCATGAGGCAATACACGCTCAGCAGCGTTTGCTTAAACAAGATACCCGTATCATTCAGCAATATTTCGAAGCGGCAGCACGTAAAATTCGTGGTCAAGGGAGCTATAAATTTAACAGTGTTTACGCTTTACCCTGGTATTTGGTTATTGGTGGTGAAAAGGAGACCACAGGAACAATACTACAAGAAAATGGATTGGAGCTTGTTAACGAGCAACGGTTCGAAGCGGGGGAAGGCGATACTCAGTATCTGCGTTTTTGGAGTAATGATACAGCGGTCGTTATTGAATTAGGGGATCGTATTATTAACCATACGGGAATCGATGAACCGTTATGGAAAGTATTGTTGCAACAATTACAAAAATACCGTCCACGTCAGGCTTTAACGGGAGTTATTTCTGTTTTTGAATGTGATCAAATCTTAAAGAGCGATCGAAAAGCACTTAAAAAATTAGCCGATGTTTATCAGAGAGGTATTATTTCTCTGAGCAAAGATCTAAAGCTTGAATTACCACTATATTGCTTATTTTCGAAGGCGAATTACCTCGCTGATTTTACCGATTTTTTTGAGAGTTTCTCTGCTGATGATTTAGAAAACCCATTTGGGGTAACCTTACCATGTGACACTAAGCGGCGTTTCAATAAACAGCAATTTGAATTGGAGGTACAGGTATTACTTTCTTCTTTGGTAAAGCAGCAGGTTGAACTCATGCATAACTCGAATAGTGAACATGCTAGTGGGGTCGTCGCATTGCCTTATCAACTGCAAATATTCTTTGAGCGTGTGACTGAATTACTTAATGATATTGGCCGTGAGACTCGAGTTCGCCAAGCTGTTTGGATCCGCGGAGCTTATTTATTATCCTCAGGGCAAAAGGGGGGCAAATGTGATCTGCTTACTCAAGTGATTGCTGAAAAGGCTGAGTTTAACGCTAAAACGCAAGGGCAGCAGTGGTCAGGAAATCGAAACTATTTTGTTTCACGTGTATTTAGTCATGTGATCTTACCTGAGCGAGGTATAACGGGTCTTAATAAGTGGCGTGATTTTGGCTATATTACAGCAAGAACTGTGATGCTTGTTGTTATGCTATGCGGCTTAATATTTTCGGGGAGCGTTTTAAAAAATAACTGGAACGAGGATGAGCTGTGGCGGCAGGAGTCGATGGCAACAATACTTGATTTCGAGCGTAATACCAGCAAGATGTCAGCAAATTATTCAATTGTAGATATCATATCATCCTTAAATGCATTGAGGGTTACGGCACGTAAAGGTATAGAGCCTAGAGCTTGGTATCAAAGGGTCAGTGTCAAACAAGAGGAGACGGCATTACGCATGAACTCAACTTATCAGATGCAGTTAAGGTACCTTTTATTACCTAAGTTGGAAGGGATTATCAGCAAGGAGCTTTACCTACAGACGAGTATGGGTAACCCAGGTAAAATTTTAGAGGTGCTTCGTTATTATCTGATGCTGTTTGATAAAAATCAGCTTGATGCAGCTGCAATTGAAGGATTTCTGTTTGATATTATCAAAGTTAAAGGAGGGGTACCTCTTGATGATTTAGTCAAATTGTCCTATTTGGTCGAAGATTTACTCAAAAGTAACTATGACGAGTTTCTGAAGCCGGATAAAGAGCTTATCAAGTTGGCAACAAATAACCTGGAGGGCTTGTCGCCAGAGCGATTGATATATGCTCAAATTAAAAGCTTGCCTCAATATCGAAATCAGGTGGATTTACGAAGTATGCTGGGGCCTAAGTTCGATAGCGTATTTACCTTTACTGAGGACTTCAATGGTTATTTAGTGCCTGAAATTTTCACTAAAGCGGGATACCACAAGTTGGATTTTAGTGCTGAATCCTCCCTATTTCGTCATGAATTGAGTGTATTTAAACTGATCACAGGACAAGAACCTGATGTTACGTTTATGGAGCTAGCAGATTTACGTAAAAAAATTCAAAAACTCTACTTCTCTGAATATATTCGATATTGGGAAGGCTTGATAGGCAATATCCATATCAAACAGTTCAATAGTCAACCAGGGTTAGTTTATGGGTTAAAAAATATCGCTGATGTTTCAATAAGTCCCATGTTAGATGTACTGTCTGTAGTGGTGAATAACACTAGTTTGGTCGTAACAGAGCAAGTTGATGATACTGAGAATAGTGCGGCCACGGCCAGTAAATTAAAATTAAATCGGGTGGCGACTTCTTTAAATAAACTTAACCAAGTTAAACGAATTGGTGGGAATAAATTACTGCGTATGCAGCCTGCTTATGTGGTTAATGAAGCTTTTAGTGAATTTTCCGGCTATTTAAAAGGTTATGGTAAGTCTGGTGAGGCGGCTCCTGTGGATAGTTTGTTAGAGGCGGTGACTGAATTGAGTCGTTATCTGAACATTGCACAAGTCAATTCTGAGCCGAGTAAAGTGCTCTACAAATATGCGGTGGAGCACGCTAAAAGTGATCAAGATCCTATTACAAACCTTAATAATTTGGTAGGAAAAAAACCTGAAGTAGTGACTAAATGGACTCGTGATCTTGCCAAGCAATCATGGGAACAAGTTATCCTTGGTAGTTCAAAATATATCAATAAACAGTGGTATGAAGGTGTGTACTTGTTTTATGCAGAGTCAATTAAAGGACGATTTCCTTTTTATTTACAAGGACGAGGAGAAGTTGATCTTAATGACTTTACTTCATTTTTTAAACCAGAAGGACGGTTGGATCAATTTGTTGAGCAAATACTTAAACCTTTTGTGTATTGGGATAATGGTGTTTTAAGGCTGCGCGTGATTGATGGCATGACATTGGCTATCAGTAATAGAGCTCGCTCACAACTTCGGCAAGCCAATAAAGTTCGCGAGATTTTTTTTGGTCCAGTTGGGCAAGAGTTAGGCATTGGGTTAGAGCTGAAAGTGGGGTCAATGAGTACTAGTGTGACTGAATTTCAATTGAGAGAGGTTGAAAATGTTTTTGATTACAAGCATGGTCCTCGAATATGGGAAGAGCTTAATTGGCCAGCGAGTGATGTTGATGGTTATTTGAGCGCGAATTTTTATTTGGGACAAGATCGAGTCGCTACGAAATCATACACAGGGCAATGGGCGCTCTTTAGATTTTTGTTGGAGGGTAATTCTAGCAGTACTTCAGCTAGGCGGGTTCGTAAATTTAATTATTCTATTGAAGGAAAGAATATAGCACTGCAATACACATTGCGTAATTCTAGCCAAGTGTTGGATAAACTCTTGTTCACGCAATTTTTACTTCCTAAACATTTATAGAGCATGGATTCTACGATTTATCTTAAGCAGGACTATTTGATTAAGCATTATTGTTGCCAGGAGGAAATGTGGCGTGAGTGGCAGGCTGTGAATGCTTGTTATAGCGCCTGTATTCAAAAAGCAATTTCAATTGATGAGCATAAGCTTGTTATTTACTTGGAGTATTACCCAGACTCTCGTTCGCTCAATGAATTAAAAGAGCACGAAATTGATTTGTGGGTGTTTGTGTTGCCGAAAGTGATTGATGCAATCGCCCACTGTCATCAACAGGGCTGGGTTCATGGTGACATAAAACCTTCTAATATATTGTTTAATGAAACGCTTGGCATTGTGCGGCTCATTGATTTTGGTGCCAGTAATCCAATAGGAACTAATCGAAACGCATTAAATAAATGGCAACTCACACCAATGTTCTCCTCAGAAAATCAAAAGTTAGGTGTAGGTTATGTCGAGGAAGAGGATGATTGGTATGCATTAGCGAAAATGATGCAACAAGTTGAAGGTAAGTTATTGGGAAAGATATAGACTATCATGTAATAATATAGAGGATGTTGAAATGAAATTTATTTACCCTGAAGGTATTGTAAGTCGAGACGATAAACTTAGATATGAATCTGAGCAAGCTTTGTTGATATTAACAGATAGTTCGAATATAAAATCATCATTAAAATAACAAAGTTAATTATTAATGTATTAGAAAAAAATAAAGATATCAGCAGTAATGATATTTCTGAATTTGGCAGATTTTATAATGGTTCTAGAACCAGTAATTTATTTCCTACGCACGCTAAAGTGAAGGGAGTGTCAGAAAAGAAAGACTTGATAAAATTGCTAAAAAAGCAGACTTCATCAAAAAAGAAAGATGCAATCATTGCCATTCTTACGGTTATATGGATTCTCCCTAAATATCTATTGTCAGTAATTGATGGGAAAAGAAAGGGTGAAATATCAAGTGTTTATTCTAGCTTTGATGAATTTGGTAGAAATCATAACACTATTAATTTGGGAGTTAAAAGTCAAATTTTGATGGCTAAGAATATTTTTGGAACAGCACAGATTAAAAGTAAGCTGTTAAATAATTTAAACCCTCTTTACCAACTTAGTAGTCATTATATTGAGAAGACTGATAATGGTCTTTCAAAAAAATCAATTTATACCAGAAATAAAGTGGAAGGTGTTCCATACTTGGCCGGCACATCTGGGATGGCTAATGGTTTTTGTAATACGTTAAGTCTTCTTAATATTGGAATTAATAGTAGCGAAGGACAGAACCTTGAAAAAATAATGTCTGCTTTTATTGTTGGGATCGGCTTCCACTCTTTTCAAGAATGCTATGATGCATTTGAAATGACTGATAAATATACAGATATGATCGAAATCATGATAGATATGAGCGATCATTTTATGTTTTAGCGGAATTAAACAGTAATAATTGCGGTTTAGTTATAGTTATGATTTGTGAGTTAATTGAGAAGTGAGTAAAAATGTTACTGTCTAATACTGAAATTGTCGATTTATTGATCCCCATAGATGAAGACTTACCCTGTGGTATCTATTTAAAATCAGATAAAATTGCGTTTCGGCCTCTGCGTAATAAGTTCAATTTGGCCAAGACATCTCTGCGTAAGTTATCTCAAAATCCAAGTGTTGAAGATAAAGAGCAATTAATGGAGGAAAATAAACATCTCTGGAAAGCACTCGCTGAGAGTTTGATGCATAGCTTTCGCCACGTGAGCAGAGATATTGAGCTTATAGCTTGGTTTATTACCGCGCAGGTGATTTTGGATAATAGTTTTGAGAGTGTTGCTAATAGTCTAACTTGGTTAGCTGATTTAATTGAGTCTAGATGGGATACCCTAAATCCGGTGTTACCAATTGAAAAGTTACAAGGGGGTACCGAGGCTGAGCATCTTGCGGAGCAAGCAAGCTTCAAATGTAAATCTTTTTTTCAGTTAGCTGGTGATAGTGAAGAGAGCAACCTTTTATATGGACCATTATTACTAAAACCATTAGTTGGAGAGTTTACTTTCTTCGATTACAAAAGTGCACAGCGAAAAGGTGAGGTAAATTTGCTGAAGGAGAGGGCGCTAGGGGAAGTTTCTCGAGAGGAAAGCATTATCATTACTCGTTTGATAAATGTTGAACGTTGCCTTAAAGAAATTGAAAGGTTGAATATCACGGTTAGTGATAAAGCCAAAATGTGTGGGGTAAAACCTACAAATTTTAGTGTGCTGAAGAATATATTTACACAATTCAATTACGCTTTGGAGCAAGTATCAGGATTAACAGCCCCTTCGAATCATATAGAGGAGCAAACAACTATTCATCCACAAGATAAACATCACGCAGAGATGGAGTCTGACGAAATAACTGACATTCCTCCCGCATTTACCATGAGCAATTTGAAACAAATTGCTAAAAAAAATGTACATAATCGAGAGCAAGCACTGAATTTACTTGGAGATGTAGCTGAGTACTTCCGAGAAAGCGAACCTCACAGCCCAGTTTCTTTCTTGTTACAAAAAGCAATTAGTTGGGGCAACAAACCCTTTCCAGAATTGCTAGAAGAACTATTCGATGGTCAAGATAGCGACGTTAGAAGTCAAATATTCAATCTTGTGGGAGTAAAGAGACCGGATTAGCTCGATTATGAGTAGAGCGACAATGGTTCTGTCGCAAACTGAGATCTCGCCGCTATAATTTGAGGGCGCAAGATCTCTCTGATACAATTAGGCCGCCAAAGAATAGAATTGTTCCCATGAGGTTATATTTTCAGTTGTGTCCATTTGTCCTTGCTTAATCATGGACCAAAGCTCAATATCCGCTAAGGTCGATTCAGCCCCTTCCCAAGACTTCCAGCCCAAACATTGATGCATTTTTCTTTTCACTTTTCGATGGCTTTGCTCGACAATATTATTCAAATATTTAACGTATGCGTGTGGTGATCTACACGTTGAGGTTAACGTTCCAAGGGAGTAAGGACTCGACTTCATTAGGATCTATGGCAAGCTGAGTAAGACAGTGGTTGATATAATCAAAGGGCATGAGCCCGTTAACCTTGGCTGTTTCGATAATACTGTAGAGCACGGCGCTAGCCTGAGCACCAGAGGCCGTATTGGAGAACATCCAATTCTTTCTCCCCACCACAAAGGGTTTGACGGTCCGCTCTGCGCGATTGTTATCGATAGAGAGTCGCCCGTCTTCGATATAGCGCATCAGTTTTGGCCACTGGTTCAATGTATAGCTAATGGCTTCACCCAGTTTGGTTTTGGGTGAGATACGCATGACCGCTTTATCCAACCACTCCTTGAGAGTATTGAGCAAAGGGACTGCGACCTTTTGCCTTTGTTGGTATTTTTCAGCCGCGGGTTTACCTTTAAGCTTTATCTCAAGTCGGTAGAGTTTCTTTATATGGTTGATG
>NZ_VOQB01000027.1:0-37115 GCF_009377275.1 Shewanella sp. YLB-07 | reverse complement strand
CATCAACCATATAAAGAAACTCTACCGACTTGAGATAAAGCTTAAAGGTAAACCCGCGGCTGAAAAATACCAACAAAGGCAAAAGGTCGCAGTCCCTTTGCTCAATACTCTCAAGGAGTGGCTGGATAAAGCGGTCATGCGTATCTCACCCAAAACCAAACTGGGTGAAGCCATTAGCTATACATTGAACCAGTGGCCAAAACTGATGCGCTATATTGAAGACGGGCGACTCTCTATCGATAACAATCGCGCAGAGCGGGCCGTCAAACCCTTTGTGGTGGGGAGAAAGAATTGGATGTTCTCCAATACGGCCTCTGGTGCTCAGGCTAGCGCCGTGCTCTACAGTATTATCGAAACCGCCAAAGCTAACGGGCTGATGCCCTTTGATTATATCAACCACTGTCTTACTCAGCTTGCCATAGACCCTAATGAAGTCGAGTCCTTACTCCCTTGGAACGTTAACCTCAACGTGTAGATCACCACACGCATACCCTTTATTGATTGTTTCATATTTGATAATGAGATCAGGGGCTGGCGAATCCCCACAAAAAGATAAACAGAAATAATGAGATAGGTAAAAAATAGAGGAACATTCATGGCATTTGGTGATCAAATTTATCGCCAAACAAAAATTACCACGAGTAAATGCCATGAATGCAAAGCAAGTTTTATCAAAATGTCTCTCCCTTGTCACCCCATTAATGCATAAAACTCGCCGACAGAGTTTGTTTTCAGCAATCGAAAGCTCAATGAATGGTGGCTCCCTATCAATCACAGGCCTTGGCCGCGACATTGATAGTAATGCCATGGAAAAACATAAGATTAAGCGTGTAGACAGACTCTGCTCTAACACTCAGCTACACCGTGATATCAAGCACATCTATACTCGCATGGCTTACCTATTGGTGAGCAACATGCCACAGCCAATAATCCATATCGATTGGTCTGATTTAGATGATAGAAAGGAGAGCTTTCTCATTCGCGCCTCCCTTGCAGCTCAAGGGCGCTCTTTAACACTCTATGAAGAGATTTATCCGTTAAATCTGAAAGATAAACCTAAAATTCACCTGCAATTTATGACTCGCCTGAAGGCGATGCTACCAAGCAACTGCAAGCCAATTATCGTGACCGATACAGGGTTTCGTATACCTTGGTTTAAGCAAGTGTTATCGCTTGAATGGGATTACGTAGGCCGCGTCAGAAACAGAACTCAATGCTTCAAATCGGGTGAGTATGACTGGCAACCAATCAAAAGCTTATACATGAAAGCGACCTCTCGCGCTAAGAGCCTAGGTGAATTTCTGCTAGGCCAAACTGTTGGATTTAAAACCCGTTTAGTTCTCTATAAACGTCACCCAAAAGGTCGTAAAGACATGAACGCAAAGGGTGATGATATCAGAAAAGATAAGCGCTCTCGCGCCAGTGCAGCAAGAGAAAAAGAGCCTTGGCTACTCGCCACATCACTGTAATCATTGCGAGTCTATCTCAGTTTATATTGTACCTGCTAGGTTTAGCAGTAAAGGCAGCGGATAAACACAGGCAATATCAAGCCAACTCAATTAAACATCGTAACGTACTCTCAAACCAATTTATTGGATTAAGGGCATACAAGGATAGGAAGTTGAAGCTGTTGAAACACCATTGGCGAGCAGCTATTTCGTTACTGAAAGAATTAGTTAGGGATCCACAAGCATGCTATTAAATTCGTGGGGATCCTTCAGGGTCGGAGCGAATTAAAGCCTTCGGATAAACTAAGAGGGACTTTTTCTAATCAATGTCAGGTTAATTGGAATCAATGCACTAACCCACTTTTCCCCCTTTCCGAGTGAGTAAAGTGACATCTAGCTAACTCCAACATTGACTCAATTTTAGTCATGCTACAGAGTGTCTATAGAACTCAAGCCTCATTCTTTCCTGTGCTAATGGGAGTTCGACTAATGACACTTACAGAACAAATAACAGAACTAAAGCAGAGGGTAGCAGCAGGTGGAAATAAGACTGCTTTGGCAAGTGAGTATAAGATTAGCCAGCAGACATTATATTCTTACCTCAAAGGATCTGCCAATTTAAATAATGTTTAAAAAAGGTTCTGTCGCATCTTGAGACTTCAGGAATGATCTACATACGGAACTTGATAAACTGACGATACATAGGCCAGCCCTGCAGTGATGCTAAGCTGGCTTTTTATTTAGTATATGAACTTCTCCTAAGGCCTTGCGTACCGCATTCGGATTCAAATCGATGGATGGAGCGGAAGCCACGATAGCCAGTGTCGAATTTAGCGGATTAACAGTGTCTGATGAAGTTATAGCGGCTCAATCTCTGTTTGCGACAGAACCCTTAAATACGCCATTATCGAACTGGTTACATTGGATCCAAGGTAATGTAGTCGATATACAAGTAGGCATCGCTGGAACCACCAACGGCACCATTGCCACAGATCCCCCGCAGCTGAACCGGGGTATTGTTCGCCTTTGCCATCAGCACAATCGATAAGAACGCGTTGGCGCCAGTTTCACTCTGCTTAATAAATCCACTTTCGGCATTGGGGCAGTTGCTTGAATTCCAATTGTCACCTTCTGGGATAAAGTAGTAATAAACTCCCCCCACCACATGAAATGCAACACTTTATACCTTATGCTGCCTGTCTTTTTGTTAACCGTTGAGGTCAGGTGTGTTACCTGAGCGTTTTTAATGTTGACATTACGCACTTATTGAGTGTACTTTCCTCTCACTGTGTATTATGGATGTACTTATATGCGTTTTCCCTCATGGAAGATGGTTGTTTCTTTGTTGTCGAGCTGTTTGTTTTCAGGTTTTGTTGTCGCGATCTCATTACCAAACGTCAGTACTCCAAACTTGACTGGCAACAAGTCTGGCAATGAAATCAGACTTGAATGGACATCTGTAAGTGGGATCGCTGGTGGTCCTAACATCGTATACAGCTTATTCGAGTCAACAAATAACTCTTCTTGGACTCGAATATATTCCAGTTCCCACAGTAGAAGAAGTTTAGTCTTATCAAGTAAAAACCATATTTCATACTTTTATAAAATTAAAGCTTGTCAGAAGACACTATGTAGTGGCTATAGTGCTAATGTTGAGTTACAAGATCTTAGTGCACCGATAACATCAGAGTCTTTTTTAATAGAGCGGTTAGATTACAACGTATACCAAGATGCAAATGGACATTTGTATTTGGTTCGTCCTCCAAAGTTTGTGCCTATATCAGGTGAAATATTTATCCCACTTTTTATTCCTGACCAAGGTAGTGTCATAAAATTATCCCGTAATGGCAGTTCTTGGGACCTATCAACCTTAACTTATGCACAGTTTACTGCATCTAATGCGACAGAAATAAAGCAAGGGGCGGTTAGGTATCAAAATATCAACGGAACATCCGATGCAGAGTTAGTTATTTCATTGGATGGGAAGTTTGAAAATAGCATTGTTATTACCGATATTGGTAGCACAACTCATGAGGTCAATGAGCTGAACGTTCAACTTGAGCAGTGGTTACAAACAACCGATGCTGAGGTACCCAATGCCACAGGCAGTAATGCTGCACCTTCTCAATCGGTTAATTTAAATGCTGCCGTACTCAAGGGGCAAGCGTCTGTTTCAGGCGGCCAAGCGAATTATCAAATCCCTATCGATTTACCCCCCGGGCGCGCGGGTATTCAGCCTAAGGTTTCTCTGAGTTATAGCTCACAAAGTGGTAACGGCATAGTCGGTGTTGGTTGGTCACTCAATACCGGCTCAGCGATAAGCCGTTGCGGGGCGACCCATGCCCAAGATGGTTTCACCCGTGCAGTGACCTTTAATGCTGATACCGATAGGCTTTGTTTGAATGGGCAGCGGCTCATCACCTCTGGCAGCTATGGCACCAGCGGCACTGAGTACCGCACCGAGATGGACAGCTTTGTTAAAGTTATGCAATCGGGTGCAATTAATGGCGCTTCAACGCATTTTACGGTCTATCGTCCCGATGGTTCAACAGCCACTTATGGGGCTAACGGCAATAGTCGTTTCAATCCTGAGGGGTTAACAACAACGTTAAGTTGGAAGGTGACTCAAGAATCCTACTCTGATGGAATGAATACCATTGATTATCGTTACTTTAATCCTGAAGCTGGTGAGCATCTACTTGAAAGTATTTACTACACGGGGACGAATTCAAATCTCGGAGATAGACAAGTTAAGTTCATCTATGAAGCGCGTCTTGATAAGCGTAATGCCTATATCCAAGGTGGACGATTAAAAACGACACAACGATTAACATCGATAGAAACGTATTTCGGCTCTGAAAATTGGGTATCACGATATCAGCTTGGCTTTAAACAAAGCCAGATAAGCAAGAAAACCTTGCTAGATTCTGTGCAGCATTGTGGTCAATTCAATGGGGAGTCACAGTGTCGTCAGATGACGCATTTTTCGTGGGAAGATACCCCCATTACCATCACAAGCGAGCCACTTAAATTGGATGGCAAGCACATCTTTGATGGCGTCGTTAAAGCCTATGAATTGACCCCCGTCGCGGATGCCAATGGTGATGGAGTACTTGATTTTCCTACGTACTATTCAGATGCCGAACAAAGAGAAACAGGGCAGCATGAATACGGCTATAAAGATGTTTGCTACTATAAAGCCGTTACAGGCAAGAAAACATGCTCAGTGGCTGATATTGATGGAGATGGTAGAACTGACATTGTTAAGCCCGTTAATAATAACGTCGCTATTCGATTTTCTGCTAACAATTCAGATAGCTTCATAGAAACCAATATCTCTTATGACCATCGAAAGCTTAAAAACCCGGATGTCATAGAAAATATGTCCGATTTTAATGGCGATGGCCTGCCTGATTTGCTCATGCGAAGAGCAAGGAATGGCACCATTAAGTGGGAGCTTTTTGTCCACACAGGCTCATCGACTCACCCCTATCAAACCAGTATCGTCATCACCTCGACGAGAGAGGATGCTGAACAAACAGATATGAGCTTAAATGCGGTGGGTGATATTGATGGCAATGGGTTACCTGATTTAGCACTTTTTAGTAATCGAAGTGTTTTTGGGGCTGTGCCAGTAAAAGGCTTGAAACAATTCATGCTAAACCAAAGCATGGGTAATAATATTGTTTTTGAAAGTAAAGACGCCCCTAGCTTCGGCTTTTTTGAAAACCCTGGCCATATCGTAACAGATTTCTTTTTCTTCAATTATATGACCGACATGAACGGGGATGGACTGACCGACATTATCGCGTGGCAACAAATTGAGGGGGGCAAAATAAAACTGGGGTATATGCTAAATACCGGGAACGCAGATTTTACTTCATGGCAAGCATTCACGGGCAATGTCTCATTAAAGCAACGCTCTTTTGTTATAAAAGCATTTTCTGAGGAGCCTTTCGATGTTACCTATCCCATGCATTTTGACAGTTTCCATTCACAAGATATTGATGGCGATGGTATCAATGAAATTCTTCTGCCAAACAAAAGATTAATTACAGGCTGCGCAAGCATTGTGGTACCCATTAACTATCAGTGGAATACCAAAACATTCTGCGGTGATGGTTTATATCAGGATTTCGCTACATCAACCCAGGCTAATTTCCCAACAGCACCGATTGACTCACGCAGTCTTGATGAATCCATTTATCAATATGACGCTATTAAATTCACCAGAAATAGCGATGGAAGCTACGGCCTAACTCAAGAAGCAACACAATATAAAGGGAGTGCATATCAAGCCACATTTACCGATGCGTTTGGCGATGGGTTAGTTGATATGATAACAGCATATGGCCCTCGGATTGTTCAAGGTCAACACAATCGAACCTGGATAGATGAGCCCGCCTCAAGTCTGTGGGGGGCCAATTACGGGGGCTATATCAGTCGGAATTATGGCTCAGGCACAGGCATAACCCCTAGCGATTACCAACCGGTTGATTATTTAGCGTCTGTCACAGACGGCTTAGGTAACACCAGCCAGTGGCGTTACCGCCCGCTCTCTACGGGCGAAGCCAGTGCAGGTCAAACTAAGATGTACAATACTGACCATGATTACGTCGGTGATGGCTATATCCACTTTGGTTCCAGTATGTACGTGGTGCAATCTTTTGAGCAAAGCAATGGCATTGGTGGAGTCAATGAAACCGAGTACGCCTACAAAGGCGCCATGTATAATCTGCAAGGCAGGGGCTTCACTGGGTTTAGAGAAGTGATTGAAAAAGACGTCAGTCGCAATAAAGTGACCATGAGTGTCTTCAAGCAAAAATTCCCCTTTGTTAGCTTGCTTGAATCACAAACGGTGAGTGTCAATGGCACCACAGTGGCAACGACCACACAAAGCTGGGCTGACAACCCGCAGCACACGATTACCGGTGTGTATCACAACATCAATACCCGTACTATCACCAACAGCTACGGGTTAAGTGGGTCCAGTGAGCGGCGCAGCGCGGTTGAGCAAACCATTGCTCCGAGTGCTGTTGATGAGTTTGGCAATATCAGTAAGCATACCCAAACGGTCACAGATTATATTGATGGTGGCGCCAATAGCTACCAAACAGTGGTCGATACCGTGTTCACGCCAGACACAGATAGCTGGTTTTTATCAAAATTTAATGCGGTGATGACGACCAATACCGTCGAAAATCGTGATTGGGTGAACGACCCAACAGTGAATGCTGATATCGCTCAAGTGACAACGCAAACGGTTGAGTCTTGGGATGAGACACATCACAAACCTACCCGCATTGTTTACACTGCATCGGGCAGTGCTTGCAGCCGTAGTGACGTTATGGTGTTTAATGATTATGGCTTGCCTTTATCATCCACGGTAACCGGACAGTCTAGTACTTGCAGCCACCTTTCAGCTCGAACAACGTCATTTAATTACACTAAAAATGGGTCCAGTGCCCTTGATGATGGTTACCTCCCTTACCAAGTGACTAACGCCAAAGGTCATATCACGACGACTGAATATAATATGGGTTTAGGTGTCCCCACCAAAGTGACGGCGCCGAACAGTATTGTGACGCAAACTCAGTACGATGCCATAGGCCGACCGGTGCAGGTAAGTCAAACGGGGAGCCCTATTCGATATATAAGGTACTTAGTCGCGTCCAATGGCAACAATCGTCCGGCTTATGCTCAATTGATGACACGCACCACCTCTGCAGGCATGCCGACAAAAGAAGTTTACCTCGATAGCTTAGGTCGCTTCTTACTCAGTGTCACTCAAGCATTTGATGGTAGTCGCTATCAGTATCTGGACAAAAAATATGACAGCCTTGGCCATCTTACCCATGAGTCTTTGCCTTTCTATGACAATGATACTCCTGAATATACTGTTTTCAGTGGCTTCGATGCCTTCGACAGACCGACGACTCGCAGTTTGCCCAATGGCGAAGGAGGTCTGATATCCACTTACGAATATACTGGTCTGAAAACAGATATCACGGTTGATGGTCGCACCCTATCCCGCACCTATGGCATGCAAGGCTTACTCTATGAAACTGTCGATGCAGCCGGTGGCAGTAACCGTTTTGCCTATGATGGTGGGGGGCGTCCTCTGGTCATTGAGGATGCGAACCATAACAAGATAGTTGCCAGCTATAATGGCTTTGATCATAAGACTCAGGTGGTTGACCCCAACCAAGGCATCACACGTTTTGGTTATAACACCTTAGGCGAACTGGACAGGCAAACCGATGCCAATGGTGTGGTGCAACGCTATGTGTTCGATACTTTGGGGCGCATAACCAGCCAAACGACTGCAGGCGGTAATGCTCCCGGTACGGTTTCCTACACCTGGGATACCCTCAAGCAAGGGCTATTGACGTCAGAAACTGCAAATGGCATCAGCCGAAGTTACGCCTATACCGATAATCTGCAATTAGCCACAAGCTCAGTAAAAGTGGCGAGTAGTCATGGCGGCGATGGTGTCACTCGCACGGTTAGCCATCAATACGACAGCTTTTATGGTCGGCCTAAGGCGTTGACTTACCCCAATGGGTTAACGCTGGAGTATCGCTATAACGAGTCTGGCTACCTGAATCAAACCCGTAATGCGGCTTCGGGTTATATCTATCGCACCGTCACTGATAGGGATGCCGCAGGCCACCTAACGGGCAGTCAGATGGCCAATGCTCTACTAGAGCAAACCAGCAGCTATAACAGTGAAGGCACCATGGCCAGTACCCAAGTGAGCAGTAGCTTGGGCCTGCTGCATAATCATTATTATGAGCGTTACGACAGTTTTATGAACCTTACTGCTGAACGCAATACCGTTACAGGGTTAGAAAAAAGTTATGTGTATGACAATCTCAACCGTCTAAAACAGTACAGCTTTAGCAATGGGGGCTTTGCTATTTACGATAACAGTACCCCGTTCGCTGCTACCGTCGATTATGGCTATGATGCGGTGGGTAACTTGCTGAAAAAGTCCGATTATAGTGTGAATAGTGCTAACGCTTATGAGTATGGCGCGTGTAATGGGCCAAACCGTGTGTGTGCCATCACTAAGCCAATCAATAATCAGCGCGTCACCTTTAGCTATGACAGTCGGGGGAACCTACTAACCGGTGACGGGTTAACCATGACCTATAACGCGCTGGATAAACCCTTGACCATCAATGGACGCGGTCCTAGCAACAACACCCGTACCGCGTTTGTCTATGGCAGCGACAATATGCGCGCACTGCAAACGCGAACCGTGAGTGGTAAAACGACGACAACGCATTATGTCGGTAAGTTATTTGAGAGTGACAATGATGGCAGCTGGCGGGCCTACATCGATGATATTGCGGTACTCAGTTACACGCCAGATAAGGGTAACAAACTGCTATTTACCTTGCGAGACAGATTAGGCAGTGCCACCACCCTGGTCGATGAAGCCGGTAATATCATTAGTCAGCGCTACTTCGACCCCTTCGGGCGCACAGCAACGGCAAGTGCGGCAGGAAGCTTGGGTGATTTGCTCGATACCAACCGTCACCGCCGTGGATTCACCGACCATGAGCATTTGAACGAGCAGCAGCTTATTCATATGAACGGTCGGGTGTACGATTATAATATGGGCCGCTTCATGTCGGTTGACCCGTTGATACAGTCACCAACGTCAACGCAAAGTGTCAATCCGTATTCCTATATCATGAATAACCCGCTGGCGGGGACAGACCCAACAGGGTATGCGTCAGATGATGTCATGACCGGCTCCAGACTCAAAGGCGTAGATACTGGAGCCCATGGTGCAACCTTTGGGGCAAGAGTCCGAATGGACAATAGGCAAGCTGACTCTGGCGCTAATAAATCACAAACTGCTCAGCAAGCTGATGTTAAGGTTGATAAGATTGGGGGGCTGGGCAACAATGCTCAACAACGCTATGGTAATGATGCTAGCTTTGCAAAAGGCTATAGTTCTATTAAAGGTGACATGAGCTATGCCATATCATGGTCGGGCCCAGGACAAGCCGTTGACAGCATACATTCAGGTATCGATGCTTTTGAGGCTGGCTATGAGGAGTATCAAAAAACAGGTAACCTTACTAGTGCGGCGTTCATAGCTGGAAAAGCAGGGGTTCAATCTTTAGCTGAGCGTAAGTTAAAACTAGGCCGAATGCCCGATGCCGATATTACAAAGGGCATAGATGGGAAGGCAGATTTTATCGTCTCACCTAAGGGTACGACGATGCCGACGAATAAAGACTTTAACTTAGTTGACTCAAATAAAAAGGGTGGTGACTGGTTCCAGATCCACAATAAGCATACCGATGCCAAAGTCGGTGGCTCCCCCCATTCTCACTATCCAAAGCAGCATGGGAAAAATCGAACTCGCGAGATAAAACGCACTGACGGCGGTGATTTAGATCGTGCAGATAATGCTTTGAGAAATGGAACGATGAGAGAGCGGCAGAATCGAGGGGATAAAGGAGGTTAATAATGACACAATTTGCTCTGGTTACCACTAGTAATGCGATGGACGGTTTGCGCTCAGTAGAGAGCTTTGGAGATGAGTTTCTTCTAGGAGTAGCGGCTAAGCTATTTCCCGGATCTCCTTTAAATAAGGTTTATCTACTTAATGTAGGCGGGAAGGATGTTGATAGTCTGATGCTAGATGCTCAAAAGGCTGTAATTGACAATAAAGTTTTCCAGAAAACAGAGCTTTACAAGGTGGTAAATAAGGTTGCTCAGTATGTTGATGACTTCGTCTTTTGGTACGGTTCAGATTATGACGAATTGGAATATGTTTATGATGTTGCTGATTTACTTGGGAAGTTAGAGAGGGAAGTAGGCGACTCATTTTGCGAGGCATACGTTCATTATAAGAAGGCTGACTAGAAATAATCTAGTCTTTTCTAGTACAGTAATGTTACAAACAGAGCATCAGGAACTCACAGACAATTAAAAAATGCTGGAGCAACTGATTCTCACCATATAATCCAAGATGCAGCAGCTAAAAACCTGGCTGGTTACAACCGAATGGATGCTCCAGCTGTTCAGCTTAAGGGACCATCTACAGCAAAAGGTTCTGAGCATTATATAGCAACGCAAGTTCAGCGACAGCGAGGAGGGGGGACTTATTCTGCTGAACGCCGGATTGGATACAAAGCTCTTCGTAGATCTGGTGTCCCCCAAAGCGAAGCTCGCGGCCATATTCAAAGGGCTGATGATTACTTTGGAGGGCTAGGAGTAACACCGAATACTATGATGCGGCAAGTGGGCAACAGAAACTAATAGAGGAGCAAAAAATGAACGTCACTATAAAATTACTACTTGAGAACTTGGTAATGCTCCTTGTTAATTCAAAGTTTGCCGAAATTGTTGCCCGAAATGAAAATGGGCGACTTTCACAAGCTGAAATTGAAGAGGTATTAAATGATTATCCAGGATCAATAACATTGCCACCGGACACGGCTTACGATACAGCATGTGTTTATGATGTTTATGATGAACACACGGAGGCTAGAAAAGTTGAGTTTGACTTATGGTATGGCGACGAAGTAAGTGATCTAACTTTGTCTGCTGATATTCATAAAAATGATAGAGGCGGATTTGTAATCTCTATCGATGATATTCATGTATTGTAGATTAACATCACTGAATACTTCTCCGCGGCTAGTACGAAAGAGGATCGTTGAACGGACAGTTAAAGAGTACCAGCTGATCACCGCGAAATGGGCGATGAAGTTGTCTCATATAAGTGGTACGATATCAATCTCTTTTGTGGCCCCCTAATCGTACATATTTATGACTGAAATACGAATTGGTTATGCTCGTTGCTCTACCGATAAACAAGATCTGACAGCCCAACAAGAAGCTCTGATAAAATTAGGCGTTTCTCCTGACCGAATTTATATCAATAGAGCGCTGACCGGGGCTTTGTTGTTAGCGTAGGATAATTAACTAATTTCCTGACTACCCCGCCACACGTTTACTAATAGACTAGTCTTAATACACTGAATCAAGGGTATTCATAGAATGAGGCTGTAAAATGTATATGTCATTAGACGAAGCAAGGCCTAAAATAGTTAAGGTTATAAGAAGAAAAAAGAAAACAGGAGTAAAATGCCTATGGATAGCCCTATCTACCAACAATATTTTAAAATTTGAGATTATAGATCCCGTTCCAGATTATAAAAAAATTGGCAATTATTACAAAGCGAGCTTCCCACAAATCATCAATGTATCACATCCCAATCCAAATAAAGGATTGCTTCCCGTTGGAGAAGTAGAGCTAAACAATAATAACTCAAATGAAGAAATAGCGGACAAAATTATAGAAGAACTTAAAGCTATGGTAATGGAGGAAGTAAAGTTACTTATAAGCAAATGAGTTCGACAATGCGCATAGTTAGCCACATTAGGGACGCTTACTACGCTTAAGCACTCGATGCTTTTCCACACCAAGGAGCAAGCCGACGCCAAAAGGTCACCTGAATCACCTCAGTGATAGCAAAAAATACCGATATACGCGAAGCCGCTAAGACAATCTGCCTCAATGGTGAAACTCAATAAAAGGGTGACTCATGCTAAGTTCCTGTGCATTTTCCGTGTTTTTTTGGGGACGACATACCAGTGTTTACGCGCATTTAGCAGCGGATAAGTGGGCACGTTAGGGGCTTTGAATGCGTAACGTTCCAGAGGCTTAACACTCACAGGAGACTGAAACACAATAATCGGTAACGCGCTGCCGGTCGAGGTTAACTTAGTACGGCGTTTATCACCGCTATTGCGCGCCCACACATCACAAAATGGCTGCACTCTGGCGTGCCTGATCTCCACAATCACGTCAGTATCGTTAACGCGACTCAGCAGTTCAAGCTCACGATTGGCGCGAGCGATAAGCTCACTTTTAGTCAGCCCAACAAACTCGAACGTTTTACTGTTGACCCCATCCTTTATTCGCGTTTCTGCATCCTCAGATTTGATAATATGCTCAATTTTTTTCGACTGCCAATAGAAGTTGATTAACTCAATCTGATCGAGTGTACTGTCGATTATTTTGAGCTCTCTGATCGTATTGAATAACACCAAGTTGGGCAATAATTCATGTAAGTTTTCATGCACAGATTGTCGATTATTGAACCCTTTTCTCACTGCGTTATAAAAGGCGGAGCGCTGGTGATTGACCTTGATGGATAACGCCATAAAATTCGATTTTTCGGCATCAGGTAACACGATAAACCCTGGAAATCGCTTGGCTAAATAAGTGTTTTCTTCAAAGGTATTGACGGTAAGTTGGGTGATAGCTTGCCGGACAAAAGCGCGACTCTTTGGGGTTAAATCAGAAAAAGTGTGTTCTATATCAATGGATTGAGGCAGGGCCATTTCATCCCCCAGGCGGTTTTTTTCAAGTTGAAACAGACACAAATCAGTGACATTGCTCACGATGAAAGATGCGAGTTCATCCAACAATGTCACTAGGCGTTGATGCTCGATCCTGATGTATGAATTGAGTGTGGCTCGCTGATCCATAATATTCCTTATACGACAGTCATTTATATTGAATAGCCAAATGATGCTTTGCATGGGGGTCAGCAATGACCATTCCTACCGCGACCGCTAATAGCAACCTTTGCAACAGAACTAGAAAAAGAAAAGCCTAACATCACTGCGAGGCTTGTTTATGTATTGTCTGCATATAAAAACAGAGCATGAAAATTATTTCAGATCACTCTAGATAAACAGAACCTCAACGTTTAAGAACTAGCCCCTCCATCGTCGGGACTTTTAGGCCAGTATGATATAGTCATGGCTATATCACCTCCAGCATTTAAACTTGATAGGAATGAGTCCTGAAGAATCCCATTTTTAAACAATGTATTACTCATCGTTCTAAGCTCATTATCCCTCATGAGTTGCTCCACTCCCAAAGGTTCATTATTGATTCTCAAAGAACCAACCCCATTTAGAGTGTACTCTCTAAATTTAGATACTTTAGCAAAGGAGTTGTTAGAGTTAGAGTTAAGTAAAAACTCCTCTGGGATCCCCTTGGGTTGCCTTGATGCACTCGCTTTTGTCTTGTAGCCATATGCTATATCTTCTAGATCTTCTAGATCTTCCATAATGTCGAATTCATCAGCTAAAAGGCCGCGCCGCTTTTTAAGGTTTGACCTTGCGGACGTCATATTTTTCGCATTGGCTCCAATTGAAGATACTGACAATACACTCCCTACAATACTGAACCCGAATGCCCACTTTAATAAATTATCTGACTTATCCGTCTTTCCATTTTTTTCTGCAGAGTCAGATGCTAGTTTAAGACTTGAAGAAGTCAAAGTTACGGCACTCGCGAACATAGACAACCCAATAGCAGCGGTTGAACCCGCGGTAAAAGGAGCTAGAACCAAACCCACCAGCCCCCCTAATATACCAAAAATTCTCCCGATCTCTTTACTGTCATGTCCACTTGGGTCAAGCAAATTGACTGGATCCCCTTTACAGTACAAATAAGGATTGATGCCTCCTGACGAAAACGGTGACAAGTCATCCTGACTCGTAAAAAATGCGATTGCAGGTAAATACAATCGGGCTCCATTACCTAATAGATACCCATTGCTTTCTTTATCTACTATCTCACCATTAAATCCTGTGCGAGTCGAACTCCCCCCTTCCCCAAAAGGTGTATAGCAAGTATGAGTCATATTGACATCATCGCTGACACCGATTACAGAATTACTACGGTCAACAGCAAGAATTTGTGTATTACCGTTGTTAATTTCAGCTACTGGTGTCACGGCACCACTGCGAACAAATTCACATTGTTCATCAGAAGATTCTTCACTTATCAATTTACCGGCTAAATAATACTTGGCAGTATCATTGCAGGTAACGACTCTGTTAAAAGCATCATACTGATAAGAGGAATTACTGTATTGCTCTAATGTATTAAGTGGAGTATAAGACAATGCATAAGAACTGCTCCCGTCGCTCAATGATGTGATATTTCCATCGCTGTCATATGCTAGAACCATTGAGGCGGGGTATTTATTGTCACCACTCGTCAATGTATGTCTAATACTGATTAAACGCTGTGATTCATAATCATAGCTGGCGGTGTCTTTATCCCCGTTAGGAAAATAAGTAACGACCGCTGTAATATTATTTATCCCGTCAAATGCAAAATCTTGCCCGGTAATAACTTTTCCCATTTCGTTTTTGGGAGATAAGTAACCATCTGACGGATCTGCAGTGTAATTAGTCAGTCTGCTACGGTTATCATAGATGAAAGCTTCGCTCAAAGAACTGATATTACCTGTATCAACATTCGTTGTTCGCGAAACGAGTCGATTCTGCTTATCGTAGGTATAATTAATAGCCGTTGTATTGGTCCCTGTTGTTATGTCTCTGTTTGTTTCGCGGCTATATTCATCATACGAAATGAATGTTGACTGAGTCAGTACCGAGTTTAGATAAGTTTCAAACTGACTGATACGCCCAAATTGGTCAAAGGTGTTTCCCGTTTGAATGGTACCATCACTAGAGCTGACTACTCGTCTCAGACTATCTAGAATCGTCGATATTTCACGACCATCAGAAGCTTTACTCTTCAGTATCGCTCCAGACAAGGTGTATTCTTCACTAGTCCAGCTTTTAGCTGGGTTACTCCCGACCGTCTGGCTACATATTTTTAAACGCCCTGTATTTCCATAGGTATAATCATATCGACCGTTGGTGTTACTTGCAGAAGACATTAATCCAATTGGTGTACCAGACTCAGAAGACGCCGAATAAACAAATTCTCCAGCGGTCCCGTCTTTAGTCGTGATTTTAGATACCGTTTTCAATTCAGGAATAACCGTAGAGCTTATCGTATGACCACGAGCATTGGTGATAACTGACGGTAATATTTTACTGACATTGTCATCGTAGCTGTACGTTGTAGTGGCACCATTTACCTGCTGGCTGGTCATTCGGGTCAATCCATCAAATTCCCGGGTACCTAAATTGACTTCTCCAACATCAATGCTAGTCATAAGTGAGGAAATCGATGATTCGGCATATGAAATGTTATATTCACTGCCATCAAAGTGCATCACGCTAACTGGTCGGTCAAAAGCATCATAGCGAACCACTGATGCCGTATCATTGGAAGGTGTTGTCACTTTAGTTAATCGGCCAAATCCGTCATACATCAACTGTGTATTACTGTAGACTTGTCCGCTCGCCGAGAGTTGTTTCTTGCTGACGGGGCTCTGAAATAAATTGAAGTCAGTGACAGAAGCAGGCAAGGTGTTGCCATCACTGCCTGTTAGCTGCTCATTGACGGACAATTGGTTCGGATTAACATCACGGGTTAAGATGACGCCATCCGGATAGGTTTCTGTTTTAATTTCGCCAAAATGGCCATAAACATATTGAGTCTTATTACTATAAGACGATACGACTCCTCCAGAATTGTCAGAAAAGCTATAGTCAAAAATGGTTTCAGCAAGCTGACGGCCTTGATTATCATAATCATAGCTAACAGCTTTGCGCTGTACATTCTGCTCATCCTGCTTATAAATTGATAACTCTCTTTGCTCTGCATCAAAATATTGATATTCACTGATGCCCTGCGAGGTCATTATCGTTCTTATACCGATGTTTGACTCTGTAGTTGGTAAACTACTAATAATGGAAGGGAAATAATCGTATTCATATGATTTTAGTACTTCATAATCAGTCCCTTCAGCTTCAACCTGTGATGTAATTCGTTCAAATTTATCATACGTAAAAATGCTTTTAACACCCTCAATATCAGTTGCAGAGATAAGATTACTAGAAAAGATGGATGTATCTTCGCTTTTTTCCAATGTGGTATCATCAAAGCTCGTTAGTGTCGTACTTTTGGTGACAATGTCACCGCTAAACAGGAAACCATATGAAGCGACTGTAGCTTGTCCCGCTTTTGTTACCGTCTGGCTTTTCAGCTCTGACAATATTTTATTATCACTGCCCGTACCATAATAGCTATTGGATAAGGTGTAATCTTCAGATGACTTGGTGTCAGATACAATAAAAGAGCTTTGACTATCATCCACTCTTGCTATCGATTTGTACGTAAATGAACACACCTTATTTCCACTGTCGCCACTTGAGCCACCAACAGGGATAACTTCTCTGGATTTGGAAAAAGCTCGGAGATTGTATGGATGAGCCGGGCAACTTTCGCCTTCTCCATTCTCCGAATAGTAAACATATTTCGAGATAACACCACTAATGTCCTTTTGTGTTATCAGGTTCCCCCAATCATCAAATTCGAATGTCTGCTCGAATGTCTGCGCAGTGGTTTCATCTGGAAGTATAAAGCTTAAAGTGTGAGATTTAGGCAACTCATAACGAGACTCTTGCTCTGAAAGCGGCATATTACCAATACTAAAAAATTCACTGGTAGTGATTTTTTGATATTCATCATTACCCTGCGTTTCTGTCTTTTGAAGCAACTGGTGAAACTTGTTATAGCGATATAACGTTACTTTATCACCGCAGGTTTCTTGACCAGTGTATTCGTAATCCCCATCATAATCTGCCAGATTATCAGCGTTACTAATCCAGTCACTTGAACTACTGAGATATCCCCAGTAGTTATAAGCGGCATTCGCTGACGACACTCCATAAGCATAGGTCGTAACTATAGCTGGCTGAGTACTGGAGACGACTTTGGTATGTCTAGAGAGGGCCGGTTGATAGGCAATCGGGGCGCCATCCTGTAGATAGAGCTTGCTCCCATACTCCATTGATTCCGACGCACCAGATGGATAATCTACAGAACCAATCAGATATAACTCACCGCCATCGATATTAACATATTGATAACCTAAGCTGATGGCGGTGTTATCAGGCAGTGTGATAGAAAACAATTTACCATCAGCATTATAGTTAACTGTTGTTGACGATTCTTCATTGTGATTTGGGAAGCGTGTTACCGTTGCAGATTTTCCTGCTTCATCATAATCAATAATTAACAGGTCATTAGTACTATCCGAAACCTTGGTTAATCGGTAGGTGGCATAAAAAGAACTGTATTCGTAGTCAAACTCAAAAGACCGGCCAGAGGGAGACATAACTGACGATAAATAGGCATTTCCAGTACTATCGTTGAAGGTGAGGACTTCTGTCGAGCCATCCTTGTAGTAAATGAACAAGCTGGAACCTTGTCTTTCAACTTTAATATCCAACAGTTTATGGCTCAATACCCACTCGCCAGAAGAACTGGCAAACAATACGGTATAAGATAAGCCTGAGCTGAGCGTCAACGTAGCATTTGTCTCATTATAACTGGTCAACCTGAACGACCAACCGCTGCCTAAACCATAGGCATTGACGGGAGTACCTGAATGCAGTGTTGCCATAGAATTAAATGTTAATTGAATGTCTAACTGAGGTCCAAAGCCTGCATCCGCAACTATTGTTCCGATATTATGAATATAAGAATAAAGGCCAGTTTGTGGATCAGGGTGTCCAGACAAAATCATTTCATTATTAGATGCTGAAGAGTACATATAATATCCATTTGTTCATTAGCGGCAAAAAGCGAGGTAATAAATAACACCTCGCTTTACTCTTTAAATATATAATTAAGGGGCAACGACTTCCGTGTCAGTCACTTTCCATTTGTGGTGCCAATCTCCCTCATAATCCCAATTCATATCAAACTTGATAATGTTGCCGAAATTATCAATCATCTTGTTATCTTGGGTACCAAACCTACCGCTTGCATCTTACCGTTAGCATATACCGAAGTGTTATGCTCTGTACTGGTTGCGCTAGTATAAATGTTGTCTAATTTAATATCTGTTATGCTTACAGTCATATAACCCTCATACAATATATAGTTGTGCGTAATTTAATGATTATATTTACTTGTCTTACACGTTTTTTATAAAACAGATAAATACATCATGTAACACTTCACTTATTCAACATGTGCTATTAAGGTGCAACAACTACCGGATCAATGACTTTCCAATTGTGGTGCCAGTCTGGCTTTTCTCCATTAATTCCATAATCCCAATTCATATTGAATTTAATAATGTTTCCGTAGTTATCAATCATTTTTAAATCTCCACAACCGGCCCAGACATCTCCATCAACAGTCCCACCAGACCAGTTAAAATACATATCAACAGCTTCATACTTTACACAGATAACACCTAAATTTAGAGCATTCTGGTATTCTTGTTCCGTCACGATATTACTTGCTTCTAAATCCTCCCAATGACTACTGTCATCAGTTCTAATAATATTATATTCATTATCGTAACTAGCGAAATGCTGAAAATGCGCATCTTCGTCAGACAGACCGTAATCGGTAAAATGATAATATGTAGCCACTGAAGATATATCGGTGTAATACTGAGTATTCGAATACGCAATTCTAACACCACCTCCAGCTAGCTCACTCGCTGATGGCCTTCCTATTAAAAAACCAGCAGCCTTGCTGCCACTTCCTCTCCCCCAAGCGCCAACTAATCGAAGATGATGTGTTGGCGTAAAATCTATGCCATAAAAATCAGATGCCATTTCTAACAGTTGATGAGTCGCTGGAAAGCTACCTGCCACATAACGGATAACCCGTAAGGTGGCGAGATTAACTTTTTTCATATCGTATATTTCAATCTTATCTTCAGAGATAGATAACATCTCAGCCGAAATATTCACAATCTCGCTTTCGTCGGTGGAAGTCCATTGGGTATCAGTACCATCACTCAATTGAGCCACCCATTTATAGTTGCCAGTTGCGGCATAAGGCACAGTAAAGTAAATGGGGATCCTAATGTCTGATGTAATGGTTTTAGCTTCCGCCTCGCTCTCTACTCCGTTATATATATCGTGGAGATATTCGTTAGAGACATCCGACCGTGTCCAGGTGACCGGATGAGACTCCCCGACACCATCAATATAAAATAAGTTGGTGTGGTCGTAGACATATTGTGTCACTGCATCAATCGATTCAGTGCCATTATAAGTGACACTGGGAAATACTACCACTTGCATCTTACCGTTAGCATATACCGAAGTGCTATGCTCTGTACTGGTTGCGTTAGTATAAATGTTGTCTAATGTAATATCAGTTATGCTTATAGTCATATAACCCTCATATAATATATAGTTAAGATAATTAAGATAATTAAGGTGTAATAATTTTCGGCTTTATTTGACTTCATGGTTAACCCTACACCTTTGATAGCTTCGTGTGTAGGGTGAGTTAAAAATTAATGCAGCCATCATAAAAATAGAGCAACTCGGTTCTTTCTTTAAATCCGTAATAGCGGCGCCGTAGGAGGCGGCCTTGTCGGTATTGATGGCCAAGGGACACGCCCAGCATTTGAGCCCTTTAAAGCTTTAGCCAAAAACCGTTTAGCTGATTAGACCTTCTTTGCAACAGCGCCCGTCATAATCATTTGTAAAGATATAATGATACCTCTTTGACATGTAAAACTTTTTTATGCTAGCATTAACATTACATTATTTTAAATAAGAAATAACGCAACAAATTCATTAAACAAATATTTTCCATTTAATGTAACCGTAATTAATCATATAACCTTTATAAGCATATGGAATTGACCAGTGAAGGTTCTGTTGAACGCTAAAATATGTCTTCGTTAAACATTTACACTTCACAATCAACCGATGACAATAACCCGAATAATGTCGACTCTGTTGCCAAGATAAGTCCTATCCCAAAAGTATTGCGATGATCTGGCTGATGATTCATCGTTCACGCGTGCATTAGCCATTAGACGGATCTCTCCTGTGATTCTTGACCGAACAATCAGATCTTGAACTGTCATTTTTAAACATGTATCAGTTTCAATTCTTTGATGGTGGTATAACCTGTCTTCATTGATGACGAAGGGACACTCGCAGGATCCCAGCATTTTCAAGGCATTATCCAAAAAATTGGTGCAGTCTTTGCATTGCGTCAGAACGTTAAATAAAAGTCAACGGTATGCCCATGTTTATCTATAGCAGAGATGCATTCAACTCAAAATCTTTGGTAGGAGTAATGATATGATCCCAACAAAAGAGAGTATAAGGTCACAGCACCATCAAATTAAAACCCTTTCCCCAGTTAATTGGCTGAACCTTTTCGCTATCTCGCCCTGGTATTTCCGGTCTGTTACGTATTATTCATTTAAGAATACATTGAACAAATAACATTATTAACAATCCCCCCAGCGATTACTACACTTTTTATACTCCTGCTCCTTATCAGTAGATGACTCAGCATTATGAATACAACTAAGGGCACTTTTTAAATAATTACATCTGGCTGTTGATAGCGATCATTCATATCAATAACAATATTATTTATCCGCCTAAAACCTAAAATTACAGAACATCAATTATTAGTATATCGGCATGATTGACTGGAATTATATTAAGGTGTACCGTTTGATGAATCAGACTGGTATACGATAACGTTATGAACATACTTTAACAAACTAAAATACATATCGACTCAATCATACCAACCTAAATAGTTATATTTAGACACAGTAATGTTATCACTCTCACTTTATTCACATGAGATATCTTAACAAAGCCACTAAAGAGGCAAGATGAAAATGTTAATTGCTAATAATAGATATCAAGACAATAACATCAGCAAGCCCTGTCTTTTTGGGTGAGGGCGATGCTGTTGTTAACGGAATAAAAGCGGCGTAACCATGTAAAAAATGCTGTAGATATTATAGAGCCTTATCATTCAATTTTTAGCGAATATTTACTTATGAATATGATAAAGAAATCTTTTGATGAGTTGGCTTATCTTGATCTTAATTATTTCCCTATGTTAGCGGTCTTGTTAAACGAAAAACATGTAAGCAATGCCGCCACAACGCTTGAGATTTCTCAGCCTGCAATGAGTCAATTGCTAAAAAAGTTCCGTAAAATATTTAGCGACCCCTTGTTGGTTAAAACTCAAAGAGGCATGATTTTAACCAACAAGGCTCAAGAGATAAACCAAACACTGGCCCCCATTTTGGCACTCATGATTAATACGATTGAATGCCGTCAATTTTGTGCATTAACAACTCAAGGCACTGTACGACTTATCATGGATGACGTCTGTGCTAGGGTCTGTATTGTTAAAATAATTACGCATTTACAGCTATTAGCGCCGAAATTGAACCTGCAAATAAGCGCACTTGGTGATGATAGTTTTCAACAACTCCGCAGAGGGCAGGTTGATTTTGTCATTAGCGTCCATAACGGAAGCTTTCATGATCTTAATCACAATATAATTTCATCTATTGCTTTTCAAGATGCCTCAATGCCTCACTTTTCACACGATAAAGAATTAAAACGGTTGGTGTATAAGCATCTCGGCTGTGACAAGTCATCAGTAACCACTGATAAGAGTCTCGATGAGATGACCGCTTTGAAGTCAGACTCGTTAGGCACGGTTGTGAATGCCTTGAAGACTTCTAATACACTTGCTTGGCTACCTCGTTATGTGACAAAGGCGCGAGATAATGTCAATACTGCGCTCCAATGGAAAGGACAGATAGAGCAACATCCATTAAAGCTTTTCTGGAACGATGATAGCGAGCATTCGGAAGTAAACAAATGGTTACGAAATGAACTGACTTTGTTATTGCCTAAAATACTGCAAGATTGAGGGGAAAGGAAAGTGCATTATTCGACATTAGAACGTATACAAGCTTGCGATCTTAATTTGTTATTAAGCTTAGCCGTGTTGATTGAAGAGCAGAATGTTTCGAGGAGTGCAGCACGTCTTGGGTTTTCTCAAACGACGATGAGTAAGCATTTAAAGAAATTACGCATTTTTTTTGAAGATGAACTGTTCTTTAAACAGGGATATAAGATCAGAGCTAACGATAAAGCGCTATCACTATTACCAAATCTACATCAATGGCTACAAATGAGTCATTGTCTTATCCAGCAATCGCCTTTTGATGTATCAGATGTCCATGGGGTGATCCGCATTGCATTTCGAGACGATCAGACTGAACTGTTTATGCCATTAATATTGGAAACAATGGCAAATGAAGCGCCTTATATTCAGTTAGAGTTCATGAATAAATCTCGTCACGTGTTTTCGATGCTTGAGGCCGGGGAATTAGATTTAGCCACGGCTGCCAGTGAATATCCACCAATGAATATTTATGGGGATGCTATCCCTAACGTCAATCATTATGCTGTTTATGCTCAAAATCACCCACTTGCAGTTATTAACAAACCGACGTTAAAACAAATCTTTTCTCATACGACTGCTGAATATAATTCCTCTGATTCATTGGAGTCGGCAATACATCAGCTTGCAAATCAGCATGATTATACTCGGCATGTATCATTTAGTAGTGATTCGATGATGGTGATGTTACATGGATTGTTAGCTGGGCAACATGTTGGTTTTGTACCAAAGAGGATCTTTTATGATCCTTTCTGGCGACAGCATTTATTGCGTGTTCATATTCCAGAAGCAAAGAGTGTTCCCACCTATTTATTTTGGCATACACGAGTGCATAACGATCGACTCATTCAATGGTTTAAAAATCGTATCTTGAGTTTGATTAATGAACATTTAGACCCCAATTAATGCAGTAAGCGCGGCAGGAAAACTGAAATATGATGAATTTTTATGCTGTCCAATTGACGAGCTTTGCAACACAACCTGTTAATCACTTATTTTATGTTCTAACACGGATCACCAGAAAAGGGGGGGGTGATTAATGGCAATCATTTTAACGCGTTAGCGCTGCACAATATCAACGTTGAATATTGTTATAGCCGACGCATGCTGAGCTTGATTGAAATCTTTTCAATCAAGTATTTAAACAGTCTTGTCAAACAAAGTCACCGTATTGTGAAAGGAAAAATGAACCAGGCACTAAGTTGAAATCTGACGAAGGAGCAACGGTCACATTGGCGAGTATAGAACTGTAGTCGATGATTAAAAATGGGCAGCTAGACAACCCTGAAGGTGTATCTGTTTGGGATGAGTTTTACGCGCTTGCAGCCTAATGGTATCTGAAAATCAGTACGTTTGTACTCCAGCATAACTATGCGAAAACCCCATGGTTTTCATCGTGATAGAGTTTCTCAGTATACAAGCAAGCGATATAGGTAGTTACTGTCTAGTTATGGTATCCGAGCCAGCATGGGAGATGTCGGCGCCTGTTGGCATAATGCTGTGGTATACCGATTCTTTGGCAGCTTGATTGGATATTAAAGTCGCTCAGCCAACTAAAGCGCATATGAAGCAAGATATGACTCGCTATATGCGATATTACAACGTTGAAAGGTTCCCCCCTAACGGAGATGAATCACCTGTTAACGATGACAATGTCCTTTGAAAAGTGTCTGGTTAGACTTGAGCAGTACAGTCCCCTGATGAAATGGTCTTCCAAGTCGCACGACTAACCGCGGATAATCAGCTTCCCGGAAGAATACGGGAAATCATCCCTAAGGGGATAAACAACATATACTCAAACCGTGCCCTTGATATTAGCAGATACAGACAATCAACTTACCCAGACTGCCTACCGTCTTACTCTGCAACTTTATCAGCACCCATCCGTATTTACCGAACAACGGTATTCAGTCACCCAAGATTATAGATATCGTTAATATTTCAAGCCGCCCTTCGCACACGCAGGTAGATGAAAAGAACATATTATAGGTATGCTTATTACCTTAATTGATGGTTCTATTATCCACCATCAACAGCTATAGCGCTAATTCCCCCCCCACACACGATCTTGGCCATTTACTCAGGGGACAACTCGCGCTATATCGAGGCAATTTCCAACGTCTGACCTTTGAACACCTGGTAGTTACTGGCGGCCAGTCTGACGCGACCTCGTTGGCGTTCAATCAGTAATGGTTCGCACAGACCATTGGCCTGAAGTTTGTCAGCGAGCTGTTTTCTGGCACGATGGATTTGTATGTTGACATGATTTTCAGATAAGCCAATGTCCTTGGTTAATTGGCTAATGCTGCGCCAGCCTTGTAGCGCATCAGGTAGGGCTTGTTGTTGATCTTGCCCCTTGTATCTTGCTAATAGCGCGGTGAGATAATGATGACTGCGCACCTCGCACTTAATCAAACCCTGACGATTTTTAAGCGTCAGCTCGGTTAACTCCTCATCCTGACTGATGTTGAAAATATAACATAAGTCATTCTCCGGCTTGTCATTAAGGGCAATGGTCTCTTTTTCACAGCTCGTGGCCCCTTTGACTAATTGCCACATCGAGTCTGAAAACTTCAATAATTCACCGTCTTCAATCTGACTCACTGCGCCGTTATCGACACTTTCACATAGCCAGCACTGCGCTGCTACATCATAAAAAATGATGATCTCAGGCGAAGATTCCGTCGGCAAAAAATGGTAACGCTGTAAAAAAATCGGCTTAACCTGTGACGCCCCTTGGCCTTGCCGCTCATCCTGCGCATGTGGCACCAACACATCTTGGGGTTCATCGACATTATCCACCACAAATTGAAGATGCTGTTGATCCGCAAAGCAGATCGTATCGTGTAGCTGTAAGGGATGTAATTGGTTAACCGTGAGCATCTGCTTGTTTAGCCACACGCCATTTTTACTCAGATCACGGATAAACCACGCGCCATCAATCCATTCAATAACCGCATGGAGCCGAGAGATTTCCGGACTGTCTATCACCGTATCGACCGCACTTGCCAGTCGGCCAAACTGATGAAAGGCCTTGAGGTATAATTGAAACTGCGTCGTTGTTGAAGTTAAGTAAGCCATATCATTCCTTAATCTTGGGCCATCAATCGGGGGCTAAATAATGTCACCCTTTAGCTGTTGTACTTTAGCGGATCAACCAAGCTGTCAGTATTACCCCACTATTACACCGCGGGGACTTATTCGACGCACATTGCCTCCCCCTGATATACCAGAAAGAGGCACACGGGCAGGACCCATGCATCCCGCCCTGATGCGCACCGTGATGACGGATCCAGCAGTGCATTGGTATGACATTACGGTGCAGTTACCACAATTGAACGTAAGCAATTTCACCGATCTTAAACGTCAGTGACGACTGCTGCGCTTTATCAAAACTCGACTGAGACTGCGTAGCCAGCCCATTGACCACTTGGGTAATATACAACTGATGGCTTTGAACACTGCCCACACCATCCCACTCAACGCCATTAAGCAGCTCCGTTAATTCAGCGATGTCGCTGCTCGCTATCGCCCGGTTAACCGAGGCTTTAAACGCGGACTGCGCATGGAGTTCAAACGTCAGGTTCAATATCCACCTTTGCACCGACTCAGTTTCGGTGGCGATGAGGCTATTGAGCAAATTAATACCATGACTGTCCGTAAAACCAGCCACAAATACCGGCGCAAAAATGGCATCACCCACAACCCCGATCAGTGACTGCAGCTCAAGGGGGTTGGTGCTAAAGTTCAATGCCATGATCACACTGACATATTCATCCGACAACTGACTGCCATCGGGCAAAGTGGAATTGTTTTTATAGATCAGGGTTAATTGTTGCTCAGCGGCTGTCTTCGCGTCGCCCGCTGAAGACTCAATCACATCATACAAATCATTGCAGATCCGTGGGATGTTTTTACCACCGCCCTCAGGCTCGGGTAAACTCGCATTAGCATTGGACAGAAATTGCAGTAAATTAGCTCGATTACTGTTGATGCTGTCTAACCAGTTTTGCGGAAACGGCGAGTTATCTGCAGACACGGCGGCTTTCATTGCGACATTCATAGTTAAATCCCTTTATTAAGGTGAATGGATGGGGGTAAAACATCATTTAAGTAAACTTTTTATGCTGAACATGGTATCGGTATCGGCGGCTTGTTGATGACAATTGAAACAGCTGACATTACCGGTGTGGGGCGGGGTGAACGCCTTAAAGAACGGCTCTAATACCGGGTTAGATAGCGTCGCCGGGATCGGTTGACCCATAATGGGATGCCACTGAATATCAATAAACTCATACTGATCCCATGGCGCGCCCAGCGCAGGCGTTACCGCCACCGTGTCGGCATCTGCCGCGATGTCACGGCGACACATTTGCACCAAATCAGCGCTAACCCGCTGCCCCGACTTGCCAGATTGATTAATCACGCACTCCTCATTGGCGATGATCTGAGCGGTTAACTCACCACAAGCGCTCACTTGATCGGCACTCAGCATCTGACAACACGCATGATGGTACTGGGTTAATTGAGGGCACGTATCGAGCGGCAACGGTGTAGTCACCCCCTTATCTTGGTTAAACAGCAACCATTGAGGTTCCTCCCCTATAGGCAGCGCTGCCAATTGCTGATAACTCGGCGCCACACCAGGGTGGAGGTAAGTCGCCCAGGTAAAGGGGCTGCTCTTCAACAACGTGCCATCACTGACGAGGTTGGCCTGCGGTTTCATGGCGACATGAAAACCCAATAGCGCCACATCAGTACGTCGGCAGCTAGGCATATTGGGTAACTTAAGCAGCACTTTATCGCGATAAAATACCGTGGCTGGATAGGATGCATCCTGAACGACGATTTGCCAGGCAAATTTAATTAAAATGGCCCCGGGGCGACTGGGCTGTGAGTCTCTGTTAGCCATTTGTCCCGGAAAAGCGAACCGCCCCGATTGATGCTCAGTGATCGCCGACTCCGCGACTTGATTCAACAACACATCGTACACGATCGGATTCAAGGCACTGTCGAGCAAAGGACTGCCGGTGGGCGTATTGAAATCAGCCACTATGCGATAGGCTTGCCCCTGCTGCAGGTATTGTTGCTGTAGCGCGCCGCAGGCGGCATACGCTGCCTGCGAAGGACCTTCAGCAGCACTCCACTGATCACCTTTGTATTTCAGTTCATTGATTGAACGCCAGCGACGATCCACCTCATTCCAGATCGGCGCAGGCTGGGTAAAACGCTGTAATGCCCGTCCTGCAAACCCCCGCATCCCCTTCACATTGAGCTGCGCATTCACCAAGGGGACATATTCCCGATCGGGGGCATCCTCCGTGGCCACACTCGGCACAGCAACCAGCACCAGTAAACACACCCACAGCCAGACCACGCTCCCTTTAGCCAACTTCATCGTAAATCGACTCATCACACCTCCCTTTATGATTGTGCACACACGGTGATTTCAAGCCATTGCACTACGCGTGTTATTAATACGGTGGATAAACCCCAGAGCTTGCTGCTCTGTGGCAATCGCCAGGGCTTGATTGAGATCCCTGTCCCCAGCACTGTCCGACTCAGTGCCTTGCAGCGCAGCAGCCTTCACACGATAGGTTTCAGACAGATAAAAAACGTCTTTACTCGTAGCACACGCCGCGATCACCTGATCGCACATCGCTATCGATGCCCCCTCCTCACCGCACACCCGTAACGCATCGGCATACAAGGTCTGATAGATCGCCACATTGGTGATGGCCCCGGTATCCAAATACGCCGCAATGGACTGCTTCATGTCGCTCAGCCCTTGTGGCTTTTGCTCCAATACCACCGCACAATAACCACTGAGTATCTTGGCGACAGCATGCCAAAGAGCAATGTCACATTGCGCCGCTAAAAACTGTGCTTCATTGGCTTTTTGGTACGCAGACGGGAGATCAGCCATGATAATGTCAATTAACGCCGCACGGCATAAACAGTGAACCAAGGTGTAAGGGTGTGAGGCTTGCCTCGCAAGCATTAACGCGTCCTGGGCAAAGGCACCACTTTCAGGGGCATTATTCGTCAACACATAGTGGTTAAGTGCCGTGTATATGCCCGCCGCCACCTGAGTGTTATAGCCATACAACGCCGTACAGTCGGCTTGAAAATTCTCACCTAAGCCATGACGCGCTAGGGTGTTGAACTGCGCCGTTTGCTGCAAGAGCCCGTATGCGGTAGATAACTGTCCCTGCCACAATGCAATAAAGGCCTCTGACAAATGCGGACAGATTTGTGCCAAGTGATCGCCGGGGACACAGTGAGCCCGGTACACGGTGGTGAGCGCCAGCGCCTGTTCAAAATTGCCCGACACCATCTGGAACACCGACTGCCCCCAACAATCAGTCGCCGCTTGGCGGCGCAAAGTGTCGGTCATCTCCCTGGCCTCGCCGACATGATCCTCAGCTTGCCGCGCTTTGAGCTCGGCAAGGGTGTGCTGGATCTGCTCCACTTGCTCACTGGCGTAGCCTGACTTCATGGTCAACACATTGGCAAGTTGAGTATTTAATTCCATTTTCTCCAGCAGATACTCACCGTCTGCCGTGTCCAGCTGGACAAGGGCAGCCTGATAAAACGTCACCGCTTCCCTATGGGATGCAATCGTCACCGCGTGATCGCCTGCTAATGCATAATAGGTGCTGGCAGCACCACATTCGCCGGCGCCGGCATAATGACGCGCGGTTTCTGCCGGGTGGCGCGCCACTCTGTCAGCGAAATCATCCACCAAAATACGCGCCAACTGCAGGTGCACCTGTTGCCGCGCGGGACGTTCCATCCCATCGTAAGCGGCGTCTCTGACCAGTGCATGCTTAAAGAAATATCGATCCCCGTCTACCTGACGTTGAAGGTAAACTAATTCAGCGTTAATCAAGGCCTGCAGATCTTGTTGTACCTGCGCTTCACCTTTACCGGATACGGCGATCAGTAACGTATAATCAAAGGCACGACCAATGGTCGCAGCCAGTTGCGCCGTCTCTTTGGCGAACCGCAACCCATCGAGTCGCTGCTGTAACAGCTCCCTTAAGGTCGCAGGCACGGGGTGGGTGTCATGGTCGACAAAATCGATGATGCCATTCACTTTGTGCACGGATTTTTGCTGTTGCAAGCTGGTGATCAACTCTTCAATAAACAGCGGGATCCCATCCGTGCGCTCAATCAATAGCGCCGTCAACCCTGCAGCTAGCCGCTGTCTGTCAAACAACTCATCAATCAAGGCATAGCTTTGTGAGCGGGAGAGTCGATTGATGGCCACTGGGATAAACGCACTCATCGTCAACGGTAGCGGTTCGCGGGAGGTGTTGAGCCAGGCATGGCGACCTTGGGTAAACACCTCAGTGCTCACCAGATAACGGATAAATTCGCAACTGACAGGATCCGCCCAATGCATGTCTTCAAAAATAAATAAGTATTGATCCCGCTCCGACGTTGCCGTATCGCCGACCACCTCGACGTGGCAAAGCAACGCACTGATCACCGCAAATAAACACCGCTTTTGGCGCTCAGGTGACAATTCACTCAACAGGTAATCGTCGCTCAAAGGAAGGTTTAACCACGCAGCTAATACCAGCAAACCTTGGCGTTGATGTGACTCACTGAGCGACGTTTTCGCGATCATCACCATTAAGTGTGCACGGCAGCGCTCATCCGACATCCCCATCAGGCCATGCTGATGTTTCAGCAAGGTTAAGATCGGCGATAGCGCATTATTTTGATGCTCGGGTAAACACTGAGCCACAAAGTAACGCCGACTCACCAACCGCTCTTTAAGCTCAAGCACGCAACGGGATTTACCGATCCCCGCTTCACCATAGACATGCGCCAGTAAATGCCCTTGGCCAGGTACAACAGGCCCAAGGACACGCGCATCTGCAGCAGCGGTACATGGGCTGGTCAGTACCGCAATGAGCTGGGTCAATTCCTGCTCTCGACCAATAAAACCCCGGTGCTTTCGTGTGCCCCGAAGAAAACCAAATGCCTCAGATTGGCGTTCACTGCTTAACTGATAACAATGGGGCTCCAGAGTCCCCTCATGGTGAGACTCTCTGGCGGGCAAAAAATCAAAATTAACATGGCTTTCAAGCCGTTGCTTTGCCCTGTCAGAGCATAAAATTTGTCCGGGCTGGGCCTTGCGGCACAACGTCATCGCTTGATGAGCGGTATGGCCTTCCGGCAGGGCATTGGCAACACTGACCATGTAACCGATATCAATTCCCATCTGGACCTGGCTGACAATGCCATGGCTGTGCTGCAACAGTTTATTCTTGTTATTAAAATTACTGACAATGTCCAACGCAGTACGGCTGCATAACCGGCTGTCATTTTCACTCACGTTCGGATGACCAAAATAAAACAACAGGTTGTCCCCTAGCCCACCCACGTGATTCGCCCCATAACGGATCGCAATGTCGATACACTGTTGCATTAAGTCGTGATGGAAGGTGTCGATGATCTCCTGCTCTACTGGATGGGCACTTGAGCACGACTGCGCGCCTAAAATGACACTTAACACCGAGATCGGTTTACGCTCGGTGAGTCGCGAGTAGGAAAAACGCCCCGCGTGGATCAGAGTGTCAGCGTTATTAACAATCTGTGTCTCTACCGAGCCCCTGTGGTGGTGCTCCTGTTCTGAGAGCGCCCCCACCAGGTTAGCAAAGTTAAGCTGACAAAATTCATGGTACAACTTGGCCGTATCAGCCGGCCTTTCATGGGCTTTTTTACTCAACACACGCCGAAATAAATGGGCTGAACGATGACCGGCTAACAGCCCTAAAGGCACATTAGATGCACTCAATTGTTGATGAAAAATGGCCGCTAAACTGCCGCCGGTAAACGTCGGAACCCCGGACAAACACTCCAAAAACACCAACCCCCACACATAAATATCCGTTTGGGCCACCGGCGGCTCTCCTCGGAGTTGCTCCGGGGCGCTGTAGGTGGGCGTACCCAATGTTTCTTGGGTTAACGTGATGCTCTTATAGTCAAGCTGGCGGACATCGTGTTGCAAGGTACCAATGCCAAAATCAAGCACTTTGACATGGGTTTTGGCGCCCACTTTATACAGCATAATATTGGCGGGTTTAATGTCTCGATGGATCACCCCTTGCTCATGGGCATGGGACAATGCATCTAACACACAGGCCATGATCTCCGCCGCATCAATCGCACTGAGCGGTCCATGAGCCTCCAAATGCGCCTTTAATGTGTGGCCATCAATAAATTCATACACCGCATAAATGACACTATCGCCTTGCTGTCCTTTGTCCAGCAACTGCACAATATTGGGATGGTTGAGGCGACAGATCAGATCAGACTCGCGATGAAAACGGGCAATATGGCGTCGATTCTTCTCTGGAGAGGCATCAGATAACAGGGTGAGAAACTTAATGGCGACGAGTTTTTGCGTGCTGTGCTGTATCGCTTTATAGACTTGCCCAAATCCGCCGGCGCCGATCTTTTCAAGTAATTGATAATCTGGAGAGTGAAAGCGCCCCACTACTGGGTCTTGACCTAAGTGCACTATGTCCATTCAGTGTTCTCATGAGTAAAGTAATGACTAAAAAAAACAGGGATCCATCCGTTGTACAACCAGCTTTAAATACCCACTCATCATGACAAGAAATAGGGTTAAAAAAAGGACAAAAACAACATGGAAACAACATGGATGCATCAATTGGTTTACAAATTAATCAATTTCACCGCATTCACCGCAAATAAATGGTTAACCTCACAAATGGCACTAGTACAAAATGTACATCAACCACTAAACACACTTATGCGCCAATTTTAGGCAAAAAACAGCCTGCTAATCCTTGATAAAAACCAGACCGTAGTTGATCAAACTTGTGTAATGAATGTGGGAAATCCACGATGAGAAAATGGGTAAGACAACTTAATTCAGGAAAATAAAGCCACTGTTAGCTGCTAGCAACGCTATGACTGTCATAGTTGTTAACATGGGGATATCAACAACCGGTGTCGAACCAAATGTAAATAATGAGAAGTTTAACCACCGACCTCCTCTTGAACTTTTTTCAATTTGCTAATCACTGATTGATGTAGCTGTCGTTGGCTAAAATGCTTATCGATCTTAGATAATGAAGAACTGGGGATGGACGCTTCTAAGATTCAAGCACCAGCGTACACCACAGGTTCCTCTGTCTGAGTGACTTGCCGCCACGCATCAAGGACTAACTGAACACACTGTGGCGCGCAGCGCTGCAAGCTGCCCTTTTGTCATGCTGTGAGTTTGCTAGAGTACGGAACATGCACATTTTAACGGCAGAGACAGCAAGCCATTTTGATGATGCTGAGCCACCAATACAGATTAAAGCACTGCCTTTTTAGGTGGCAAGCACCGTCATCCGTCATGCTAAGCACCGCTCACGACAACACCGTGCTTAAGGAGCACTGTTCAGCCTCAAGGATGACGATTACGGCAAAGGGCCATTGAATGTAAAACGGCTGACTTTCCCCTACAGGAGACATCAAGCCCAGTATCGATAAAGTACACTTTCTCTTCAGGCTTGGTGCAAAAGGCACCTGACGTCATTCTCCAAAATAAACTCAGGTGCCCAGAGTAAACATCAATTCTGCTCTTGGTCCCTAGCCAAGCGCTTTTTTTTACCTAAATTCAGACTAACAGACTCTGGCATCGCTAAAATTACCGAGGGCAGACAGACATCGCCAGCCCAGTGCAGCGGCTTAACACCGTGTATTGATCATTATTTGAGTTGCTGCGGTAGCGTTGAAGGTAACTTTCCTTACCCACGCTATAGCGCAACCACTTTAATCCATTTGATGTAAACAGATCCCACTATGATGACCAACAAAATAGCTGAGTCATTTCGCTCAATGCAACAAGAGCCGACCGCAGCTAAATAGTGATGAATCACGACGGTTAAAAGAATTTACTCATGCCATTACCAAAGGTAATCACTTGGTCGTTGAATATAACCAAAACGTTCATAAAAGGCTTCCTTTCCTTTTGCCGCCAGTAGCGCAGCGGTTGAACCTTGATACGCTGGGTGCACAACCACATCTTGTACATAAAAAGACATAGCACCGTCGCCCACGACACGCCCCATTGCAACCAACTGGTTACCGTCACAAATCCCAACATGAAATAAAGAGTGATTAAGGCTTTTTTGCGCCATCTCTCCAAATGCCGTGGTATATTGAGATATGTCATTGGTGTGGCCGTATTTGCCTATCTGGAATCAATCTACACTGACACCTTACAGGCATGACCTCCAAAGCCTGAGACCCACTGACATCCCCTCAAGATCTTCATTGTTATCATTGATGCTGACGAAGCGACAGCTCACATAGCTAAGCACTTGACGGTTGTGTGCCTATGCATGCTGGGAGACCCTACCATGATGAAGAAACCGCAGGCTATGGAGGTAATAGTGAACAGATAATGGGGCGAACTAGGCAATGTTCAACATTACTATACAAGAAGTGCTCTTACATGGCGCTGCTCATCAAGATATAAATGAATAGCATTAACTAAGTTGTTGCCCGCCTTTTTCCATTCTTGGCGGGCTTTTTTTTACCCGTAAACCGCACATCCTATCAAGGCCATCGGTATGGATTTGTTCTACTGTAATTTCAGATAATTAAGGTTTGTGGTGTAACATGCCATGAGTGGGTGGTAATCATTGCCGCCATTTTCTGTATTAGCAGATAAGGGGGTAAAAACAATGATAGGCGCTAGGAGTGAGTCGCAGTTTGTAACACATTACAACACAATGTCATAAAGTTATATTGTATTTGCTTTGTTGACGACATTAACAAAAAAGAGGTGGTAGCTATGGCAACTGCGTCATTCAATAAAGACTTTGTTGTTACTGATGAAAAGAGTATACAACAATTGAAGAGCGAACTTTGCAAGCCGCGCGTAGTGGAAGTAAAGAAGCGCGATCATAAAAAAGATAAAGTCAAAGGAATCAGCTTATTAAGACAACGATTGTCAAGCTTGGAGACTTACTAGAAGAGTTTGAAAAAGAAGAAACTTCCAAGCTCTTTTTAGATTTTACTTGCCCCAAAAACCCCGATGTAGAAGACTTCCTCCGTTTTAAGTCCATCCGTTTTGAAGAAAGCGACAGTGCACGAACATACTTAATATTAAATGAAGAAGGCCTCATTCTGGCTTACTTTTCCATATCCTTTAAAGAATTGTATCTTGGCAGCTTCGAACTCGCGAAAACACAAGTTAAAAAGCTTGATGGAATGCGAAAGGATGTAGAAAGGCTTCGGGTCTTTTTGATAGGCCAACTAGCAAAGAACTATAGTGTCGACGACAACGCACTTACTCTTCAAGGTGTTTTAGATGAAGTGTATTGCGTCATTGACCAAGTTAAGTCTTTAATCGGTGGGCGCGCTATCATACTAGAGTGTGAAAATAGTCAAAGACTGATTGAGTTATATGAGCATCATGGCTTTAAGGTGTTGAACACCAGGGAAGATGCTGACTAATTAGTTACGATGTACACTCATATTACAAAATAGCTGTCATCAAAATTTTATACATTCACATCGCATCAGCTTAATTTTATAAACCATAGATTCGCCAAAATCAGTAATCACAGTAGTTCGACACAAATGTGGTAGAGCATGAGGGCTTCAAGATCGTTGCCTTGAAGCTTAAAGTGTTATTTTTGTATGCGCAACAGGTGGATTGGTCAACTTTCTGTTGATACTTTTTTATGCGCCTGTACATAGTAGCCCAATACCCTATGAGGTAGACTATTTTTTGAGGTCTGTATAATAAACTGTTAGGTTTTTCAGGGAGGTTTTGTCGCCACATCAAACTTGTCAATCTGCGTATTGACGGTAGTCAAGAGACCTACCCAGGTACGACGGACTCTTTTGCCAACCATTCTAAAACGATTATATCACATAACGTGTATGGTCAAGTTCCCATGGCGTTGAGTGAGTACGTCTATGTGGTTCACCCTCTGAGCCCGAGGTTGAATGTGGTAAAATAAAGGGATAGCGTATTGATCCAGTGGATATAGTCATCCAATCTGACGCGATAGATGCAGTCAATACGTTGTTAGACAGGCCGTGAAGCAAACACTGGCACTCAGCGACGCAGTGTATCCAATCACCGTTATACTCCAGTCTGTTTGTGTTGAACATGCCAAGGCTATCTGTTGATATCGATCTGACTTACGTCCCGATTGCAGGTCGCCAGCAAAGTATTACTCACATTAATGGTGCACAGCGATCAAGATGCGCTAGCATGAATAGCGTCGCGGCGTGTTTCTTTAAACATGTGTCGTTGGCGCAATGATAGGGTGGAAAAATGGGTGCTGCACTGGATAGTGCTGCACCCGAGAGATTTATCCGGTATCAACCTATTACTAAGAGAAAGTCACTATTCAGACGCACTCAAAAGAGGGCTTATTGATGCCCTTGCCAGTAGCAACAGGCCAATCCATGAGTGACTCAATCTAAACTTGATTAACCAGCGAACGGCATTTGAGCATCAATTCTATGGGGTGCCTGAAATCACGTTTAATTGCAGTGAAACAATATCATCAAAGCAGAGTAACGGACGCGACCGAGTAAAGGGAATGGGAATGGTGAGTGTAATAATCTTATGAAAATACCCCTAAAAACATCAAAAGTAATCAATCAGTATATGATTTACTTTAAAGGCTTAAGATCCCGACCCGCGAGATCTTAACTTCCCAACAGTAGCAAACTAACCGTTTTCAATAAATGTATTTTTTCACTTAACAATAACAAAAAACAACGTCATATGATTTTTATAAACAAACACCTCATTGCGACTTTATACGTTAGCAGCCTCTTCATCTTAATGATTTACTGCCAAGATGAGAGACTTTACTTGACGAGGAAAACTGTGTTGTGACTTGAAGCTTCCCCTTTTTATTAAAGAAGGTTGGAGCAGTTTCATTTATTGCAGAAATAGCAGGGGTATTGGCTATACCTTGATAATGGATACCCCAAGCGCTGTCTTTACGGTCAAACGCCATAAAGGCTGAGCCCGTTATATTTTCCATTACTTGACCAGATTCATCAGTATGGAAACCATAATCTACGTATTCCATAGCCTCAACAAGCCCTTCTCCATGTTGATTATCCCTTTGATTATATTCCTCATTCTCTTTATTTCCTTGAACATGATACACTCGCAATGTTTTAGGGTCGAGTTGATCAACAACAAAAGAGCAGCCACTAAACCCTGGGGTAAAAACAAGTTCAGGCTCTCCATTAGCGGGCAAGGTTGGAATATCAACATACCCCCCTTGCGGCGTCCAATATGCCAACTCGGCATTCATTCCTGTCGTTATTAACGGTTTTTGCGGGTTAACCACGTGCAAAGCATGATATGTACTTTGGTTGTTGACGACTTTTAATGCCCCAAACATCATCTTACCGCCGCCCTGTTTATGTTGGAGGGTTTGCTCATCTATTGAGGATAGATTAACTTTTTGAGGGTTTATCAGGTCTGTCAGCAATGGCGCATGACTTAAAGCCTCCTTGCTCAACACATCCCGTAGCCGCTCAGGATGAGCATTAAGCTTGAATATTGTCTTGGAGTCTTGAGCTGGCATGACTATCTGAGCGCCTTCAACCTCCCTTTGAGGACCCACTCTTAACTGAGGCTCATACAAACCATTTTTCTGTTTGGCACCGATGGGAACAAGTCCGTCATCATCAATCAAAGTAATAGGATTATTTCTCACCATCCGATACAAGTTCAAGCCATCCACCATCCAGGCCGGATCCGGATTGAGCCAGCGTCCCATCCACGGCATGTAATAACGGTAACCGTAGTGATACAGCCCTGTGACATCCCGCTCTTTACCTGAGTAACGCACATATTTATACTTCGCCTCCGAGGTATGCTTTGCACTCCACACTGCCGTGCCACCGAAGGGGTAATACTCCTCTTGCGTCAACACATCCCCGTG
>NZ_VOQB01000026.1:0-46731 GCF_009377275.1 Shewanella sp. YLB-07 | reverse complement strand
TTTAAAAATTAACTTTTTAACCGCTTACTTATTGCCCTGACTGGGTTTCAGCTTCGTTTAAGAAGACTGGTTTGCCGTGTCAGTGGATGCGCATTATAGGGATGTCAGCCCAGAGCGCAAGTGCTATTTACAAGTATATTCCAATTAACTTAATGACCGCATATTTATCAATCGAAACGGTGATTAATAGCACTCAGACCGCCTCTTTAACAGTCACTACTGGGTTCAAAACACAAAAAAGGGACCTAAGGTCCCTTTTAAAGAAGTGATAATGCCAACTCGTGCTTTATCAATACTGATATTTCTATAGTTCGTGGTCTATATAGGTTTATCTATAAAGCTCTGGATCAATTCAACCGCTTTCTCATCATCCCAGTCTACAAAGGTGCGTACAAAAGCAATTAGTTCACCTTCTTCATTTAAGATAAATGTCGCGGGAATAGTGTCGAGTGGGAACACCTGACCTAGCTGCTGCTTCTCATCATAATAAGACGTGAAACCTTCCATTCCTAACTCTTTAAGGAAAGGCTCAACTTTTTCTTTTCCATCAAGATCGATAGAAATTGGTAAGACTTCGAATTTTGCTTTATCGAACTTAGATGATAAGCGTTCTATTGCAGGTAATTCACGCACACATGGTGGGCACCAAGTCGCCCACATGTTAACCATGATAACCTTGCCTCGATATTGACTGAAGTCCACAGGCTTACCATTGCCATCACTGAACGGAACAACATCGATTGGATAGGTTTCAGGCAATACACTGATAAGGTCTATACTCGACTGAGCAACCCCTTCGTCTTTTTTGTGCATCCCTGGATACGCCATAGCCGCACCGATAGATAATGAAGTGAGTGCTAACAGAGAAACTGTTAGCACTTTAGTCAAACCTTTATTCATTGGTCGTCTCGATTGAGTAACCTGTCTAACTCTTTCTGCTCTTCGGCGCTGATATCTTGCTCTTCGACTTGAGAGATACGCTGTTTACGTACGAAGAAGAAACCGATAAGTAAGCCAACGACTAATAACCCGAAAGGACCTAACCATAAGACATATGTTTTGGGTTCCATTCTCGGCTTATAGAGGACGAAATCACCATAGCGACTAGTCATAAACTCTATCACTTCGTCATAGTCTTTCCCGGCATCAACCATCTGGTAAACTTCGAGACGAAGATCCTGAGCTACCGGCGAATTAGAATCGATTAAATTTTGATTCTGACACTGAGGGCAACGAAGTGAGTGCGCTAGTTCCAGCGCTCGCTTCTGGTTTTCTACTGACTTGAACTCATAGGTATCAACTGGCGTCGCATAAACTGATATCACAGTTAATGACAGGAGTATTGCTCCCATGAGTTTGAATACTGATTTCATCATGAAGCTCCCTCCTGCTTTGCAACGGCTTGCAGCTGTTTAATCATTGGCAGCAATGTCTCATTCCATACGCGCTGATCAATTGGGCCTGCATATCTGAACCTGATGATACCGTTGTGATCAACTAAGAAGCTTTCAGGCGCGCCATAAACACCAAGATCCAGACCGAGACGCCCGTCATGATCGAAAATATTCTTAGTATAGGGATCTCCCTGCCTATTCAATTCTCGAATCGCCAGTGCCCGTTCATCACGGTAATTAATACCATAGATAGGTAAAGTATTCTGTCTTGCAAAACGCATCAGATAAGGGTGCTCGTATTTACACGATGGGCACCATGTCGCCCATACGTTTAATAATGACACTTTACCTTTCAAGGTTTCATTTGTGATTATCTCGCTACTATCTTCCAAACGCTCTAACTGAAAAACCGGGATAGGTTTTCCTTCGAGAGCCGAATCTAATTGTTGTGGGTTGAGGAAGAGTCCCTTATAAAGGAACGCTCCCATACCCATCACTAAGATCAGTGGAATAAATAATACCAGCTTCTTCATACTTGCCCCAATTCAAGTTAGGCCGTAGCCAATTTCTCTTTTTCCGCGTCGAGCTTAGATGTTTGCGGTGCCTTCTTCGTACGATACCGCTTATCCGATGCAGCAAAGAAGCCACCTACCATCATAAAGATGCTTCCGAACCATAACCAACGAACAAATGGCTTATAGTTAATACGTACAGCAAACTCGGTACGACTAATTGGATCGCCCATGGTGACATATAAATCACGGAAGAGTCCCCAGTCGATACCAGCTTCTGTCATGTCCATAGTACGCACATTGTACTGGCGACGATCCGGCTTTAGCAAGGTGATAAATTCACCATCTTTAGACACTTCAATCTGTCCTTGTAAAGCCGTATAGTTTGGTCCAACAACATTCTTAGTTTCGATGTAATTAAAAGTGTAACCTGCCAGCTCTTGGCTAATACCAGGCCCCATGCGTACGCTCTTTTCGATCGAGTAGTTTGAAACAATAGTGCCGCCCACAACCGATACTGCTATGCCTAAGTGAGCAATGATCATACCCAGTTGGCTACGACCCAGTCGAGCCAAACTAAGAGAGCCATCTTTCGACTTAATCAGATCGTATCCCGCTCTAAGTGTCATGAGTGTAACCCAAGTAGCCGTACCGATTCCTAAAACGACCCAGATATTGAACTTACCATCCGCCAGGAATGGCGCCGCGACACCAACAGTAGTAGCAACGGCTGCAGGTACTAAGACTTTCGCTTTCATCGCGCCAGGCTTAGCTTTCTTCCAACGTATATTCGGACCTATGCCCATAAATACGAATAGCACTAGGATGATTGGTACGAACACGGCATTAAAATATGGAGGTCCTACCGAAATTTTACCCATATTCAAAGCATCTATGAGTAGCGGATAGAGGGTACCTAGTAGTACGGTGCCACATGCCACTGTAAGTAGAATATTACAGATAAGCAGCATAGTTTCTTTAGACCATAAATCGAAACGTGCCGGACTCTTCATTTGACTAGCTCTGAAAGCGAATAGTGTCAATGAGCCACCGACAGCCAATCCCAATAACAGCAGAATAAACATGCCTCGACTAGGATCTGCGGCAAAAGAGTGCACCGAAGTAAGCACTCCGGAACGAACAATGAAAGTACCTAACAAACTTAGCGAGAATGCGGTGATAGAGAGTAGTACAGTCCAGTTACGGAAAGCAGCGCGTTTCTCGGTCACGATAACCGAATGAAGCAGTGCAGTGCCGATTAGCCAAGGCATGAATGAAGCATTCTCGACTGGATCCCAGAACCACCAACCGCCCCAACCTAATTCATAATATGCCCACCAAGAACCGAGAGAAATACCACCAGTTAGGAATACCCAAGCAGCCAAAGTCCATGGTCGGCTCCAGCGTGCCCATGCTGAATCAAGACTACCGCCCATTAAGGCTGAAATAGCGAAGGCAAAACTCACAGAGAAGCCTACATAACCAAGATATAGCATAGGAGGGTGGAAAATCAGACCCACGTCTTGCAACATTGGGTTTAGATCACGGCCTTCCATAGGGATCGGGAATAAGCGCTCGAAAGGATTGGAAGTCAAGACCATGAATAATGCAAAACCGATCACGATGAAGGCCAGTACCGATAATACCCTGGCAGTAAACACCTCTTCTAGGCTTTTACTAAAATAGGCAACAGCCGCTGTCCAGCCGGAAAGTGCAAACACCCAGAAGAGTAAAGATCCTTCATGTCCACCCCATACTGCTGCTATCTTAAAGAAGATAGGCAACTGAGAGTTTGAGTGATGCGCTACATAAGCAACTGAAAAGTCATCAACCGCAAAGCTGTAGCCTAGTACAATAACGGATAGGAAGATAAAGAAGAACATACCGTAAGTTAGTGGCCAAGCATAGCGCACTAGGTATTGGTCTTTGCGTGCAACACCAATTAAAGGAACGCTAGCTAAAAGGAAGGCAAAAGCCAAACCGATTATCAGCGATAGGTGTCCTAATTCTGGGATCATGAGTTTTCCTCAGTACTTTAGATTATTTGTTAAGCTTACGCCCAATTCAATCACTCAACATACTTAAGCAAGTAATAATTTAGCTGCCTAAGGTTTAAAATTTGAGTCATTTTAGTATTTGCTGTTGTATCTGTCTGCTTCTTTCGTACAAATATGGGTGACCAGTCGCATTTATTGGCTAATCATCAAGTCTGTAACAGATGTAAAATGAACCTGATTCTATGATCAGACCCTTATGTGAAACTTAAGTTTCAGCCTCTTTTAAAAAATAGAATCGAACTGTGAACCAGTGCCCAACTATCACTATTTACCTGACTCATCTCCTTATATTACTGTTCAATGAATAATCTTTACGTATAATCCTATCCCTAGCCCAGCGGTTGATCCGCTTTTTATAACTAATGTGAAAAAGAAATAATGACCACTCTCTGGATTTTTATTGCGCTTTTTGTGTTAGTCAGCCTAGTGCTGATTTGGTTTCCTCATTTTCGTCAGCATAAGATGTTGCAGACGGAAGAAGCAGGTGTTCGTAAACAAACTAACCTTGAGCTGTTTAACAATCGTCTCATCATTCTAGAGAACGAACTAGAAGAAGAGCTTCTTGATCAACAGGAGTTCGACGTACTTAAGAAAGAGTTAGAGATAAGTCTGCTTCAGGATATGAAGCAAGGTGAAGATGAATCTCTGGTCAACAAAATTAAGCCAAAAGGTTTGATATGGCCTACCTTAATGTCTGTGGTCATTATAGGTCTTTCTGGTTATTTCTATGCCACACTTGGAGCCTACGCTAAATTAGATCAGCCAGCTCCAGCAAGTCCACATGCAGGAATGGATGCCGAGCAAATAATGCAGCAGCGTCTAGAGATGATGGAAGCTCAAGTGAAATCTGAGCCTGAAAATAGTCAGCTTCTCTTTAGTCTTGGCCACATATATATATCTGCGAGTCGTTATAACGATGCTATAGCAACCTTTGATCAAGCTATGGAGCTCGTTGGTACACATGCCGAGTTATTGGGTCCAAAAGCAACCGCCATGTATTACAGGGCGAATCAACAGATGACACCTGCCATCCAGGCTATTATCGATCAATCTTTAGCGCTCGACCCAGAAGATCCTTCGACTCTGTTGCTTAAAGGTATGGACGCTTTCTTTACGGCTCATTATCAAATTGCCATCGATGCTTGGCAAGTCATACTCGATAGCGAAAGAAAAGATGTCGATCGAAGTGCAATCATCAATGCTATCGATAGTGCCAGGATGAGAATTCAGGCCGAGACAAGTGAGATACCTGATGACGCAGCACACGCAAGTGTAAAAGCTACGACTAAAAGCGTTAACGTTGAAGTTTCTGTATCTGATGAGCTAGCGGCCCAAGTGGCTAGTTCAGATATGCTGTTCATCTTTGCCCGTAGTACTGAAGGCCCGAAAGTCCCTCTAGCGGCGATTAAGGTCTCGGCTAAATCACTACCAACCACTATCACCTTAGATGATAGTACTTCTATGGGTGGCGATGTGAAACTGAGTGGGGCTAAGAATGTCGAGATTATCGCAGTCCTCTCTAAGCATGGTAGCGTGAAACCGCAGTCTGGTGATCTTCAAGGTCGGCTTGCCATGGTGAAAGTGGGTGATACCGTCCAGCTTGTCATAGATACGCAAGTTAAATAGCGACATAAAAATTGAAGTGGGTCTGCAAACGCAGACCCTTTTTATTGCCTGATGTTCCGCTACGATTAACTAGAAAAGACAGACATAAAAAAACCGGCTAATTGCCGGTTTTTTTATGCTCAACTCTCGAGCTAGATAAAGATTACTTAGACATGTACTCGATAGCGTTCTTGTAATCTTCATCGGTACAATCAGTACACATGCCACCTGGTGGCATTGCGCCTTTACCAGTTTTGATTGTAGATACTAATGTATCCATTCCTTGAGCAAGACGTGGCTCCCAAGCAGCAGCATCATGTGATTTGGGAGCGCCAGCGACACCCATGCTGTGGCATATGTGGCATGCCTTGTCGTATACAGCCTTACCTTCTTGTGCAAATGCGTTTGCAGACAAAGTCAAAGCAGCGACCGCAGTCATAGCTAACAATTTTTTCATGTTCGATGTTCCTAATGCAAGTTCTAACAAAGCTCAACGCCACCCTTATTACTCTCATCAATGAGTAAGGCAGACTATTTTTATACCTGCTCTAGAATACATTAAACTTCAACAAAACTCACCTTTTTGTGATTCCTATCAAAGCTTGGACACTATAAACACAACTAATAGCACAAATTAGATATTATATTAGCAAGGGTTAAAAAATGTTTATTGAGAAAAAGAAAAAGTTCAAAAATTCTGTTAAAAGGTTTCAATTATTGGAAGCACATCAAATTGCTGACACATAGAGCAAAGCAGTACTAAACCCCCTATTGTGATTGTGTTAGGATCCCTTGTGATTACTTAAGGCTTGATGTAGAGGACTCAGTGGTAGAACAGATGACAAAGACCCTAATTTCAGCCAAGGAATTGACCTGCATTCGTGAGGAGCGCATCTTATTCGATGAGCTTTGTTTCGACATTACTGAAGGTGAGATCGTTCAAATTGAAGGTCCTAATGGCTCTGGTAAAACCAGTCTACTTAGGATTCTCGCAGGACTTTCACGCCCCTACGCAGGCGATGTTCATTATAAGAATCAAAATATAAATCGTTATAGAGACGAATATAATGAGGACCTGCTCTACATAGGTCACCTCGCAGGTGTTAAGAGTGAATTAACCGCAGAGGAAAATCTTAACTTCAATTTAAGCATTAGTGGTTATAATGATTTCAATACTCAAGATATTCTCGCCAAAGTAAATCTAGCAGGCTTCGAAGAAGCACTCGCAGGACACCTTTCAGCCGGGCAACATAGACGTACGGCCTTGGCTCGACTCTGGCATACCGATTGTAAAATTTGGTTGTTAGACGAACCTTTTACCGCTATCGACAAGAAAGGTGTCGAAGAACTTGAGTATCTATTCCTTGAACACGCTAAACGTGGTGGATGTGTCATCTTGACGACACATCAAGATATGGGAATTATCGGAGACGATATTCTGCGAAAGATTAGCCTTGAATATCGCTTTGTATAAAGGTCAAAAAATGAAAAAAGGCATCAGCTTCAGACAAGCATTTTTTACACTACTAAAACGCGATCTACAGATTGCAATTCGTCATAAGGGCGACATATTTAATCCACTATTGTTTTTTATCTTGATAGTCACCTTATTTCCATTGGCTATAGGACCCGAACCGAAAATATTATCTCGAGTCGCCCCAGGCATTATTTGGGTCGCGGCCTTGCTAGCCTCTATGCTGTCCCTAGAGAGGTTGTTTAAGGCCGATTATGTCGACGGTAGTCTTGAACAGATGCTGCTCAGCCCACAACCTTTGCCTTTGATGGTTCTGGCAAAAGTGCTCGCTCATTGGATATTAACCGGAGTACCACTAATTCTGGTCGCGCCGCTTTTAGCCGTATTACTTCATTTAGACGCTAATAGCTACGGCGCGCTGATGGCAACCTTAGCCTTAGGGACACCGGTGTTAAGTTTACTCGGGGCTATTGGCGTCGCGTTAACCGTAGGACTACATAAAGGAGGAGTGCTACTTAGCTTACTCATCTTACCTTTATATATTCCAGTATTAATCTTTGCCACGACAGCCATAGACGCTGCCGGGTTAAATCTACCTTATGATGGCCATCTCGCTATAATTGCAGCGATGTTGGTCGGTTCATTAACGTTAGCACCATTCGCAATTGGTGCATCTTTAAGAGTGAGTACTAACTGATATGTGGAAATGGCTACATAGTTACGCGGATCCAGAACGAGCGTATAACCTTTCTGGAAAACTCCTCCCTTGGTTCGCTATGTTAGCGATTGCGCTGATCGGTATAGGATCAGTGTGGGGATTAGCTTTTGCACCAAGTGATTATCAACAAGGTGACAGTTACCGGATCATCTTCATCCATGTTCCTGCAGCCTCTATGTCTATGGCCGCATATATGGGCATGGCAACGTCTGCATTTATCGGCCTGGTATGGCAGATAAAATCGGCAGACTGGGCCGCTGCAGCCATTGCACCAATAGGAGCCGTGATCACCTTTATCGCCTTAGTCACTGGCGCTACCTGGGGTAAGCCTATGTGGGGAACTTGGTGGGTATGGGATGCACGTTTGACAGCCGAACTGGTCCTCTTGTTTCTTTATCTGGGTGTTATTGCACTTTACGCCTCTTTTGAAGATAAGGTATTAGCTGCACGAGCCGCCGGTATTTTAGCTATAGTCGGTGTGATTAACATCCCGATTATTAAATACTCAGTTGAATGGTGGAGCTCACTGCATCAACCATCGACGATTAGAATTACAGAAAAATCGACTATGCCTACTGAGATGCTGTATCCATTGCTAATAAACATCTTAGGTTTCGGCCTAATGATAGGCGCTATAACCTTAATCCGTTTTAGATCTGAGGTTTTGGCACGCAACAGTATGCGACCTTGGGTTCGTACTCTAGCTAAAGCCCAAGGAGTTAAATAATGCAATTTGATTCATTGAGTGATTTTTTAAATATGGGTGGCTACGCCTTCTATGTGTGGCTAGCTTATGGTGTGACATTTGGTTCTTTAGGGATACTTGTCATACAGAGCATGGGACAGAAACGTAAAGTGTTGACTGAAATAGCAAAAAAGATTCAGCGAGAAGAACGCCTCAAAGAAAACCGGAGTAATAAATAGTGAACACAAGACGTAAAAAAAGACTCGCTCTAGCAGTAGCCTTAATTGGTGGTGTAGCCGCAATAGCATCACTATTACTGTACGCATTGAACTCTAACTTAAACCTTTTCTACACTCCGACAGAAATAGTACAAGGCAAAAAAGACACCGGCGTGTTACCTGAAATAGGCCAGCGCATACGCGTCGGCGGTATGGTGACTATGGGCTCTATGGTAAGAGATCCTGAAAGCTTACATGTTGAATTTGCCATCCATGATTCCTTAGGCGGTGAGATCATAGTAACTTATGACGATCTACTACCAGATCTTTTCCGTGAAGGCCAAGGCATCGTCGCTCAGGGTGTACTAATAGAAGGTGGCAAATTGCAGGCAACTGAAGTACTCGCTAAGCATGATGAGAACTACATGCCTCCAGAAGTAGCCGAAGCTATGGGACAGACCCATGAGAAGCTAGATTACAAAACAGAGCAAAAAAGCGGTTACTAAGACTTGCTGATTGAAAGGGCCTCTAACGAGGCCTTTTTTATACCTCTAAAACACCGTTAGAGAATAAATAGACTATAACTAGGTATATGCCTAGGAGATACTCAAGATGCGCCTGACAGTGCTCTTATTGCTTGTGATATATATCCTAGCTAGAGGAGAAGCCACTGCGGCATCGATTCTAATTATTGAGAGCTACCATAAAGAGTATGCTTGGGATGAAAGCTATAATCGTGGCATAAAGTCGATTGTTGATGAGAGCAACACCTTTTCACATTTCTACATGAATACCAAAACTATCCCTACTGAACAGTTTCCAAAGCAAGCCAGCTTAGCCTGGCAGGTATACATCGAACAAAAACCTGACCTGGTGGTACTCTGCGATGACAACGCGATAAGCCTATTATCCCAGAAATTTGGACAGACTGATGTACCAGTTGTCTTTCTGGGACTCAATAGCAACCCTAGAGATTATGGTTTGACTAAGCTGTCAAACTTTACCGGCGTACTGGAGCGACCGATATTTAAACGTTCGATTATTCTAGCCGATCAAATATTGCCTAAAAAATCAGACAGAAAAATACTTGTAGTATTTGATGACAGTGAAACCTCTAAGGCCTCTATCGAGCCGATAAGCCCAAAGTTGAGCACTATAAACATAGGCAAGATTAGTGTTGATTTCAGGCTGTTGAATAAATTTGTTGAATGGCAGCAGGCTGTCAGTAGCGCAAAAGAAGGTGGCTATGATGCGATCTTTGTCGGTCTCTATCACACCTTGCTAGATGCTGATAATCGGCACGTCTCCCCCGATGAAGTGATCCTTTGGACAAAGGAAAATTCTCCCCTACCCCACTTCGGTTTTTGGGATTTTTCAATCGGTGCACAGAGAAATATTGGCGGTTACGTCTTAGATGGCTATCTTCATGGCCAGCTAGCAGGGCAACTTATCTCACAGATCTTACAAGGCAAGAATCCAGATGATCTAACTTACGAATTCGATAGGAAAGGCAGCTATCTATTTAGCTTAGAAGGCCTTAAACGATGGCAACTAGTTTTACCCCCGAGAGTAAAAACCCAGAGTCACTGGACAAAATAAAGATATAAAAAAAGCCGGGCAAGCCCGGCTTTTTTGCAATGAAACCCTTAATTACTCAGCGTCGTCAGCTTCAACAGCTTCTGCAGCTTCAGGGCGACCTACTAGTTCAATATACGCCATAGGCGCTTTATCACCAGTACGTAGACCGCACTTAAGGATGCGGGTATATCCACCAGGACGTTCCTGATAGCGTGGACCCAATTCATTAAATAACTTACCTACGACTTCAGCGTCGCGAGTACGAGCAAATGCCAAACGGCGATTTGCAACGCTATCACTCTTAGCAAGCGTTATTAGAGGTTCAACTACGCGACGCAGTTCTTTCGCTTTAGCTACAGTAGTCTTGATCACTTCGTGACGGACTAAAGAGCTTGCCATGTTACGAAACATAGCTTGGCGATGACTGCTGTTACGGTTTAGTTGACGACCACTCTTACGATGGCGCATGACCTAATCCTTATTACCTTATCTGTACAAAATCTGGAGTTAAAGGTCGTCGACTAGGCTGGCTGGAGGCCAGTTTTCTAGACGCATACCCAACGACAGTCCGCGAGAAGCCAAAACATCCTTAATTTCAGTAAGAGATTTCTTACCTAGGTTAGGTGTTTTAAGCAGCTCAACTTCAGTGCGCTGAACCAGATCTCCGATATAATGAATCGCCTCAGCCTTCAAACAGTTAGCTGAACGTACAGTTAGCTCTAAATCGTCCACAGGACGCAACAGAATCGGATCGAATTCCGGCTTCTCTTCTTTCTGCTCTGGCTCAGTGACATCGCGAAGCTCCACAAACGCATCTAGCTGTTCAGCCAAGATGGTTGCAGCACGACGGATAGCTTCCTCAGGATCGAGAGTACCGTTTGTGGTCATATCGATAACGAGTTTATCTAAGTCAGTGCGCTGTTCAACACGTGCAGCTTCTACATTGTAGGCTATACGAGCGACAGGCGAGAAAGAAGCATCCACCAACAGGCGACCAATAGGACGATCATCGTCTTCGGTTTGTGCACGGGCAGAAGCCGGTACATAACCACGACCACGTTCTACACGGATACGCATGCTGATTTCATTGTTACCTGTCAAATGACAGACAACATGCTCAGGATTCATGATTGTAACATCACCATCATGGGTGATATCTGCTGCAGTAACAGGGCCTGCGCCTGACTTACTTAAAGTAAGCATAGCTTCGTCTTTCCCTTCGATCACTACTGCTAAACCTTTAAGGTTTAGTAGGATCTCAAGGATATCCTCTTGCACGCCTTCCTTGCTACTGTATTCATGCAGTACACCATCAATCTCTACTTCGGTTACCGCGCAGCCTGGCATAGACGACAATAGGATACGACGCAACGCGTTACCTAAAGTGTGACCGAAACCACGTTCAAGCGGCTCAAGTGTAACTTTGGCACGTGTTGGATTAACCTGCTCGATATCAACGAGACGCGGTCTAAGAAATTCTGTAACAGAACCCTGCATTGTGTCCTCTCTTTTGTGTTAACTTTACTTAGAGTAAAGTTCGACGATAAGCTGTTCGTTAATTTCCGCAGATAAATCACTACGCTCAGGTAGACGCTTGAAAGCACCTTCCATCTTAGTGTTATCAACTTCAACCCATGTTGGCTTTTCGCGTTGAGAAGCAACTTCCAAAGCAGCTACGATACGCGCTTGCTTCTTAGACTTCTCACGAATGCTAATTACATCATTCGCAGACACTTTGAATGATGGAATGTTAACAACGCTGCCATTAACCATAATTGACTTATGGCTAACTAACTGACGAGATTCAGCGCGTGTAGCACCAAAACCCATACGGTAAACAACGTTATCAAGACGGGTTTCTAAAAGAGTAAGCAGGTTCTCACCTGTGTTACCTTTTTGACGTGCAGCGTCTTTGTAGTAGTTACGGAATTGCTTTTCTAGCACACCGTAAGTACGACGAACTTTTTGTTTCTCGCGTAGCTGAACGCCATACTCAGACAGACGGGTCTTACGAGCGCCGTGTTGTCCAGGTGCAGTATCAAGCTTACACTTCGAATCGATTGCTCTCACGCCGCTTTTTAGGAAAAGGTCTGTACCTTCTCTGCGGCTGAGCTTGAGCTTTGGACCCAAGTATCTTGCCATGTTCTTTCTCCAACTATCCTATTTAAAAACGACGAATTAAACGCGACGTTTCTTAGGAGGACGACAACCATTATGAGGGATAGGCGTCACATCGGTAATGTTAGTTATCTTATAACCAACCGAATTCAGTGCACGAATCGCAGATTCGCGTCCTGGACCTGGACCCTTTACAAAAACTTCAAGGTTTTTAACACCGTAATCCTGAGCGGCAACACCTGCACGCTCAGCAGCAACCTGTGCAGCAAAAGGAGTAGATTTACGTGAACCACGGAAACCTGAACCACCTGAAGTTGCCCAAGACAGTGCATTACCTTGACGATCAGTAATGGTAATAATTGTGTTGTTGAAAGACGCATGGATATGAGCCATACCATCAGCAACCTGTTTACGTACACGCTTACGCGGAGAACGTGACGGACTTTTAGCCATATTGGATTACCCCGTTACTTTCTGATTGGTTTACGTGGACCTTTACGCGTACGCGCATTAGTCTTAGTACGTTGCCCACGAAGGGGCAGGCTACGACGGTGACGTATTCCACGGTAACAACCAAGGTCCATAAGACGCTTGATGTTCATAGAAACTTCACGACGCAAATCACCTTCTACTGTGTATTCGGCAACTGCTTCACGTAGTATATCAATTTGAGCTTCGCTCAATTCCTTGATCTTAGCTTCTTCAGCAATTGAAGTAGCCGCGCAGATTGCTCTAGCGCGAGTACGGCCAATGCCGAAGATTCCAGTCAATGCAATGACTGTGTGCTTCTGATCAGGAATGTTAATGCCAGCGATACGGGCCACTATGCACTCCTCAATAGTTAATGGTCATCTGTGAAAAGCCCGGTAGGATACTCGACAGACGACAGTTTTGCAAATAATATTTTGCTCAGCCCGGACAGGGCTGAGCAAATGTTTTAGCCTTGACGCTGTTTGTGTTTAGGTTCAACACAAAGTACGCGTACAACGCCCTTACGCTTGACGATCTTACAATTACGACAGATCCTCTTAACGGAAGCTCGAACTTTCATTTCATCACTCCGTAAAAGCTAGCTTAGCGTCCAAAGCGATCTAAATTCGCTTTGTTAACCAGATTAGCTTTCTTCATAACAGACTCATATTGATGAGACATCATATGGGTCTGAACTTGAGCCATGAAGTCCATGATTACGACTACCATAATAAGTAGTGAAGTACCGCCAAAATAGAACTGTACTTGCCACGTAATTAACATGAACTCCGGAATTAAACAGATAAAAGTAATGTACAAGGCGCCTGCTAATGTCAGGCGAGTCATTACTTTATCAATGTAACGCGAAGTCTGTTCTCCAGGACGGATCCCAGGAATAAACGCACCACTTTTCTTCAAGTTATCAGCCGTCTCGCGAGGGTTAAACACCAACGCGGTATAGAAGAAACAGAAGAAAATAATTGCCGTTGCATACAATAATGAGTAAAGCGGCTGTCCCGGTGACACGGCCAGAGCAAAATCACTCAACCATGAAAGGGACTCATTTTGACCAAACCACTGAGCCAGTGTACCTGGAAACAAAATGATGCTTGACGCAAAAATTGGTGGTATCACACCAGCCATATTAACCTTAAGCGGTAAATGTGTGCTTTGTGCAGCAAAAACCTTACGGCCCTGCTGACGCTTAGCATAGTTAACGACGATACGACGCTGACCACGTTCCACAAATACAACAAAAAAGGTTACAGCAAATACGATAACTACAATCAACAATAATACCAGCACGCTCAAGTCACCTTGACGCGCCTGCTCAGCCGTTTGGCCGATAGCAGATGGTAGACCAGCGACAATACCTGCGAAAATTAATATCGAGATACCGTTACCTATGCCTCGTTCGGTAATCTGCTCACCTAACCACATGAGGAACATAGTTCCCGTGACTAGACTCACAACAGCAACGAAGTAAAAACTAAACCCTAGATTTACAACTAAACCTGGGATCAAGTTAGGTAGACCCGTTGCGATACCGATTGCCTGGAATGTACCCAGGACCAATGTGCCGTATCGTGTATATTGACTGATCTTCTTACGTCCTGATTCGCCTTCCTTCTTGAGTTCAGCGAGTGCAGGATGTACCACAGTCAATAACTGCATTATGATTGATGCCGAGATGTACGGCATAATACCTAATGCAAAGATAGAAGCACGTTCAAGAGCACCACCAGAGAACATGTTAAACATGCCTAAGATGGTACCCTTCTGCTGATTGAACAGCTCTGCTAATACAGCAGCGTCAATACCAGGAATTGGTACAAACGAACCGGCTCTAAAGACGATAATCGCACCAATCACGAACAGGAGGCGAGTCTTCAGTTCAGAAAATCCACCTTTCGCGCTTTTTAAATTAAGTCCTGGTTTTGCCATCGACGTATTATTCCTCGATCTTTCCGCCGGCAGCTTCTATAGCTGCACGAGCACCTTTGGTTGCCTTCAGACCTTTAACGGTCACTGGGCGCTCAATGGTACCTGAAAGAACGATTTTAGCAAACTGAATGTTGCGAGTGACAAGATTTGCATCTTTCAACGCATTCAAGTCGACAACATCACCGTTAACTTTTGCAAGTTCGCTGATACGAACTTCCGCAGTTACCAAAGCCTTACGCGAGGTAAAACCAAATTTAGGCAGACGGATCTTAAGCGGCATTTGACCACCTTCGAAACCGATGCGTACGCCGCCACCTGAACGAGACTTCTGACCCTTGTGGCCGCGACCACAAGTTTTACCAGTGCCTGAACCGATACCGCGACCTACACGCTTAGCTGCTGATTTAGCACCTGCAGCAGGTGATAGAGTATTTAGACGCATCTTATACTTCCTCCACCGAAACCATGTAGTAAACCTTGTTAACCATACCGCGAACTGAAGGAGTATCTTCAAGTTCAACAGTGTGGTTAATACGGCGTAAACCTAGACCAGTCAAAGTTGCACGATGCTTAGGCAAACGTCCAATTGAACTTTTAGTCTGAGTAACTTTTAATGTTTTCTTAGCCATGGTGCATTAACCTCGAATTTCATTAACATTGAGGCCGCGCTTAGCTGCAATTTGTGCTGGTGACTTCATCAGTACCAACGCATTTACAGTCGCACGAACAACGTTAATCGGGTTAGTTGAACCGTATGCTTTCGACAGAACGTTATGTACGCCTGCTACTTCCAATACGGCACGCATTGCGCCACCGGCAATAATACCGGTACCGTCAGAGGCTGGTTGCATGTAAACACGCGAACCAGTATGACGACCCTTTACAGGGTGGTGCAGAGTACCATTGATCAATTCAACAGAAACGATGTTACGACGAGCTTTTTCCATCGCTTTCTGAATTGCAGCAGGCACTTCACGCGCTTTACCATAACCAAAACCGACCTTACCATTACCATCACCGACTACAGTTAGTGCAGTGAAGCTAAAGATACGTCCGCCTTTAACTACTTTAGAAACACGATTTACTGCAACTAATTTCTCTTGCAGATCGTCTTTTTGCTGAGCTTCAAATTTAGCCATTTTTCATCATTCCTTAGAACTTGAGGCCAGCTTCACGAGCGGCGTCTGCTAATGCAGCTACACGTCCGTGATACTTGAAACCGGAACGATCGAATGCAACTACAGTCACGCCTTTTTCGATAGCACGCTCAGCAAGGGTTTTACCCACTACTTTAGCCGCATCTACGTTGCCTGTGTACTTTAGCTGCTCTGATACTGCTTTCTCAGCAGTAGAAGCTGACGCCAAAACCTGTGAATCAGGGCTGATTACCTGAGCATAGGTGTGACGTGGTGTACGATGTACAACCAGACGGTTAACGCCCAGCTCTTGGATCTTCTTACGGGCGCGTAATGCGCGGCGTAAGCGAGATGTTTTCTTATCCATATCGCGTTACCTACTTCTTCTTAGCCTCTTTACGACGTACTTGCTCGTCGGTATAACGTACACCCTTGCCCTTATAAGGCTCTGGTGGACGATATCCGCGAATCTCAGCTGCTACTTGACCAACTAACTGCTTATCTGTACCCGTAAGTACGATTTCAGTTTGTGAAGGACAGGCTGCTGTTACGCCGTCAGGGAGTTTGTGTAAAACAGGGTGTGAGAAACCTAAAGTCAGATCGATATCTTTACCGACAAGCTTTGCTCGGTAACCAACACCAACTAGAGTTAGCTTTTTCTCAAAACCAGCTGTTACACCAACAACCATATTATTGATTAAAGCTCGAGCTGTACCTGCTTGAGCGTTATTTTTAACGCCTTCAACAGAACTACACTTGATTTCGTTGTTTTCAACAACAACAGAAACATCAGTGTTAATCACTCGAGTCAAACTACCTTTAGTACCTTTTACGGTGATAGTTTGTTCGTTTAAAGTCACTTCTACGTCTGCAGGGATAGCGACTGGTGCTTTTGCGACACGAGACATTTGCTAGCTCCTTATGCTACGTAGCAGATAACTTCCCCACCCATGCCATTTTGGCGGGCGGTACGATCAGTCATCAAACCTTTAGAAGTGGATACAATTGCGACACCCAGTCCGCCCATAACCCTTGGAAGTTCGTCTTTACCTTTGTAAATACGAAGACCAGGACGGCTGACGCGCTGGATAGTCTCAACGACTGGTTGACCTTGGAAATACTTAAGAGTGATTTCTAGAGTCGGTTTGACTTCATCTGCTACGGCGTAGTCAGTGATATAACCTTCTTCTTTAAGTGTCTGTGCAATAGCAACTTTCAACTTATTAGAAGGCATAGATACTGATACTTTGTTAGCAGCTTGGCCATTACGAATACGTGTTAACATATCCGCTATAGGATCTTGCATGCTCATATTAGCTTACTCCGTGACAAGTGCTTACCAGCTGGCCTTGCGTAGACCAGGAACTTCACCGCGCATAGTTGCTTCACGTAATTTGATACGGCTAAGGCCGAATTTACGTAAAAAACCATGTGGGCGACCAGTTTGACTACAGCGATTACGCTGACGCGCAGCGCTAGAGTCACGTGGTAGACCTTGCAACTTAAGAACGGCATCCCAACGATCTTCATCAGATGTAGTCGGGCTACTAATGATAGCCTTAAGAGCTTGACGCTTTTCAGCGAACTTAGCCACGAGCTTGGCACGTTTTACTTCACGTGCTTTCATTGAACTTTTTGCCATTTCGCTACCCTTATTTCTTGAATGGGAAGTTAAAGCCTTCAAGCAAAGCTCGGCCTTCTTCATCATTCTTCGCTGAAGTAGTGATCACAACATCCATACCACGGATTTTATCGATTTTATCGTACTCGATTTCCGGGAAGATAATCTGCTCACGTACACCCATCGCATAGTTACCACGGCCATCGAACGACTTAGCGCTCATGCCACGGAAATCACGGATACGCGGGATTGCGATTTCAACTAAACGCTCTAAGAATTCCCACATACGCTCACCGCGCAGTGTAACCTTACAGCCTATCGGGTAGCCATCACGGATTTTAAAACCAGCCACTGACTTACGTGCTACAGTCACTACTGGCTTTTGACCAGCAATAGCAGTCATATCACGGAGCGCATGCTCCATAACTTTCTTATCTGCTACAGCTTCGCCAACACCCATGTTTAGGGTGATTTTCTCAATCCGAGGGACTTGCATGACACTGGTGTAACCAAACTTTTTGACAAGTTCAGGACTCACAGTCTCTTGATATTTATCATGCAGTTTCGCCATCGTTTACTCCAATTACTTAATGAGTTCACTGTTCGACTTAAAGAAACGGACTTTTTTGCCGTCTTCAAATCGGAAACCAACGCGATCAGCTTTGCCAGTGGCAGAGTTGAAAAGCGCTACGTTTGATGTTTGTATCGGTGCTTCTTTCTCAACAATACCACCAGTCACACCCAGTTGAGGGTTAGGCTTCTGGTGTTTCTTGACAAGATTAATGCCTTCAACAATTAATTTACCAGTAGTAAGAACCTGAGAAACTTTTGCACGTTTCCCTTTATCTTTACCTGCTAGTACTATTACTTCGTCTTCACGACGGATTTTAGCTGCCATTTGAAGCTCCTTTACAGTACTTCTGGTGCCAGAGAAACAATTTTCATAAATTGTTCGTTACGCAATTCACGCGTCACTGGGCCAAAGATACGAGTACCAATCGGTGCATTGTTTGCATTAAGCAAAACAGCTGCGTTCCGATCGAAGCGAATGACAGATCCGTCTGGACGACGAACGCCTTTCTTAGTACGAACCACAACCGCTGTATAAACATCACCTTTCTTCGCTTTACCGCGAGGAATAGCTTCTTTAACAGAAACCTTAATGATGTCGCCGATACCGGCATAACGACGGTGAGATCCACCTAAGACCTTAATACACTGAACTCTACGAGCGCCACTATTACAGGCTACATCTAGAGTAGATTGCATTTGGATCATTGTAAATGCTCCGCTAAACGTTACTTCACATCCCTAATTGGGACTACTATTTCGCCACTTTTCGACTAACATTTAGTCTAAAAAGGCGCGCAAGTATACCACCCGATTTTGGGAATAGATAGTGTTAAAATAAAAACGGCTCCTATAGCAGGAGCCGTTTAACTAAACCTAAAATAAATTAGGCCTTTGTTACTACTTCAACCAGAGTCCAAGACTTAGTCTTAGACAGAGGACGACATTCGCTAATAGTTACGAGATCGCCTTCATTACACTGGTTTGTTTCGTCGTGTGCATGGATCTTAGTAGTGCGCTTAAGGTACTTCCCGTATAAAGGATGCTTAACCTTACGCTCAATAGCTACAGTGATAGACTTGTCCATCTTGTTGCTAAGTACACGACCCTGCAAAGTACGGATTTTATCAGACATTACGCACCCGCCTTAGAAGTAATAATGGTCTTAACGCGCGCAACATTGCGACGCACGATTTTCAGCTGATGAGTCTGAGTCAACTGACCAGTTGCGTGTTGCATGCGCAGATTAAACTGCTCACGCAGCAGACCAAGCAGTTCAGCGTTCAATTCTTCAACGCTCTTTTCTGTTAGTTCGCTCGCTTTCATTACATCACCGACTTAGTTACGAAGGTCGTTTTAAGAGGTAGCTTAGCGGCAGCAAGAGCGAAAGCTTCACGAGCTAGCTCCTCTGAAACACCATCCATCTCATAAAGAACCTTACCTGGTTGAATCTGGCAAACCCAGTATTCAACGTTACCCTTACCTTTACCCATACGCACTTCAAGAGGCTTAGAGGTGATCGGCTTATCAGGGAAAACGCGGATCCAGATCTGACCTTGACGTTTAATGTGACGTGTCATTGCACGACGCGCAGCTTCGATTTGACGAGCAGTTAGACGACCACGTCCAACAGCCTTTAAACCGAAATCACCGAAGCTCACTTCAGTGCCGTTCGCAAGACCACGGTTGCGGCCTTTGAACATTTTGCGAAACTTAGTTCGTTTTGGTTGCAGCATTGCCAGCTCTCCTATTTACCGCGAGGCTTACGCTTCGGCTGCTGTTTCGGCTCTTCATGTGCAGGTACGATTCCGTCTAGAACTTCACCTTTGAAGACCCAAACTTTAACGCCGATCACACCGTATTGGGTATGACTTTCTGCTGTTGAATAGTCGATATCAGCACGAAGTGTATGTAGAGGTACGCGACCTTCACGATACCACTCATAACGCGCTATTTCAGCTCCGCCTAAACGGCCACTAACTTGAACCTTGATACCTTTAGCGCCAAGACGCATTGCATTTTGTACCGCGCGCTTCATAGCACGACGGAACATAACACGACGCTCTAGCTGCGAAGCGATGCCATCGGCAACAAGCTTAGCATCTAGCTCAGGCTTACGGATCTCAGCGATGTTAATCTGAGCTGGAATACCAGTTAGCTTAGCAACTGCGTTGCGTAGCTTCTCAACGTCTTCGCCTTTCTTCCCAATCACAACACCTGGACGGGCAGTGTGAATAGTAACGCGAACACTCTTTGCTGGACGCTCGATAACTATCTTAGATACTGATGCTTGCTTAAGTTTCTTTTCTAGAAACTTACGCACTTCCCAGTCACTGTTCAAGTTGTTGGCATAGTCTGACTTGTCAGCGTACCAGGTCGAGATCCAAGGCTTAGTGATACCCAGACGGATACCATTAGGATGTACTTTCTGTCCCATTGCTAACTCCTAGCGATCTGATACAACCACAGTAATGTGGCTGGTACGCTTGATTATACGATCAGCACGGCCTTTGGCACGTGGCATGATACGCTTCATAGTTGGACCTTCATCGATCATAATCGCTCCAACTCGTAATTCGTCAATGTCAGCACCTTCATTGTGCTCAGCATTAGCGATTGCAGAGTCCAGTACTTTTTTAACAAGTACTGCAGCTTTTTTAGGGCTGAAAGTTAATATTTCGAGAGCCTTAGCAACAGGCAGTCCACGGATTTGATCTGCAACCAAACGACACTTTTGAGGCGACGTACGGGCAAAACGATGTTTAGCTAAAACTTCCATCTTATTCCTCCCGTATTAACGCTTCTTCGCTTTCTTATCAGCAGCATGGCCGCGATAAGTGCGAGTTGGTGAAAATTCACCAAGCTTGTGGCCGATCATTTCGTCAGTTACGAACACAGGTACGTGCTGACGACCATTATGGACAGCGATGGTCAAACCTATCATGTTAGGTATGATCATAGAGCGACGAGACCAAGTCTTAATAGGCTTCTTGTCTCCCGCTTCCATCGCTTTCTCTACCTTCTTCAGCAAGTGCAGGTCAATGAATGGACCTTTCTTGAGAGAACGTGGCATGGCGAATCCTCTTACTTTTTATTGCGACGACGTACAATGTACTTGTCGGTGCGTTTGTTACTACGAGTCTTATAACCCTTAGTTGGGACACCCGTTGGGGATACTGGATGACGGCCACCCGAAGTACGGCCTTCACCACCACCATGGGGATGATCTACTGGGTTCATTGCAACACCACGCACTGTTGGGCGTATGCCTCTCCAGCGGTTAGCACCTGCTTTACCTAACTGGCGTAGCATGTGTTCGGCATTACCAACTTCACCTAGAGTCGCGCGGCAATCTACTGGTACTTTACGCATTTCGCCAGAGCGAAGACGTAGAGTAGCGTAGGCGCCATCACGAGCTACAACTTGTACATAAGTACCTGCTGAACGAGCGATCTGAGCACCTTTACCAGGTTTCATCTCGACTGCGTGTACAACACTACCTATAGGCATGTTGCGTAATGGCAAAGTGTTACCCACTTTGATTTCAGCATCGATACCTGACTGGATCTTATCACCAGCTTGCATGCCTTTAGCAGCAAGGATATAACGACGCTCACCATCAGCATACAAAACAAGTGCGATGTTAGCTGTGCGGTTTGGATCATATTCCAAACGCTCAACTTTTGCAGGGATACCGTCTTTATTGCGTTTAAAGTCAATAATACGGTAATGCTGCTTGTGTCCACCACCTATGTGACGAACAGTGATACGACCCGTATTGTTACGGCCACCACTTTTAGATTTCTTAGCCAGCAAGGCTGCAAAAGGTTTACCCTTGTGCAGGTCCTTGTTCACCACTTTTACTAAGTGGCGACGACCTGGAGAGGTAGGCTTACACTTAACAATTGCCATGATAATTCTCCTTTGCTTACTCAGCGCCGACGAAATCGATGTCAGCACCTTCAGCTAAAGTTACATAGGCTTTTTTCCAATCTACACGACGACCCATACGGGCACCGGTACGCTTGGTTTTGCCTTTGTTAACTAGAGTGCGAACTGAATCAACTTCAACTTCGAACAACTTAGCGACTGCAGCTTTAATTTCAGCTTTAGTGGCGTCGATAGCTACACGGAAAACTACCGTGTTGTTATTTTCTGCACAAACAGTACTCTTTTCAGAGATATGTGGTGCAAGAATAACTTTTAGCAAACGTTCTTCGCTTATCATCCCAGCATCTCCTCGATTTGCTTAACAGCATCGGCAGTTACTAGTACTTTGTTGAATGCGATAAGACTTACTGGATCGATGCCAGCTACGTCACGCACGTCAACTTTGTACAAGTTGCGAGCTGCCAAGAACAAGTTCTCGTCAATTTCTGGAGTAACAATCAACACATCTTCCAGGTTCATAGCAGCCAATTTAGCTTTCAGCTCTTTAGTTTTAGGAGCTTCAACACTAAACGACTCAACCACGATTAGACGGTCTTGACGTACCAACTCAGAGAAAATGCTTTTCAGCGCTCCGCGGTACATCTTCTTGTTAACTTTTTGGCTATGATCTTGTGTTTTAGCAGCGAATGTTACGCCACCGCCACGCCAGATTGGGCCTTTAACAGTACCGGCACGTGCTCGGCCAGTACCTTTTTGGCGCCATGGCTTTTTGCCAGAACCAATTACTTCTGCGCGAGTCTTCTGAGCACGAGTGCCCTGACGCGCATTTGCAGCATATGCTACAACTACCTGATGAACCAGTGCTTCATTAAAGTCACGGCCGAAGGTAGTTTCGGAAACTTCCAGAGCACTTTGTGCGTCTTTCAATACCAATTCCATTACTATCTCCTCAGACCTAAGCTTTAACGGCAGGTTTGATGATCAGGTTGCCATTAGTAGCACCCGGAACAGCACCCTTAACCAATAGCAAGTTACGTTCAGCATCTACACGTATAACGTCTAGATTCTGCGTAGTAACACGCTCTGCACCCATGTGACCAGACATTTTCTTACCTTTGAAAACGCGACCAGGTGTTTGGTTTTGACCGATAGAACCGTTGGATCTATGTGCCAGTGAGTTACCATGTGTCATATCTTGTGCATGGAAGTTCCAACGCTTAATACCGCCTTGGAAGCCCTTACCTTTAGATTGACCAGTAACATCAACTTTCGCTATGTCAGCGAAGATATCAACATTTAGCTCGGCACCAACTTCAATGCCTTCGCCTTCATCATCTGCCAAACGCACTTCCCATAAACCACGACCGGCTTCAACGCCTGCCTTAGCAAAGTGACCTGCTTCTGGTTTAGTGATGCGATTAGCTTTTTTGGTACCAGTAGTAACTTGAAGAGCACGGTAACCGTCAGTTTCTAAGGTTTTCACCTGAGTAACGCGGTTAGACGTGATTTCAATTACTGTAACCGGGACAGAGACTCCATCTTCACAGAAGATGCGAGTCATACCCACTTTACGACCGATAAGACCGATAGCCATCTCGAAAACCTCTTATTAACCCAAGCTAATCTGAACGTCAACACCAGCCGCAAGATCGAGACGCATAAGTGCATCTACAGTCTTTTCAGTTGGCTCAACGATGTCAACTAGACGTTTGTGAGTACGAAGTTCGTACTGATCACGCGCATCTTTATTAACGTGTGGAGAAGTCAAAATGGTATAACGTTCTTTACGCGTTGGTAGTGGAATTGGACCACGTACCTGCGCGCCTGTACGCTTAGCAGTTTCAACGATTTCCGCAGTAGATTGATCGATCAGACGATGATCAAATCCTTTTAAGCGGATACGGATTCTTTGGTTCTGCATTGACCAGAGCTCCTAAAATGGACACATAAAAAATCACCCTCTTGCACTTCCTATAGGAACGCAGAGCGAGATGATTTAACCGTTCGACTCCCAATCGGAGCCGCTGTTTTTTGAATTAAACTTTAAAAGTCTAATTAGTAATTCGCCTAATGGTTAAGGCGAAGGGGTATTATACTGATTTACGTTAATAGATCAACCCCGTTGTCTGAAATAACACCGATAGGACATTATTCAACTAAATAGCAGCTTCAAGCAGTCTGCTGAGTCAATATCAATAAAAGGTGTTTTCAACAAAGTGGCGGGATTATACCCAATACCAACCTATGTTGCCGACAAACTTCAGACAATAAAAAAGGAAGCCGAAGCTTCCTTTTTTTGATGTTCAGTTAAGAGTCTATGCGATTAAGCAAGGATCTTAGCTACAACACCTGCACCAACAGTACGGCCACCTTCACGGATAGCGAAGCGTAAACCTTCATCCATCGCGATTGGGCAGATTAGTGTTACTACCATCTGAACGTTATCACCAGGCATTACCATCTCTACGCCTTCTGGAAGCTCGATAGTACCGGTTACGTCTGTTGTACGGAAGTAGAACTGTGGACGATAGCCTTTGAAGAATGGAGTGTGACGTCCGCCTTCTTCTTTTGACAGAACATAGATTTCTGATTCAAAAGTTGTGTGTGGAGTAATTGAACCAGGAGCAGCAAGAACCTGACCACGTTCAACGTCTTCACGCTTAATACCACGTAGAAGAACACCACAGTTCTCGCCTGCACGACCTTCGTCAAGCAGCTTACGGAACATTTCAACACCAGTACAAGTTGAACGAGTAGTATCTTTGATACCAACGATTTCAACTTCTTCACCAACCTTGATGATACCGCGCTCTACACGACCAGTTACAACTGTACCACGGCCTGAGATTGAGAATACATCTTCGATTGGAAGAATGAATGCACCATCGATAGCACGCTCTGGCTCTGGGATATAAGTATCCAAAGCTTCTGCAAGCTCAAGGATCTTAGCTTCCCATTCAGCTTCGCCTTCAAGGGCTTTAAGTGCTGAACCTTGGATAACTGGAAGGTCATCACCTGGGAAGTCATATTCAGAAAGAAGTTCACGAACTTCCATTTCTACTAGCTCAAGTAGCTCTTCGTCATCAACCATGTCACATTTGTTCATGAATACGATGATGAAAGGGACGCCAACCTGACGAGAAAGCAGGATGTGCTCACGAGTCTGTGGCATTGGGCCATCTGTAGAAGCAACTACTAGAATCGCGCCGTCCATTTGAGCAGCACCAGTGATCATGTTTTTAACATAATCGGCGTGACCAGGACAATCTACGTGTGCGTAGTGACGTGCTGGAGTGTCATATTCGATGTGAGAGGTATTAATTGTAATACCGCGCTCACGCTCTTCAGGAGCGTTATCGATCTGTGAGAAATCTTTAACATCACCACCGTAAGTCTTTGCCAAAACAGCAGAGATAGCAGCAGTTAGAGTTGTCTTACCATGATCCACGTGTCCGATAGTACCGACGTTTACATGGGGTTTAACGCGTTCAAATTTTTCTTTAGCCACGATATATTCCTTTCTTTTCAGAAATGCCCGGCTTGACACCGAGCAATAGCAATTAATTTTTAGTTATGGTTGCCTGGGCAATTAGCCTCGAGCATCCATAATAGCTTTCGCAATGTTTTGCGGCGCGTCGGAATACTTCAAAAACTCCATAGAGTATGAAGCACGTCCTTGAGTCGCGCTGCGCAAATCAGTTGCATACCCAAACATTTCAGATAGAGGCACGGTAGCATGAACGAGCTTGACGCCGGCAATGCCGTCGTCCATTCCTTCGATCAAGCCACGACGCCTGTTCAAGTCTCCGACAACATCTCCCATGTAATTTTCAGGAGTGGTGACTTCAACTTTCATGCAAGGTTCCAGGAGCGTAGGGTCTGCTTCGAGAGCGCCCTTCTTAAAGCCCATGGAAGCCGCAACTTTAAAGGCCATCTCATTAGAGTCCACATCATGATATGAACCATCAAAGAGAGTAACCTTGACGTCCAAGATAGGGAAGCCGGCGAGTACGCCGCTCTTCATCTGCTCTTGAATACCTTTATCTACTGAGGGGATGTATTCTTTCGGAACAGCACCACCAACAATCTCGTTAACAAATTCATAGCCGAAGCCCTCTTCTTGAGGCTCCAGTTTCAACCAAACGTGACCGAATTGACCTCGACCACCAGATTGACGTACAAACTTACCTTCGACTTCTACATTCGAGCGAATAGTTTCACGATACGCTACCTGAGGTTTACCCACATTACACTCGACACTGAATTCGCGACGCATACGGTCGACAATAATGTCTAAGTGTAGCTCACCCATGCCAGAGATCAGTGTCTGACCCGATTCAGGATCGGTTTCAACACGGAAAGAGGGATCTTCCGCTGCAAGCTTTTGCAACGCAATACCCATCTTCTGTTCATCGGCTTGAGATCTGGGTTCCACGGCAATCGTAATCACGGGCTCAGGGAATTCCATGCGTTCCAGGATGATTTTATGATCAATATCACAAAGAGTATCACCCGTAGTCACGTCCTTAAGGCCAATAGCAGCCGCGATGTCACCAGCGCGAACTTCTTTGATCTCTTGGCGATCGTTAGCATGCATTTGCACCATACGACCCACTCGTTCCTTCTTCTGTTTGACCGAGTTATACACGCCAGAACCTGTTGCCAATACACCCGAATATACGCGTATAAAGGTCAAAGTTCCAACGAATGGATCCGTCGCTATCTTAAATGCCAACGCAGAGAAAGGAGCATTGTCGTCCGCAGTGCGTTCAACCTCTTCCTCATTGTCATCTATGCCTTTAATAGCAGGCACTTCGACTGGCGATGGTAGATACTCGATAACGGCATCTAAAACTGCTTGCACACCTTTGTTCTTAAATGCAGAACCACAAGTAGCAAGTACAATTTCATTTGCCAGAGTCCGTTGACGCAGCGCCTTCTTGATCTCTTCTTCTGATAGTTCGCCCTCATCGAGGTACTTCTCCATCAGTTCATCCGAGGCCTCGGCGGCAGCTTCAACCAGATATTCACGCATCTCACTCGCCTTATCAACAAGCTCAGCTGGAATATCTTCATAGGTGAATGTTGTACCATTATCTTCTTCGGACCAGTTAATGGCCTTCATCTTGATCAGGTCAACAACACCTCTAAACTCCTCTTCTGCACCAATATTCATTTGAATTGGCACACAAGTCGCACCCAAACGGTCACGAATCTGTTCGACGACACTATCAAAGTCAGCACCAGCACGATCCATCTTATTGACGAATACTATGCGGGGTACATGATACTTATCGGCTTGACGCCAAACAGTCTCAGATTGTGGTTCAACACCCGATGCACCACAGAACACAACAACGGCACCATCGAGTACTCGCAGAGAACGTTCGACTTCAATAGTGAAATCAACGTGACCAGGAGTATCTATGATATTGATACGGTGCTCAGCAAACTGGGCTTCCATACCGAGCCAGAACGTGGTCGTTGCCGCAGAAGTAATGGTAATACCACGCTCCTGCTCCTGTTCCATCCAATCCATGGTGGCTGCGCCATCATGAACTTCACCAATCTTATGAGAAACACCGGTGTAGAACAAAACACGTTCTGTCGTTGTGGTTTTACCTGCGTCGACATGAGCAACAATACCAATATTTCGGTAGCGCTCAATCGGAGTTGTACGAGCCACGTTTAAACCCTCTTGACTAAGGCTAATGCCTTAGAGATGTAGAATATGGAGCTGGCAACAGCCAGCTCCATCAGATTACCAGCGGTAATGAGCGAACGCTTTGTTCGCTTCTGCCATACGATGCACGTCTTCGCGCTTCTTAACAGCAGTACCTTTGTTTTCTGAAGCGTCTAGCAATTCACCGGCTAGACGTAGAGCCATAGATTTTTCACCACGCTTACGAGCAGCTTCAACTAACCAACGCATACCCAATGCATTACGACGAACTGGGCGTACTTCACATGGTACCTGGTAAGTAGAACCACCAACACGACGAGACTTAACCTCGACTGAAGGGCGAACGTTATCCAGGGCTGCTTCAAGGATCACTAGATGGTCTTCGCCTTTCTTTTCGAAAGCGGTATCTAGTGCCTTGTAAATAATTTTTTCTGCAGTCGACTTTTTGCCGTCCTGCATGATGACGTTGATGAACTTAGCCAGCAACTCACTGTTGAACTTTGGATCTGGTAGGATTTTACGTTGTCCTACAACGCGACGTCTTGGCATAACAATTTCTCCGTATGCTTCAGGGACCCCAAAACTGGAATCTTAATATCTAGCTTGGCCTTACTTAACGGAAAGCGTTAAGACTTAGGACGCTTAGCTCCGTACTTAGAACGACCTTGACGACGGTCACTCACGCCAGCACAATCTAATGCGCCACGGATAGTGTGGTAACGCACACCGGGTAGATCTTTAACACGACCACCACGGATTAGAATTACGCTGTGTTCCTGCAGGTTGTGGCCTTCACCGCCGATGTACGAAGTTACTTCGAAACCGTTAGTTAGACGCACACGAGCTACTTTACGTAGTGCAGAGTTAGGTTTTTTTGGTGTGGTTGTGTATACGCGAGTACAAACACCACGTTTTTGTGGACACGCATTCAACGCTGGCACATTAGTCTTGACGACTTTTGGCGAGCGAGGATTACGGACCAACTGGTTTACAGTTGCCATGTATAGCTCCGAATCAGTTGATAAACTCAACAGTAAGGTGTGAAAAATCTATATCCCACAGGTGTGGGACGCGAAATTTTAGAAAGGTAATGGCATTCTGTCAAGAAATAGACAACTTTTAACCAATATAAAGTAAAAAAAAGGCGCCAAAGGCGCCTTTTTTACAATTTATTTACTTTTCAGCCCGATTTAATCAGAACTTCCGGCAAGATTTAGCAGGTCAGCTAAGTTTTGCTCAGCTTCACTTGCAGTAATTGCGGATGGCTGTTCAGACGTCTTACCCGATGCTTTAGCCGCTAATGCAGCATTACGCTTCTGATGGTAAGCATAACCGGTACCAGCAGGGATCAAGCGACCCACTATCACGTTCTCTTTCAGACCGCGTAGTTTATCGCTCTTACCGCCTACAGCAGCTTCCGTAAGTACGCGGGTAGTTTCCTGGAACGATGCAGCAGAGATAAACGACTCTGTTGCAAGCGATGCCTTGGTGATACCCAACAGCTCACGGTCGAAGGTCGCAGGCTTCTTACCCTGAGCTTCAAGCTCACGGTTAGCGATCTTGACGCGGGCCACTTCAGCTTGCTCACCAGCAAGGAACTTACTGTCGCCTGCATCTGTGATCAAACACTTACGTAGCATCTGACGGATAATCACTTCGATGTGCTTATCGTTAATCTTTACGCCCTGTAGACGGTAAACGTCTTGAACTTCATTAACGATATAGTTAGCCACTTTATGAATACCACGAAGACGTAGAATATCATGAGCGGCCTCGGCACCATCGGCAATAACTTCACCACGTTCGACTTTTTCACCTTCGAACACGTTAAGGTTACGCCACTTAGGGATCATCTCTTCGTAAGGCTTGCCACCATCGGCAGGCGTGATCAACAGACGACGCTTACCTTTAGTCTCTTTACCAAACGAGATAGTACCTGAGTACTCGGCAAGAATTGCCGGCTCTTTCGGCTTACGCGCTTCGAACAAGTCGGCAACGCGAGGTAGACCACCGGTAATATCACGAGTCTTAGATGACTCCTGTGGGATACGCGCTAACGCATCACCGACATTAATCGCGGCGTTATCGTCCTGGTTGACAATCGCTTTACCAGGCAAGAAGTATTGTGCAGGTACTTCTGTACCCGGAATCTTCAAGTCTTCACCGCTAGCATCCAGAAGACGAATCGAAGGACGCATCTCTTTACCAGCTGTTGGACGTTGACCTACTTCCATAACCACGATTGAAGATAGACCCGTAAGATCATCTGTTTGACGTGTCATGGTGACACCTTCAATCATATCGACGAACTTAATGGTACCCGCAACCTCAGAGATAATTGGGTGAGTATGGGGATCCCAGTTAGCGATGATTTCGCCAGCTGCTACAGTCGCTTCTTCTAGTTTCTCCAGAATCGTACCGTAAGGAACCTTATAACGCTCTTTCTCACGACCAAGCTCATCGATAATCGCGATCTCAGATGAACGAGAAACGATAACTAACTTGCCTTCACTGTTCGTGACATGTTTAGCGTTATGTAGCTTAACTGTACCAGTGTTCTTAACCTGAATGTTGTTTTCAGCAGAAGCTCGAGAAGCCGCACCACCAATGTGGAAGGTACGCATCGTTAGCTGTGTTCCTGGCTCACCAATTGACTGAGCAGCAACAACACCAATAGCTTCACCTTGGTTGATGATATGACCACGAGCCAAATCACGACCATAACAGGCTTTACAAACACCGAAATCGGTATTACAGCTAATTACAGAACGAACGATAACTTCATCGATTGAGTTCTCTTCCAAGGCGTCACACCAGGCTTCATCGAGCAGAGTGTTACGAGGAGCAAGAACCTTCTCTGAACCAGGATAGAACACATCGAGAGCAACCACACGACCAAGTACACGCTCACGTAGCGGCTCAACAACATCACCACCTTCGATAAGCGGCTTCATTGTCAGACCTTCGAATGTGCCACAATCATCTTCGATAACGACGAGATCTTGGGCAACATCAACCAGACGACGAGTCAGGTAACCAGAGTTAGCTGTCTTCAATGCGGTATCGGCTAGACCCTTACGCGCACCGTGAGTCGAGATGAAGTACTGAGATACGTTCAAACCTTCACGGAAGTTAGCCACAATCGGGGTTTCGATGATTGAGCCATCTGGCTTAGCCATCAAACCACGCATACCAGCTAACTGGCGAATCTGTGCAGCACTACCACGAGCGCCCGAGTCAGCCATCATATAGATGCTATTAAATGACTCTTGCTCTTCCTCTTCACCGTCACGGTTAATCACTGTCTCTGTCGACAGGTTATCCATCATGGCTTTAGAGATCTTCTCGTTGGCACTGGCCCAGATATCGATGACCTTGTTGTAACGCTCACCTGCGGTAACAAGACCCGACTGGAACTGCTCTTGAATCTCAAGCACTTCAGCTTCGGCGTCCGCAACTAAGGTGTACTTAGCAGCTGGAATAACCATATCATCGATGCCTACAGAAGCACCCGATACTGTTGCATAGTGGAAACCGGCATACATCAATTGGTCGGCGAAGATAACGGTATCTTTAAGACCTAATTGACGATAACAAGTGTTCAGTAGTTTACCTATCTGCTTCTTACCCATATTCTGGTTAACCAGATCGAAAGACAAGCCTTTCGGTAAGATGCGAGAAAGTAGTGAACGACCCACAGTAGTATCTACGATACGACGTGCCTCGGTACGCTCGCCATTTTCGGCAATATGAGTCTCGGTAATACGCACTTTGATTTGAGCATGAATAGCGGCGAAACCAGTACGATAAGCTTTTTCAACTTCATCGATGGATTCGAACACCATGCCTTCACCTTTGCCGTTAACACACTTACGGCTGGCGTAGTACAGACCCAATACAACATCCTGTGACGGTGTGATAACCGGCTCGCCGTTTGCTGGCGATAGAATGTTGTTAGTAGACATCATTAACGAACGTGCTTCTAACTGAGCTTCAAGCGTCAGTGGCACGTGAACAGCCATTTGGTCACCATCGAAATCGGCGTTGTACGCCGCACATACGAGTGGGTGAAGCTGAATCGCTTTACCTTCAATCAGTACCGGCTCAAATGCCTGAATACCTAGACGGTGAAGTGTGGGTGCACGGTTAAGCATGACCGGATGTTCACGAATGACTTCGTCCAATACATCCCATACTTCGGCAACTTCACGTTCAACCATCTTCTTAGCTGCTTTAATCGTTGTCGCTAGACCACGACCTTCAAGCTTGCCATAGATGAAAGGCTTAAATAGCTCGAGTGCCATCTTCTTAGGAAGACCACACTGATGCAGGCGAAGCGTTGGACCTACGGTAATCACCGAACGACCAGAGTAATCAACACGCTTACCTAGCAAGTTCTGACGGAAACGACCTTGCTTACCTTTGATCATATCGGCCAAAGATTTAAGCGGACGCTTGTTAGAACCTGTAATAGCACGACCACGACGACCGTTATCCAGTAGCGCATCCACAGACTCTTGCAACATACGCTTTTCGTTGCGTACTATGATGTCTGGTGCAGCTAGATCTAACAGACGCTTAAGACGGTTGTTACGGTTGATCACACGACGATAAAGGTCGTTAAGATCAGACGTAGCGAAACGTCCACCATCTAGTGGAACCAGAGGGCGTAGATCAGGTGGCAGAACCGGTAGCACTTTAAGGATCATCCACTCAGGCTTGTTACCCGATTGGAAGAAAGCCTCAATAAGCTTAAGACGCTTAGTCATCTTCTTGCGACGAGTCTCAGAATTGATTGATGGCAATTCTTCACGCATCATCTCAATTTCTTTCTCAAGCTCGATAGCACGTAGCAATTCCAGAACTGCTTCGGCACCCATCTTAGCTTCGAATTCGTCACCGTACTCTTCTAACGCGTCGAGGTAGTTCTCTTCGGTTAGCATCTGTCCGCGCTCAAGACTGGTCATGCCAGGCTCGATCACAACAAATGATTCGAAGTAAAGCACACGTTCGATGTCACGCAGAGTCATATCCAGCATCAAACCGATACGAGACGGCAGTGATTTAAGGAACCAGATATGTGCTACTGGGCTGGCTAGATCTATGTGACCCATACGCTCACGACGTACTTTAGTCTGTGTAACTTCAACGCCACACTTTTCACAGATCACACCACGGTGCTTTAAGCGCTTATATTTACCACATAAACACTCATAATCTTTTACTGGACCAAAAATACGCGCACAGAACAAGCCTTCACGCTCCGGCTTGAAGGTACGGTAGTTAATGGTTTCTGGCTTCTTAACTTCACCAAATGACCAAGAGCGGATCAGATCTGGCGACGCTAGTCCGATCTTGATACCGTTAAATTCTTCGGTCTTGCTTTGCTGTTTCAGAAACTTTAATAAGTCTTTCACGTTTCTCTCCTGAAGGAGTTAAACCGAGTGCCCCGCTAATGCAGGACACCAATTTATTGCCAAATTAACCTAAGCTAATTTTAGTCTTGATCCAACTCGATATTAATACCGAGTGAACGGATTTCCTTCAACAGTACGTTGAATGACTCTGGCATGCCTGGTTGCATCTGGTGATTACCGTCGACGATGTTCTTATACATCTGAGTACGACCGTTAACATCATCAGACTTAACGGTTAGCATCTCTTGAAGAGTATATGCAGCACCGTATGCTTCTAGTGCCCATACTTCCATCTCTCCGAAACGCTGACCACCAAACTGAGCTTTACCACCCAATGGCTGTTGAGTAACAAGACTGTACGAACCCGTAGAACGAGCATGCATCTTGTCGTCAACCAAGTGGTTAAGCTTGAGCATATACATGTAACCTACGGTTACCTGACGCTCAAACTCATTACCGGTACGACCATCATACAAGGTACGTTGACCAGAGGTAGGAAGCTTAGCAAGTGCAAGCATTTCCTTGATCTCTTTCTCTTTCGCACCATCGAATGCTGGAGTCGCAATCGGAATACCACCCTTAAGGTTCTTAGCCAGACGCAATACTTCATCATCGGTAAACGAATCGATATCGACGCGCTGCTGCACCTCGTCACCTAACTCATAAACTTCTTTGATATAAGCGCGAATTTCGGCTAATTGACGCTGCTCTTCAAGCATTGCGGTGATCTGATCACCGATACCTTTAGCTGCAGCGCCCATGTGAACCTCTAAGATCTGACCGATGTTCATACGAGATGGTACACCGAGCGGGTTCAATACGATGTCGATTGGGTTACCATTCTCATCGTAAGGCATGTCTTCAACAGGGTTAATCTTAGAGATAACACCCTTGTTACCATGACGACCCGCCATCTTATCACCAGGCTGGATAGTACGTTTAACAGCAAGGTAAACCTTAACTATCTTAAGTACGCCAGGTGCTAAGTCATCACCTTGGGTGATTTTACGACGCTTGATCTCAAACTTCTTATCGAAGTCGGCTTTCAATTCGTCATGCTGCTCGGCAAGCTGCTCAAGTTCGGTCTGCTTAGCTTCATCTTCAATTGTCTGAACCAGCAACTGAGAACGAGGAATAGCATCGAGTTGCGCCTGATCGAAGCCTGCATTCAATAGCAGCTTACGTGCACGTCCATAAACACCCTCTTCGAGGATTTTGAACTCTTCGGTCAGATCTTTCTTAGCCTGAGCGATATGCATCTCTTCGATTTCAACCGCACGCTTGTCTTTCTCAACGCCGTCACGGGTAAACACCTGGACGTCGATGATAGTACCTTTCACTGAGTTAGGTACACGTAGCGAGCTGTCTTTAACGTCAGAGGCCTTCTCACCGAAAATAGCTCGGAGGAGTTTCTCTTCTGGAGTCAGCTGAGTTTCACCCTTAGGTGTCACCTTACCAACCAGGATGTCGCCACCCTTAACTTCGGCACCGATATAAACGATACCTGATTCGTCCAGCTTAGAAAGCGCAGACTCACCCACGTTTGGAATATCAGCAGTGATCTCTTCACTACCCAACTTAGTATCACGAGCGATACAAGAAAGCTCCTGAATGTGGATAGTGGTGAAGCGATCTTCCTGAGCTACACGCTCAGAGATGAGGATTGAATCCTCGAAGTTGTAACCGTTCCAAGGCATAAACGCGATACGCATGTTCTGACCAAGAGCCAGATCACCCAGATCCGTTGAAGGACCATCGGCCAATACATCACCACGAACCACAGGATCACCAACAGAACAACAAGGACGTTGGTTAATACAGGTGTTCTGGTTAGAACGTGTGTACTTAGTCAGGTTATAGATATCGATACCGGCTTCGCCTGGGCGTAGCTCAGATTCGTTAACTTTGACCACGATACGGCTGGCATCGACATAATCGACACTACCACCACGTTTAGCAGAAACCACAACGCCTGAATCGACCGCAATAATACGCTCGATACCAGTACCTACTAATGGCTTATCGGCTCTTAGTGTTGGTACTGCTTGACGTTGCATGTTCGCGCCCATCAAGGCACGGTTAGCATCATCGTGTTCCAGGAACGGAATCAGTGAGGCTGCTACAGAGATAATCTGCTGCGGTGATACATCCATATACTGGATATCGGTAGCACGCATAAAGGTTGAATCACCCTTATGACGACAAGCAACCAGCTCTTCGAGTAGACGTCCGCTCTTATCTATATCTATGTTCGCCTGAGCGATAACATAACGACCTTCTTCGATTGCCGACAGATAATCTATCTGATCGGTAACCACACCTTCTTCTACCTTGCGGTAAGGTGTTTCGAGGAAACCGTATGAGTTAGTACGCGCGAAACTGGCTAACGAGTTGATCAGACCAATGTTCGGGCCTTCCGGAGTTTCGATTGGACACAAACGACCGTAGTGAGTCGGGTGTACATCTCGAACTTCGAAGCCGGCACGTTCACGAGTCAAACCACCTGGACCAAGAGCCGAAATACGGCGCTTGTGAGTCACTTCTGAAAGTGGGTTGTTCTGATCCATAAACTGAGACAGCTGGGAAGAACCGAAGAACTCTTTAACTGCGGCAGAGATTGGCTTAGCATTGATAAGATCTTGAGGCATTAGCTCATTAAGATCACCAAGGCTTAAACGTTCACGTACGGCACGTTCTACACGAACTAGACCAACACGGAACTGGTTCTCAGCCATTTCGCCAACGCTACGGATACGACGGTTACCCAAGTGATCGATATCATCGACCTCATCGCCACCGTTACGAATAGTAATGATGTTCTTCATTACCGCAACGATGTCTTCCTTAGATAGGATACCTGAACCTTCGTCTTCGCCGATGCTTAGACGACGGTTGAACTTCATACGACCGACTTTAGACAGGTCATAACGCTCTTCACTGAAGAACAAGTTCTGGAATAGGCCTTCGGCCGCATCTTTAGTTGGTGGCTCGCCAGGACGCATCATACGATAGATCTCAACCAGCGCCTCGAGGCGGTTAGTTGTAGAGTCAATACGTAGGGTATCTGACATATAAGCACCGTTATCAAGGTCGTTGATATATAGAGTGCTTATCTCTTTGATGCCAGCCAACGAAAGCTTGGCAAGATCTTCCAGGGTGATCTCTGCATTGGCAGAAACCAATACTTCACCTGTGTCCGGATCTATGTAGTCCTGACCCGCAATCTTACCCGCGATATAATCTACCGGTACTTCTAACTCAGTAGTCTTTGACTTCTCTAGCTGACGAATGTGACGTGCAGTAATGCGGCGTCCCTTCTCAACTAAGATACTGCCGTCTGCATCTTTAATGTCGTAACTTGCAGTCTCGCCGCGAAGACGCTCTGCAACAAGATCCATCACTAATGAATCTTTCTTGATCTTGAAGTTTACACGATCAAAGAACAGATCCAGAATATCCTGAGTCGAATAATCTAATGCACGCAACATGATAGACGCCGGAAGTTTACGACGGCGATCGATACGTACGAAAAGTGCATCTTTTGGATCGAATTCAAAATCTAACCAAGAACCACGGTAAGGAATGATACGTGCGTTATATAACACTTTACCTGAAGAGTGGGTCTTGCCACGGTCATGATCGAAGAACACACCGGGTGAACGGTGTAACTGAGATACGATAACACGCTCAGTACCATTGATAACAAAAGTACCGTTGTCAGTCATTAGAGGGATATCCCCCATGTAGACTTCTTGTTCTTTAATGTCTTTGACTGTGCCGGGGGCAGCTTCACGATCATACAAGACCATACGCAATTTAACGCGCAGTGGTGCTGCGTATGTAATACCGCGGATCTGACACTCTTTCACATCAAAAACAGGCTCACCTAACTTATAGCTGACATACTGCAGCTCTGAGTTACCAGAAAAGCTCTTGATGGGAAAAACGCTACGGAAAGCGGCTTCAAAGCCACGTTCACCAGTAGGATCTTGATCAGTGAACTTCTTAAATGAGTCCAACTGTATTGAGAGTAGGTAAGGGATATCCAAAACTTTTGGACGTTTACCAAAATCTTTACGAATACGCTTCTTTTCAGAATAGGAGTAAACCATGGGTTTCCTCTGATTTCGAGATGTGACCAAGACTGATTCAAAAAATTGAAACAGCGCGTTTGCCCATCACCGTTGATGGCAAGAACCTAACCAGTAATCTCTGTTAGGAACTGCATGATCTGGCGACAAACGGTGAAAAAAAAATCGCCTACGCTTACAGCGCAAAAAAGGCCGACGGTTAAAAAACCGCCAGCCTTCACCCGATGACTCGGGCGGAGTAAGTTAAATTATAACTTACTTGATCTCTACAGAAGCACCAGCTTCTTCAAGAAGAGTCTTAAGTGCTTCAGCTTCTTCTTTAGAAATAGCTTCTTTAACAGCTACTGGAGATGCTTCAGCCATAGCTTTAGCTTCTTTCAGGCCAAGACCTGTAGCGCTACGAAGAGCTTTAATTACTTTAACCTTGTTCTCACCGAACGAAGTCATCATAACGTCAAATTCAGTCTGCTCAGCAGCAGCGCCGCCTTCAGCAGCTCCGCCAGCAACAACTGCAGCAGCTGCAGATACGCCGAACTTCTCTTCCATTGACTCGATTAGTTCAACAACTTCCATTACAGACATTTCTGCAACAGCGTTTAAGATATCGTCTTTAGTGATAGACATAACAAAAAATTCCTATTGTTCTGAATTTAAGCGGCTAAGTATAAACTTAAGCTGCTTCTTCTTTTTGATCGCGAAGGGCGGCCAGTGTACGAACTAGCTTGCCAGCAGATGCTTCTTTCATTGTCATCATCAACTGAGCAATTGCTTCGTCGAATGTTGGCAGTTTCGCTAAGCGATCTATATCGGCTGCAGGGATTAACTCCCCTTCAAAGGCTGCTGCTTTGATTTCAAACATCTCTTGCTCACCAGCGAAGTCTTTAAGAAGACGCGCGGCTGCACCTGGGTGCTCGTTAGAGAAGGCAATCAAAGTAGGACCGGTAAACGTATCGCTAAGGCACTCAAAATCAGTACCTACAACTGCGCGTTTAGCTAATGTATTACGTACAACTTTAACGAATACACCAGCTTCGCGAGCTGCTCTACGCAGACCGGTCATATCACCTACAGTTACACCGCGTGAATCGGCTACAACTGCAGATAAAGCACCTTTGGCAGCTTCGTTGACTTCAGCAACAATCGCTTTTTTGTCTTCGAGTCCTAATGCCATTGGCTTTACTCCTGGATTAAATCTAGGGAATTCCCTAGCAATTACCATACTAATCATAAATATGACTAGTGATTTACGGTGCTTATCCAGCAGAACAAAATCTTTCTGGGGTTCGACACCGTCTACGTAGGAAATTAAGTCAGCCATTAAGCCGACACCTACGGTCTTGGACGGAAGTCTAAGATTTGACCATCTAAATGGCTAAATTATAGACCTCAACCCACAAGGTGCGCGCATTATAGACTAATACGCTAACCTTGTAAAATTACTTAGCGTCTTCCAGAGTACTCTGGTCAACTGCAACACCTGCGCCCATAGTGGTCGAGATGCTGATTTTCTTAAGGAAAATACCTTTAGCAGCTGCAGGCTTAGCTTTCACTAATGCCGCAACAAGTGCTTCCAAGTTTTCCTTTAGCTTAGCAGTTTCGAAGTCCACTTTACCGATAGTAGTGTGGATGATACCGTTCTTATCTGTACGGTAACGAACCTGACCAGCTTTTGCGTTCTTAACTGCTTCAGCAACATTTGGTGTTACTGTGCCAGTCTTAGGGTTAGGCATTAGACCACGTGGGCCTAAGATCTGACCTAGTTGACCAACAACACGCATTGCATCTGGAGAAGCAATAACAACGTCGAAGTTCATTTCACCAGCTTTAACTTGTGCAGCAAGCTCGTCCATACCGACTAGCTCAGCACCAGCAGCTAGCGCAGCTTCTGCATTAGCACCTTGTGTGAACACGGCAACACGAACGTCACGACCAGTACCGTGTGGCAACACAGTTGCTCCACGAACGTTTTGGTCAGATTTACGTGGGTCTACACCAAGGTTTACAGCAACATCAACACTCTCAACGAACTTAGCAGTCGCTAGTTCTTTAAGAAGCTCAACAGCCTCATTGATGTCGTAGTTTTTAGTTACTTCTACTTTCTCGCGAATGATACGAGCGCGCTTAGTTAGTTTTGCCATTTTCTTAATCCTCTACTACCAAACCCATTGAACGAGCAGTACCTTCAATTGTGCGAGTCATCGCATCAATATCAGATCCAGTCATGTCAGCAGCTTTTGTCTCAGCAATTTCCTGGACAGCGCTACGCTTGATAGTTCCCACTTTTTCAGTGTTAGGACGACCAGAACCAGACTTCAAACCTGCTGCCTTAAGCAGTAGGAAAGATGCAGGTGGTGTCTTAGTTTCAAAAGTGAACGAACGGTCAGTATAAACCGTGATAACAACAGGAATTGGCATGCCTTTCTCGAACTTTTCAGTACGAGCATTGAATGCTTTACAGAATTCCATGATGTTAACACCTTTCTGACCTAGAGCAGGCCCGACTGGTGGCGACGGATTTGCAGCACCAGCTGCGACTTGTAGTTTGATGTAACCATCAACTTTCTTAGCCATGAGTATTTCCTCAGTTTGGGTTCAAACGCCACTGACAAGATGTCAGCAAGCTCCCCGAAAAACAATGGGTGCGGATTTTATAACAAATCCGCACCCATTCCAAATAAAATTTGTGTTTAATTTAATCAGCTCTTTTCGATCTGACTAAAGTCTAGCTCGACTGGTGTTGAACGGCCGAAGATCATCACAGAAACCTTGACGCGGTTCTTCTCATAATCGACTTCTTCAACAGTACCGTTAAAGTCAGCAAACGGACCATCGGTAACGCGAACCACTTCACCAGGTTCAAACATCACGCGATGTGTTGGAGACTCGGTAGTTTCCTGTAGACGCTGTAGAATTCTATCAGCTTCAACATCAGAAATAGGAGCAGGACGATCCGAAGTGCCGCCGATGAAACCCATCACACGAGGGATGCTCTTCACCAAGTGCCAGCTCTCATCGTTCATTTCCATCTGGACTAGTACATATCCAGGGAAGAACTTGCGCTCGCTCTTACGACGCTGACCGGCTCTCATCTCGACAACTTCTTCAGTTGGGACGAGAATCTCACCAAAGTAGTGTTCCATCTTGTGCATCTGAATATATTCATTCAGAGTCTTAAGTACACGCCCTTCATAACCAGAAAAGGCCTGGACCACATACCATCTTTTTTTAGCTTCAGTTGCTTCAGTCATTCGAAGTGCCTATACGCCTGTAATAAAATTGACAATTCTCAGCAATACTGCGTCCATACCCCAAAGGATCAACGCAAGAACACCGGTCGCGGCTAATACAATAAATGTTGTATTTAGCGCTTCTTGACGCGTAGGCCAAACTACCTTACGTACTTCAATTTGTGCTTCACGAGCAAAGACTAGCGCTTGCTTGCCTTTCTCTGTTTGCAATGCAATAAATCCCGCTACAGCAAAAGCTGCAACAACACTAATTGCACGTACTAATACACTGGCTTCACTATACAGCTGATTGCCGATAATAGCTGTTGCCAACAAAATAGCGACTAGAGCCCACTTTACGATATCCAGAGAATTACCCTGGCTTTCTGTATTTGTTGTCATCGATTAATTCCGTTACTCACTACGACCTAAGGTGGTATCAGGTTGATCGCATTTTAATAAAATACTATCTAACCACTTAATTCCGAGCTTACTCTCGATGTGCTTAATGGTAAGCCCAAAGGGTCAAAAATCGGCCATAGATTGTATTCTTATTCTGACGAGTAATCAAGAATACAAGCAAGCTTGAACCGAGTAAAATTAAAAATAACAAAAAAGGAAGCCGAAGCTTCCTTTTTTTGATGTTCAGTTAAGAGTCTATGCGATTAAGCAAGGATCTTAGCTACAACACCAGCACCAACAGTACGGCCACCTTCACGGATAGCGAAGCGTAAACCTTCATCCATCGCGATTGGGCAGATTAGTGTTACTACCATCTGAACGTTATCACCAGGCATTACCATCTCTACGCCTTCTGGAAGCTCGATAGTACCGGTTACGTCTGTTGTACGGAAGTAGAACTGTGGACGATAGCCTTTGAAGAATGGAGTGTGACGTCCGCCTTCTTCTTTTGACAGAACATAGATTTCTGATTCAAAAGTTGTGTGTGGAGTAATTGAACCAGGAGCAGCAAGAACCTGACCACGTTCAACGTCTTCACGCTTAATACCACGTAGAAGAACACCACAGTTCTCGCCTGCACGACCTTCGTCAAGCAGCTTACGGAACATTTCAACACCAGTACAAGTTGAACGAGTAGTATCTTTGATACCAACGATTTCAACTTCTTCACCAACCTTGATGATACCGCGCTCTACACGACCAGTTACAACTGTACCACGGCCTGAGATTGAGAATACATCTTCGATTGGAAGAATGAATGCACCATCGATAGCACGCTCTGGCTCTGGGATATAAGTATCCAAAGCTTCTGCAAGCTCAAGGATCTTAGCTTCCCATTCAGCTTCGCCTTCAAGGGCTTTAAGTGCTGAACCTTGGATAACTGGAAGGTCATCACCTGGGAAGTCATATTCAGAAAGAAGTTCACGAACTTCCATTTCTACTAGCTCAAGTAGCTCTTCGTCATCAACCATGTCACATTTGTTCATGAATACGATGATGAAAGGGACGCCAACCTGACGAGAAAGCAGGATGTGCTCACGAGTCTGTGGCATTGGGCCATCTGTAGAAGCAACTACTAGAATCGCGCCGTCCATTTGAGCAGCACCAGTGATCATGTTTTTAACATAATCGGCGTGACCAGGACAATCTACGTGTGCGTAGTGACGTGCTGGAGTGTCATATTCGATGTGAGAGGTATTAATTGTAATACCGCGCTCACGCTCTTCAGGAGCGTTATCGATCTGTGAGAAATCTTTAACATCACCACCGTAAGTCTTTGCCAAAACAGCAGAGATAGCAGCAGTTAGAGTAGTCTTACCATGGTCAACGTGACCGATGGTGCCCACGTTTACGTGGGGTTTAACGCGTTCAAATTTTTCTTTAGCCATGGTATTGCCCCAATCAGATATCTTGGTGATGAAACCGACATACAACAAAAAATCCGATGCATAAATGTCATCGAATCAATTAGATTTAGAATAGGATATTTGAAGAAGGCTGGCGCTGATGGCAGTGACTTAAAACCTCACCCTTTATCAGGGCGTGCTCTTAAGGGTGAGCACATCAGCGAAAATTGGAGCGGATGGCGGGAATCGAACCCGCGTTATCAGCTTGGAAGGCTGGAGTAATACCATTATACGACATCCGCGCAACCTACTTCAGGTTACCTAACTACCTAGAAAATGGTGGAGGGAGAAGGATTCGAACCTTCGAAGGCTGAGCCGTCAGATTTACAGTCTGATCCCTTTGGCCACTCGGGAACCCCTCCAGAGAAATGGTGCCGGCACCAAGAGTCGAACTCGGGACCTACTGATTACAAGTCAGTTGCTCTACCAACTGAGCTATGCCGGCGTGTCATTTCGGTAGCGGATATTATGGAAATGTGAGCACAAGTGCAATAGCTATTTGTAAAAAAACCTAAAAAAAATGCCGAATGTTGTTTTTTCGTCCATAAAAACAGCCTTTAGATGTTTTTTTGGACATCCTTTTAGTCAATGGTCAAACAGCGAGCATCTTAGCTGGCTTTCATATTGTTCATCTTAAACTGTTAGTGTACTGTTCCTCCCTCAAAGGGAGATAAGCAATGCCAACAGAAAATCCAATTCATAATGCACTGTATCTTGCATTCCAAAGATCTCAGTGGGCCGAATTACGTGAATCGGTCCCCTTGACCCTAATCGAATCTGAACTCAAGAAGCTACGCGGCATAAACGAGAGGCTCTCTCTGACCGAAGTCACCGATATCTATCTTCCTTTGAGTCGGCTACTTAACCTGATTGTCGGCGCCAAGCAAAAACGTGGCCTGGTTCTCAACAAGTTCTTAGGCAGGATACCTCCTAAGCGCCCCTATATCATCAGTATTGCCGGTAGCGTCGCCGTAGGAAAGAGCACTACGGCTCGAATTCTCCAGGCGCTATTGAGCCAATGGCCTGAACACCCCAGAGTCGACCTCGTCACTACCGATGGTTTTCTTTATCCACTGGCGGAGCTAAAACGTCGAGGCCTTCTTCAGCGCAAAGGCTTTCCAGAAAGCTATGATATGAAGATGCTGGTGAAGTTTATTTCTCAAATCAAAGCCGGAGAGCCCTACGTCCGGGCACCAATCTATTCTCACCTCAGCTATGATCGCATCATAGACAAGCAGCAAATAATAGAACAACCAGACATACTGATTATCGAAGGGCTAAATGTACTACAAACGGGTCAAGATGCCGCAGTTGGCATACAACAACCCTTCGTTTCCGACTTTGTCGATTTCTCAATTTATGTCGATGCTGAGGAAGCATTACTGAAGAAGTGGTATGTAGATAGGTTTCTCCAATTTAGAGGAGGCGCCTTTAGCGATGAAAAATCTTACTTCCACCACTATTCAAAACTGGACGACGATGAAGCGACTAGCATAGCCTCCAACATCTGGGATAGCATCAACGGTCCAAATCTAAAATTGAATATTGAACCCACCAGAGATCGTGCCCACCTTATTTTGCAGAAAGGCAATGATCACCTGATGAGTCAGGTCTTACTACGAAAATAGCCGATTTAGCAACACTAGGTCGCGCTTCGAAGGCTAATTTCGCCACCCACAAACGCTTTAATGCCTTCATCGGTTTCAAGTAGAATGGCACCGGATTCATCTACTCCTTTACAGATACCCAGTATCTGGTTATCACCCATCAAGAGTCTTACTTGCTTACCGAAGAACACATCGACCTCCTGCCAGCGCGCTAAGAAGGCTGTTAACCCTAGCTGTTCAAAAGTAGAAAAGTCTTGGTGTAACTGTTTTTGTAGCGCTATTGCCAATTCAGTTTTACTCGGACAAGAAGGATTGGCAGAAAGGTCACTCCAGGCTTGATCGATTTTATCTCCCTGAGACTGAGACATGGAAATATTGATTCCTATCCCCACAACCAGATGACATTCGCTGTCGGCCTGTCCGCTCATCTCAATCAAAACGCCAGCTAACTTCTTGTTATTCAAATAGATGTCGTTTGGCCATTTTACCCCTAAGTCTTCGATACCAAAATTTTGCAGTACCTTAACTAATGAGCAAGCAACTACCAGGCTGAGCCCCGAGGCCTGAGACATTCCCTGTTCCAACTTCCAATACATGGAGCAATACAGATGACATCCATAGGGTGAAACCCAACTACGGCCACGGCGCCCTCGGCCTGCTGACTGATACTCTGCGATGCAGATATCACCTGATGTTAATTCGTGAACATGTTTCAACAGAAAGGCGTTAGTGCTCGCTAGTTCATCAAAATAGAAGCACCTGTGATTAAGTGAGCGGGTCAATTGATCTTCATCGATCAAAGAAACTGGATTAGCTAACTTATAACCCTTGCCCTTAACACTGAATATCTCGACACCATAGTCTTCAAGCGAATCTATATGTTTACTAATCGCAGTTCTCGATATACCAGCTTGTTTAGCTAGCTCTTCACCGGAAACAAACTGTGCACCAGCTAATGCCGTTAATATCTCTCTCTTACGTCCCCACTGTTCAATCATCTGCTAATTCCTTTTCACCGTTCGCACCAATAATTCTAGGCTCTGCTGCTAATTTAATGCCATATCGCTCTACTATCGCGCTAATGACTTTCTTAGCCAACCGAGTGACATCTGTACCTGTTGCATGGCCCATATTAACCAAAACCAGAGCCTGCTGCTCATGCACTGCCGCACCTCCGACCTTAAGACCCTTTAACCCAGCCCTGTCTATTAACCATCCAGCTGCCAATTTAACTGAATTTTCATCTACAGCGAAACCTACTATACCCGGATGATTTTCAACTAAGGAATCGAATACAACACTTGAAACTAATGGATTCTTAAAGAAACTCCCAGCATTACCCAGTACACAGGGGTTAGGAAGCTTAGTATTTCTCATATTACAGATACAATCGAATATCTGTTTAGCGGTCACACGTCCTTTCTCAAACGTCCTCAGTGGACCGTAAGATATCACCGGCTCCCAATCCTTACGCAGCTTGAATCCAACCGCTGTAATCACAGCACAGGTGAGAAGCTCCCCCTTAAAAATTGAATCTCTATATCTAAAATGACACTCATCGGTTGCTAAGCGTTTCAATTCACCTGTTCTGAGATCAAGATACTCTACCCAATCACATACCTGCATCAACTCGACACCATAAGCACCAATATTCTGAATTGGCGCCGCCCCAACAGTCCCGGGTATCAAGGCTAAATTCTCGAGGCCTGATATAGATCTTGAAAGCGTGGTCTCGACTAACTCGTGCCAATTTTCGCCAGCTGCCACGCTGAGGTAATGATATTCATCATCCTCGGAAAACTCTATGCCCTTAGTCTCCACACGAACAACAGTACCTAGGTAGTCATCAGTCAGTACAACATTACTCCCCCCACCAAGAATCAAAAAATCTTGCTCACTTCGATAGAGTTCCAGGCAAGTAGAAATCAGTTCAGCTTTAGATTTCGCATGGATCAACTCTGCGCAGCTATGGTCAATCTGAAAGGTATTGTAGGATTTTAATGAATAAGGTACTGCAGGCATAGATAGAAACTTCTAGAGAGCATTAAAGCGGCATTGTAGCGTATTTAGCTAGCAGAAAGAATTGGCTCGACATTACAGCGCGATTTATGAACATAAATTCACTCAAATAATACCATCAGCTTGCGAACAATAGGAATGGATGGTCGGGAGTGACCGCTCCTTTAACAAAGTGCTTTTGCAGAATGCTGAATATTTTTCGTCGTTTCCACTCAAAAAGTGAACACGAAAAAGCCCTAACATTGCTGTTAGGGCTTATCGTAATGTTGGCGGAGCGGACGGGACTCGAACCCGCGACCCCCGGCGTGACAGGCCGGTATTCTAACCAACTGAACTACCGCTCCTTTAGCAAATTGCCGAAGCATTCTGCTAAATTCTTTTATCGTCGCTAGCTTGTCAGGGCTAGGAGACTCGCTTTAATCAATAAAGCTAAATAGGCGCCTGGAAATGACCTACTCTCACATGGGGAGACCCCACACTACCATCGGCGCGATTGCGTTTCACTTCTGAGTTCGAGATGGATTCAGGTGGGGCCACAATGCTATGGTTTCCAGACTAATTCTTACTGGTTAATTATCCGTCTGACGGTATTGTTTCCTCGCTCTAGTGCTCATGTACTGGAGTACACTCCGCGCTTCACTCGTCACGGCTTTGTCAGCCTAACAATTACCTGCGTAATTAACTAAAATAATAAAAATTAGAAAGCTATAAATAATTGGGTTTAGTACACGGATGTACTGTATGTCATAAATGCAGGAGCATTTTATGACCAACTTAAATCAAGTTCGTATTCTTTTGTGCTTATGAAGTAACACACACACTAACTA
>NZ_VOQB01000025.1:0-53638 GCF_009377275.1 Shewanella sp. YLB-07 | reverse complement strand
CGGGTGGCGGAAATGACACGGTCAATGGTGGTTCAGGTGGTAATGAACTCTATGGTGAAGCGGGTAACGATACGTTATCAGGCCACTACACGAGCAATAACTTGCTTGATGGCGGCGAAGGTGATGACACCTTAAAGTTGAGTTCAGCGTCATCATACGCTCGCAGTTATAGCAACAGCTTCCGCGGTGGCCTGGGCGATGACATCATCAGTGGCTCTTACAGTCAGGACACTTACCATTATGACTTAGGCGATGGTCATGACCAGATAACCGACGTGGGTGACATCTCTTCATCGAGTTCCTATAAAGGTCCGGACAAAATCATCTTTGGTGCTGATATTAGCCGTGACATGGTGCAGTTAACCCATAATGCGGCGGGTGACTTGGTTATCACGATAACAGACCCGAACAATGCGGCAAACAATGGTCAGATAGTGGTTAAGTATGGCTACATTTCTGCGTCATCGCATATTGAAGCGATAGAGTTTGCGGGCGACACTAGTGGTGCAAGCAACTTGAGTGAAGCAGATATCATGGCGGCAGGTGCCTTGATGTTAGGCACCGCTAGCGATGATGTTATTACTGGAACAAGCATTGCCGATGTTATTGAAGGCGGAGCAGGTAATGACATTTTAAATGCAGGTGGCGGCAGTGATACTTATCAGTTTGATTCTGGTAGCGGGCAAGATATCATAAACAATTATGATTCAAGTTCATCCAGTATTGATGTTGCACGCTTCGATGATGTATCAATCGAAGATCTCTGGTTTAGTCGTGATGGTAATAATCTGCAGATTAATATCATTGGAACTGATGATCAGGTAGAGGTTAATAATTGGTATAACGGCGCTAATTATCAAGTTGATCAAATTCAGGTTGGCAATTCTGTGTTATTGAATAACCAGTTGGAACAACTTGTTTCAGCCATGGCAAGTTTCGATGTTCCAAGTAATGCTGGTAGTGTTGTTACACAAGCGACCAAGGATGAGTTACAGCCAATTTTGGTAGAGAGTTGGCAAACACTATAGTTAGGCTCACTCTCTAGTTTCACCTGATAGATAAATGGCATCTTACATTGAGTAAGATGCCATTTTTTATTTAGAATCATGCATTGTCTTCTTTGGTAAGCTGTTTTCAGCCAAAACTTGTTAGGTACTACTTGTATATTTAATGAGAAGGGATATCTGTTCTGGAACCATTTACCGCATTGTAAATGCGGCTGGTGCAGCGGGGTTTGGTATCACTGTATTTGTGAATCCATGCATCGTGTTAAGGTCTGGAAACTAAAAAGGTACAGTGCCAGCCATATATCGGAGAAGAATGTGAATATTAAAAGGGTAGTAATTGATTATACAAATGAAATGCACGTAAGCGATTTTTTGTTCTTAATGGATGAGTACGCGAAAGATCCTATGGGAGGCAATGAACCGATATCGCAGTTTGTTGTTGAAAATTAGCATCTGAGCTTTAAAAAATACCTTATACCTTCAGTGTCATTTGTTATATTGATGATAAGCCGCAGTTCTGGAAAAAGCCAGTCTCACGCTATGAAGCTCTTTGAGCTAGAGATAGGGTGAATATGGCAACGCCATAACCCATGAACGAGAAGCATGGAAGTTGTTTGAAACCGCAGAGCCTATAGGGACCGATCTATTTATAAAAAAGTCACAGCGTGTCGCAGAAGTGTTTGCATTTAAGGTCGTTCATTCACATCTATGAGGTCACGACATTGATGCGTCCTTCCATGGCACCTGCCGAAGGCAATTGGTAACAATGGGGCTTTGGTATCAAGAAGCCATTCAAATACCGACTAAACCCAATGGATTCAAAAGATACTTTAGATTTGTTCCCTGACAAACTCATTCGATTTTGTTATCCAGCAAGTATTAACCTTTATAAGAAACTCAACATACTAAGTAAATCCACAAAACCTGTCATTTGACCTTTTATTCTATTAAAAACAGCCATTGTTAATGGGTTTTTATTTTTTACTTTGAAACAAGCCTAATTGTTGTGAACCTTATCGATGTTTAGGGTGAATCAGGTTCAACCAATGCAAAAATATTCATACTTTGTCTATTTTTTTAAGCTATCGCATACTTGCCATCTACAAAGAGAGCACGGCACTTAGGCTATCACCGTTAGCTTTAATCAATTTAAATTTATACAATTCGAGGTACTCGGAAATGACTAACGTCGCACTGTTGTCGATTCTGGCTTTATCGATCGGCATCATTATATTCTGTATCGTCAAACTTAAATTACATCCGTTTATTGCTCTTATCATATCCAGTATTTTCGTCGGTGTGACTATGGGGATGCCGCTTGGGGAGATCATGAGCTCTATCGAAAAGGGCGTGGCCGGTACACTTGGCTTCCTGGCCCTGATCATAGGTTTTGGTACTATTCTAGGCAAGATGCTCGAAGTGTCAGGTGGTGCTGAGCGCATTGGCAAGACCATGCTGAACCGTTTGGGACAGCAGCGTGCAGATAAATCCCATTATCTTAGCTTGGCTCGTCGCTGCCATTATGCACTTGGCTATTGGCTCTGCCACGGTTGCCATGTTGAGCGCCGCGGGTATCGTACTGCCACTTTTGGGGATATATCCAGATGTAAAACCAGAAATTATCGTATTGGCCATCGGTGCGGGTGCTATTGGTTGGACCCATGTGAATGACTCCTTATTCTGGCTGGTTAAGCAGTATCTGGGCGCTTCGATTCAAGACACTTTCAAGTATTTCACCGCCGCTACCGTATTGGCATCATTTGTCTCCCTAGGCGGGATCCTATTATTATCTCAAGTTGTATAAAGAGTAGATTATGAATAAGCAACAAGTAGAACAGCTGGTAAACGAGTTTCCATTACTGCAGAACTTAATTAACCTTAAGCCCCTGAGCTGGTTTAACCCTAATATTACCGATTATGCCACGGCACTCCCTTATGTTGGTTTGACCGATAAAGATGTGCAAGATGCAAGCGAACGTTTACAAAGGTTTGCACCTTTCTTTTGTCGCACTTTCCCTGATACTCGTGCGACGAATGGCATCATAGAGTCACCGCTACAGGCCATTCCCGCCATGCAATCGGCATTAGCTGAGCGCTATGAGTGTGAACTGCCGGGTCAAATGATGATCAAGCTTGATGCGTTACTGCCTATTTCTGGTTCAATTAAGGCTAGAGGTGGTATTCATGAGGTGCTACAGCACGCCGAGAAGTTGGCGCTAGCAGCAGGCCTACTCAGTTTTGATGATGATTACAGCAAGTTAGACTCGGATGAATTTAGAGCCTTCTTTGGAAAATATAAAATAGCCGTGGGCTCTACAGGTAACTTAGGTTTATCTATCGGTATCATGAGTGCAACGCTAGGCTTTAAGGTGAGCGTGCATATGTCATCTGACGCTCGACAGTGGAAAAAGGATAAATTGCGTAGTCATGGTGTTAATGTGGTCGAGTATGAATTTGACTATAGCATTGCCGTTGAACGTGGTCGTGAAGAAGCACTCAAAGATCCCTTCTGCCACTTTGTCGATGATGAAAACTCTACGTCCTTGTTCTTAGGTTACGCCGTTGCCGGTGAGCGCCTGAAACAACAGTTTATCGATCAGGGGATATTGGTTGATGCTGAGCATCCGCTATTTGTGTATCTTCCATGTGGTGTTGGTGGCGGCCCTGGCGGCGTGGCATTTGGCCTTAAGCAAACCTTTGGTGATCATGTTCACTGTATCTTCGCCGAGCCGACTCAGTCACCTTGTATGTTGTTAGGTGTGCATACTGGTTTACATGATAAAATTTCGGTTCAAGACTTAGGCATAGATAATATTACTGCGGCCGACGGTTTAGCAGTTGGACGTGCATCAGGATTTGTTGGTAGAGCGATGGAGCGACTGCTCGATGGTTATATCACCATTAAAGATGATGAGATGTATAAGTTATTGGGGATGATGTACAAAACTGAGCAGCTTAAGCTTGAGCCATCCGCCCTTGCTGGGGTACCTGGCATAGTTCATGTGCTTGCCAATGATGCTTACCTCGATAGGATGCAGCTTAAAAGTAAGCTGGCCAACGCGACTCACTTGGTGTGGGCGACGGGAGGCGGCATGGTGCCAACGGATGAAATGAATAAGTATCTCGAGCGTGCTGAGCTTGTAGGCCTGTCCTGAGTTAATCGCTCTTGCGTATGCAGCGCAGGATAAATCTAAACGGGTTTATGTCGTACTTATATCAATTGCATTAGGTATAAGTACGGCATGGTATTGGTTCATTTTCAAATGCAAAAATCAGACTAGTATCGTAAACTGCATTGGGTAATTTCATTGGGACACATAGCTTATGAATCAAGGCCGGCACGCACAACTGGGCGCGAGTCAATTGGCGAATCTTAATACCTTCGTTAATGCGGCGCAGAACCTGTCTTTTACTCAGACAGCTCAGGTATTGTATCTGACACCCAGTGCGGTCAGCCATAGAATTGGCAAGCTGGAGCAAGAGCTTGGCTTTAAGCTGTTTCATCGTTTACATAAGCAACTTAAATTGACCGAAGAAGGAGCACGGCTGTTTCGCAGTTGTACATTATTATTTTCTCAGCTAGATGAAGAGCTTAATGAGATTCGAACCAATGAATTATCGGGCAGGCTCACTATTTATGCCCGTCCCTCAATTACTCAGTGTTGGCTGGTGCCGCGGATCCATGATTTTCATCAAGCTTATCCAGCTATTCAGCTCGATATTCTTACGGGTAACGAAGATGTTAACTTTCGCACCCAATTTATCGATGTGGCCCTCTATTATGCCAGCGGGCCTTTTCCGGGCCTCGCTAGTATAAAGTTAATGTCTGAAGAAGTGACGCCCGTATGCAGTCTAGACTATGCCGAGCGATTCGATCTTATCGGTAAGCCACACAACTTGAGTCAATGTACCTTGCTGCATGATTGCAAAGCTTGGCCACAAGCGGCCTTTAATGCCGAGTGGTTAGAGTGGGCGAAGTACCATCAAATAATGGGCATAGATAATAGTCGCAGCTTAAGCTTCGATCGCTCTGATTTGGCCGTTATTGCTGCCATGAATAATGCGGGACTCGCTATAGGCCGTAAACGCTTGGTGGATAAACGTCTACGAAGCGGTGAACTTATCGCGCCTTTTGCCTCATTAAGTACTCCCGCCAGCTACCAGTATCATGCTGTTTATAGTGCCGATATAGAGCCAAACCCGAGAGTCCAAGCCTTTCTTAACTGGCTAAAACAGCAGGCCGATGAGGGAGCTGTGGCCAATAGATGTGACAGTTTATAAACTTGAAAAGTTAGTTTGAAAGTCCAAGAAGGCAATAAAACTGCACTTACTTTCTACAGAAAGTATGGCTTCGAACCTTATCAATTAAACATAAAAAATGGCGATGCCCAGTTCTGGAAAAAACCAGTGTAAAGGCAGCCTAGCCTATTTCACCAACTCATTGTTACAGATGATTTCCTTTATATTACTAGCAGAGAAATAAACCTAGATATAGTTAACCAATAACATCCTTGGGTCATGGCAAGTGATTGATTAATAATAGGTTGTCTTTATTTTTGACTTCGTATGTATAGATGGCCACTAGACACTGAGTCCCCACATGTCGAAGGTCTCTCGACACAGCTGCTCCCTGAAGTCAGGATGGGCAATATCGATAAGGGCCCTAGCCCGCTCTATGAGTGAACGCCCCCGCAGGTTTACACAGCCGTATTCGGTGACGATATAGTGGACATGGGCCCGGGTGGTTACCACCCCAGCGCCGGGTGAGAGTACGGTGGCAATCCTCGACACCTTGCCCCCCGATGCGGTGCTCGGCAGGGCAATCACAGAGCGGCCACCTTCGGACAGGCCGGCACCACGGATAAAGTCCATCTGACCACCGACGCCGGAGTAGATCTTCGTGCCCAGGGAGTCGGCACAAATCTGGCCCGAGATATCGATCTGCAGCGCCGAGTTGATCGCCATGACATTGGGGTTCTTGCGAATGATGGCGGTGTCATTAACCTGCTCGATATCCATGAATATTACCGAGGGATTATCATCGACATAGTCATACAGGCGTTGACTGCCCAGGGCAAAGCCGGTCACTGTCTTGCCTGGATAGACCTTCTTCTTGCTGTTGTTAACGGCACCAAGCTCAACCAGATTGAGCACCCCGTCGGAGAAGAGCTCGGTATGGATCCCTAGGTCTTTATGGCCCCCCAAACAGCTGAGCACAGCATCGGGAATGGCGCCTATGCCCATCTGCAGACAATCACCGTCTCTGACCAGCTCGGCTACGTTATTACCTATCGCCAAGCTGACTGCATCGCTGGCGGCTAGCGGATGTTGTGGCAGTGCTGAACTTTCTTCATAGACGGCGGAAAATTTACTGTAGTGAATGAAACCGTCTCCGTGGGTACGGGGCATCTGCGGGTTGATATGGGCGATGATCTTGCCCGCCACCTGACAGGCCGCCAGTGTGGCTTCCACCGAGATCCCCAGCGAGCATATGCCATGTTTGTCCGGCGGTGAGACCTGAATGATTGCGGTATCGATCTTCTGTTCCCCCGAACGGAACAATTTTGGCACTTCGGAGAGGAAGATAGGCACATAATCTGCGTCTCCCTGTTGCAGCAGTCGCCGTGTCGGCAAGCCGCCGAAGAAGCAGCGATGGCGCAGGTGCCCTTTGAGATTGTCATTACTCAGTGACTCGGCGCCCTCGGTGTGGAGTTGCAGCAGAGTCAGATCTTGTCGACTCAAGGCATGTTCCGCCAGGGCATTCAGTAGCAGCCTGGGGGTGGCTCCCATGGAATGGGTCCAGAGGTTTTCGCCACTCTGGATCAGAGAGACGGCTTCGAGCGCACTAGTACAAACAATTGGTGCCATTGATATTTCCCTGGGTGTTTTTAATTGTCAGCTGCCGAAATACTAGCAAGGCCAGGTCTAATGCAATATAGACCTGGCCGAAAACTGATAGCTGAGGCCTAAAACAGTTGCCGAACTTATGTTCATAAATATTGACAGTGATGGCGGCCAATGTCAGATAAAGGCAGATAAAGGGGTCGCAGCGAATTAGAGTCTTCGAATAAACTAAGATACTTTTTCTAATCAATGTCAGCTTAATTAGACCCAATGCTTTAATTTGCTTCTGTCTAAAAATGAGTTACAACCAGAAAACTCTAATTGGAAGAAATAAATATTCAGGTGTGAACGCGGCTGTGACCTTCCGTGACATGGCCAAAAATGTTCCATACATTTTTCGGCATTCCCTACGTCCGCGTAGGTCAGATGTTTTGGCTGAGGCTATATGGACTGTGCTTGAATGATATCCTATCTAAAGGCCAGTTCAGCTTCCATGCTTCTCGTTCATAGGCACATGGCTACGCCATATTCACCGTGTCACAGAACCTTCTCAAAAAAAGAGCGCACAATTATCGCCGGACAGGCGGTAGATAACAATGCAATATCGGTAATCAGAATATGCCAAGTACAAGACCTGCCCAATGAACCAATCAAAAAGATATTTAAAACCTGCTCTCAGACAAGTAAACCGTTTTGATTCTAAATGAGTTACATTTTCTCTATACCTTCAATCGAAGAAACTAATAACCCGATGTAGATGCGGCTGTGGGCTTCGGTTTCAGGGATGAAACCGCAGAGCGTATAGGGACACTTCTTATGAAATTAAGAGCCAGCGTCCCACTGAAGTATCTGCATATGAGGCCGTTCTTTCACATCCATGTGATCACGACATTCGTATATCCTATACAGCACCTGCTGCAAGCAATAAATACCAGCGAAGCTATGGTATTTAGCAAACTAATCAAATAACAATTAGGTCCAATGAGCCCTACTCAAAGATATTTCAGAAACTTGTTATTCGACAAGTCAGCAAGTTTTTGATCTTTTACTCTATTAAAACAGGGCAAAATCCTTTAGGTTAAGATTTGGTTAAATGAGACGAACGTACACATAGGGTTGACGAGGTACTAGGTCCTAGAACCTCGTTAGACTAAGCGAAAAGTTTAATCACTATAATTAAATAAGATTATCTTGGGAGAAGAGCAGATGAAATCCGCCGAAGAGCAGTTATCGACTTATAAAAGTGTTCACCTGAATCCTAAGAATATCAGGACTCACTTCGTTGGGGTTCCTTTGATCATCTGGTCTATATTTTTACTGCTAAACCTTATCCCGGTTAATTTTTTCGCCTGGGATGATCCTGCTATCAGCATCAATGTGGCGTCGGCTTTCGCTATTGGTGTGCTTATCTATTATTTCAAACTGCACGCTCGTTTGGCGATTGGCTTAGCTCTGTTTATTCTGCCTGTGCTCTATACCTCTCACTTGGTTGCCGAAGTGCAAGGCGCGGTTTGGATAGCTATAGCCGTGTTTGTTGTGGGTTGGGTGTTCCAGCTTATCGGTCATAAATATGAGAAGGCTAAACCTGCGTTTGTCGACGATCTTAACCAGCTCTTGATTGGGCCATTTTTCCTGATGGCAGAATTGTATTTTATGTTAGGACTGGAGAAAGAGTTAGATAAGCAGATAACCCCCTTGGCGGTAGCAAAGCGTCGCGCTCTGGAGACACTGCGCCGCGAGGCGAGATCCTAAGCGAATTCGGATTAATCTGTTAAAGGCGCATTATGCGCCTTTTTTGTGAGTACTTTTTATATCAGTGTCTTTACATCTACACTATTTAAACCAGCACAGTCAGTACAGCAGTATTACTAACTTGATGCCTTCTTTGGAAGTTCATAGTGCTGGGGCATGATACGTACGGTTTTAATCATGTTTTCGGCCACGTCGATGACTTCGATGGGGTAGCCTGAAATACGCATGCTGGTATTGGGGGTGGGAATGTCTTCCAGATATTCGATGATAAGACCGTTGAGGGTCTTAGGTCCATTGGTGGGAAAGTCCCATTTCATCTCTTTATTGAGTTCCCGAATATTGATGCAGGCTTCGATAAGGAAGCTACCATCTTGTTGCTGGTTAATCTCTTCACTCGGGGTGGGTTCCGATGAGGTGGTAAAATCGCCCACTATCTCTTCGAGTATGTCTTCGAGGGTGACTAACCCCTGAATATCACCGTATTCATCTACCACCAGGCCGATACGCTCCTTGTTCTGCTGGAAGTTACCCAGTTGCACATTGAGAGGGGTTCCCTCTGGGATGAAGTAAAGTTCTTTCACTGCTCGTAGTAAGGAAGATTTGCTGAACTGATTCTTGGACTGTAGACGTAGCGCATCGCGCAGGTGCACGAAGCCGACGGCATCGTCGATATTGTCTCTAAACAATAGGACCCGAGTGTGGGGGCTCTGGATCATCTGCTTAGTGATGCTCTTGAAGTCATCATTGATATTGATGGCGAACAGCTCTGAGCGGGGGATCATAATGTCTTCTACGGTCACTTTCTCAAGGTCCATTATCGAAAGTAACATCTCCTGGTGACGCCTGGGGATGAGTGCGCCCGCCTCGTGAACTACGGTTCTTAGTTCCTCTTTGCTTAGGGCATCTGAGGTTTTAACTGAACGTATTCCCAGTAAGTGCAGAAAGCCTGAAGTGAATAAGTTTACCGCTTTCACTAGGGGTAAGAGGATAACCAGCAACCATTTGAGCAGTAAGCTGGATGGGAAGGCGATGCGCTCCGGGTGTAACGCGGCTACTGTTTTCGGTGTCACCTCGGCGAAGACCAGCACCACTAAGGTGAGTACACCAGTTGAGATGGCCACGCCCATATCGCCAAACAGCCGCATACCTATGATAGTTGCTATAGCTGAGGCGAGGATGTTGACTAAGTTATTGCCGATGAGGATAAGGCCAATGAGTCTGTCGGGCCGGTCCAGTAATTTCATTGCGCGTTGAGCGCCCTTATGACCGCTGGAGGCTAAGTGCTTAAGTCGATAGCGGTTAAGGGTCATCATGGCGGTTTCTGAGCCCGAAAAATAGGCTGAGATGATGAGTAACACGACAAGAATGATGAGCAATGCGCTGGTTGATATGGCGTCCAAAAAGGAGCTCCATTAGTTGGCTATGACATCTGCAATTCAGTTATCGCTATACCTGTTAGCTTATCTGAATTTCGGGTATGTCTGTATTTAGAATTTATTCAAAGAATAGTAATTACATCGGTTTGAGTTTTGTGTCAAGTTAGCCCGTCTATATGCGCAGGGGGAATCGCAGCGCATATAGAGAGTTAGTCATTGAAATGATTAAGATAATATTATCTCTTTTACTATTCTGGCGCCAAAGTAGGCCAGTGACAACATGACGGCTCCCGTGAGGGTATAAACCACAGCGGTTCTTATTCTACAGCCTACCCAATACTGTTGAGCAAGCATGGCGATATAGGTAAACCAGGCCATGATAGACAGCACTGCCTTGTGGCCCTTGCCATCTTCGAACATGTCATCGAGGAAGATAAAGCCAGTGGCGAGAGAGAGACTCAATAAGATAACGCCAACAATCACCAGATGATAAAGTTGTTTTTCAACTGTCATCAGAGGTGGCATTGATGGGCTTAGCATCAGTTTCTTACTCTTTAATCTATGTTGAATTATCGCCAATTGTATGGCGTAGAGGGCGGCGATCATCAGGGCGCTATAGGCCATCAATGACAACACTACATGGACTAATATGTCGGGATGGATCTCAAAATGGGTGATGTATTGCGGTGGCACCAACCAGAGTAGTGCGACTGAGATGACGGAGCAGGCATACACAACTGGCACGACGACAATCATCTTGAGTCTGAATAATAAGACGGTAAAGCTGAAGGCAATGATCCAGTTCACCATAGAGATGACATTGGTCAAGCTAAAGTTTTGCCCATCAGTTGTCAGGATCGCCTGAGATAATGCTGCCGCATGAAGTACCACGCCAATAGCGGCAAAGCTAGCGACAAGACGGCGATTAGGCCCATCGGCATGAAACAGACGGCTGGCCACTAACACTAAGGCTATGGAGTAAAAGAGCATGGCTGAAGCGGAAAATAAAACCATTGAGTAATTAACCTATCGTTTTGTTTGCTATGGACTGCTTAACACACCACCAATGCGAAGGGGGAGAAGCAAGTAAAGCCTTCTTTTTAATCTTACTCCTAGAGTAACACGAGCTAAGGTGGGTTGTGCAGTAGATAAAGGTACAAAAATTAGTGCTTTCTGAGCGTTAGACCTAAGTTTTACACTTTAGCCCGGCTTTATATAGGGGAAGAGCTGGTTATCTTGCACCATAGCAGTAGCATATTATCTGGGCGTCGCTATAATACTGCCCATTAATATGAATTCTAAATGGTAAGAACGCGATAATGTTTGAGAACCTAACGGACAGATTGTCACGCACGCTGAAAAATATCAGTGGTCGTGGTCGCTTAACAGAAGATAATGTTAAGGACACTCTACGAGAAGTGCGTATGGCACTGCTTGAGGCCGATGTAGCCTTGCCTGTTGTACGTGCCTTCGTCAACAGCGTTAAAGAGCGCGCCGTTGGTCAAGAGGTCTCTAAGAGTCTGAGTCCGGGGCAAGCATTCATTAAGATTGTCCAGAGCGAACTTGAAAACGCCATGGGCGAGGCCAACGAAGGCCTGGACCTCTCGGCGCAGCCGCCAGCAGTGATCATGATGGCGGGTCTTCAAGGTGCGGGTAAAACCACCAGTGTTGCAAAACTGGGTAAGTTCCTCCGCGAGCGAGAGAAGAAATCTGTATTAGTGGTGAGCGCCGACGTATACCGTCCGGCAGCGATTAAACAGCTGGAGACCTTGGCTACCGAGGTCGATGTGCAATTCTTCCCATCTGACGTCAGCCAGAAGCCTATCGATATCGTTAACGCGGCGCTGGCTCATGCCAAGCTTAAGTTCATCGATGTAGTGATTGTCGATACAGCGGGTCGTCTGCATGTCGATGAGAGCATGATGGATGAGATTAAGGCGCTGCATGCAGCGGTCAATCCTGTCGAGACTCTGTTTGTTGTCGATGCCATGACGGGTCAGGATGCGGCTAACACGGCTAAGGCCTTCAATGAAGCGCTACCCTTAACCGGTGTAGTACTGACTAAAGTCGACGGTGATGCCCGCGGTGGTGCGGCTCTGTCTATTCGTCATATTACCGGCAAGCCAATTAAATTCTTAGGTGTCGGCGAGAAAACAGACGCCCTAGAGGCATTCCATCCAGATCGTGTCGCTTCACGTATCTTAGGTATGGGTGATGTGCTGTCACTCATCGAAGAAGTTGAGCGCGGCGTCGATAAAGACAAGGCGATGAAGCTCGCCGCTAAAGTGAAGAAGGGCGGTAGCTTCGATCTAGAAGATTTCCGTGAGCAGCTGCAGCAGATGAAGAACATGGGCGGCATGATGGGCATGATTGAAAAACTGCCTGGCGTCGGCCAGCTGCCCCCTGAGGCGCTAGCTCAGGTGCAGAGCGGTAAGATGACTAACCAGATGGAAGCCATCATCAGCTCTATGACACCGGGTGAGCGTAAGCGTCCCGATATCATTAAAGGTTCACGTAAGCGCAGAATCGCCTTGGGCTCAGGTACGCAGATCCAAGATGTGAACCGTTTGCTTAAGCAGTTTACTCAGATGCAGAAGATGATGAAGAAGATGTCAGCTAAAGGCGGCATGAAGAAGATGATGCGTGGTATGAGTGGTATGCTACCACCTGGAATGAAGATGCCGGGTCGTTAAGACCCGCTGTTTAATCAGTTTAATAGCCCACAGATGCTAATATTGTGTCTGTGGGTTTTTTATTTACATCAGCTTTCAGTAAGTGGTGATGTAAAAATTATTAATAGGCATTTTGATTAAAGAGAGTGGAATTTAATCAGAATTGCTATATTTGGTTGCATTCGTCGGCAGGTAAGGTAAAATCGTCCGGCTTTCTATCTGGGACTCTTCGCGAACACGGAGTTCCAGTTTTTATTTTTGCTTCATGAGAAGCAAATCATTAGAGGATAAAAGACGCATGGTTACCATTCGTTTAGCTCGTGGCGGCGCAAAAAAGCGTCCATTTTACAATATCGTAGTTGCTGATAGCCGTAAGGCTCGTGACGGTCGTTTCATCGAACGTGTTGGTTTCTTCAACCCAATGGCTCGTGGCCAGGAAGAAACTCTACGTTTAGACCTAGCTCGCGTTGAGCACTGGGTTGCAACTGGTGCTACTACATCTGAACGTGTAGCTAAGTTGATCAAAGACGCACGTAAAGCTGCTGCTTAATAGCGTTAAGGTATAGATTGATGAGTAGTAAACAAGAACCTGTCGTACTGGGGAAATTAGGATCCAGTCATGGCATTAAGGGTTGGTTGAAGATCACTACCTATACCGATTCTGTTGAAGGTATTTTTGACTATTCTCCTTGGTTGATAAAAGAGCAAGGTGAATGGCGTGAGGTTAAGGTGCTGCAGTGGCGCTTTCAGGGTAAGGCAGTTGTCGCTTCTCTTGAAGGTGTAGAAACTCGGGACCAGGCGCAAATGCTCACAAATTGTGAGATTGCGGTTACTCAGCAGCAGATGGAGACCTTGCCGGAAGATGAATTCTACTGGCGAGATCTTATCGGTTGTGAAGTGGTTAATACCAAAGGTTACAACATGGGCAAGGTGCAGGAGATCGTGGAAACAGGATCGAATGACGTGCTCTTAGTTAAAGCCAACGCGAAAGATGGCTTCGGCAAAGCGGAACGTATGATCCCCTTTGTCACCGAACAGTTCATCATAGAGGTGAACTTGCCGGAAAAACAGATCACAGTGGATTGGGATCCGGACTTTTAAGTCGAGGTAGAACATATGCGGTTAGGGGTAGTAACCCTGTTTCCTGAGATGTTTCGCGCCGTAACAGACTTTGGAGTAACGGGTCGGGCCGTTAAGAATGGCCTGCTGGAGTTGCAAACGTGGAATCCTCGTGATTTCACCCATGATAGACATAATACAGTGGATGATCGCCCTTACGGTGGTGGCCCTGGTATGTTGATGATGGTGCAACCATTGCGCGACGCTATCCATGCAGCGAAAGCTGCTATTGGTGACAGTGCGAAGGTGATTTATCTCTCTCCTCAGGGACGCAAGCTGACACAGCAAGGCGTCGAAGAGTTAGCTAAATCGGACAGTTTGGTTTTAGTGTGTGGTCGATACGAAGGTATTGATGAACGCATTATTCAGACTGAAGTGGATGAAGAGTGGTCAATCGGAGATTACGTGCTTTCGGGCGGTGAACTTCCTGCGATGGCTTTGATTGATTCAGTATCACGGCTGGTTCCCGGTGTTCTGGGAAAAAAGGCCTCGGCGGAGCAGGATTCCTTCTCTGACGGATTATTGGATTGTCCCCACTATACTCGCCCTGAAAGCTTGGATGGTTTAGATGTACCGGCAGTCTTGTTAAGTGGCAACCACGAACATATTAGACGCTGGCGTCTGCAACAAAGTCTCGGTAGAACTTTGTTACGACGACCAGATTTATTAGAAAATCTAGCTCTGACTGACGAACAAACGAAGCTACTAAATGAGTTTGTTGAATAAACGAACCCAAGTGGATAGTTACGATCGGTTATTTCTAGTATGGAGTTTATTTCATGAATAACATCATTAAAATGCTCAACGAAGAGCAAATGAAGCAAGATGTACCAGAGTTTGGTGCAGGTGACACAGTAGTTGTTAAAGTACGTGTTGTAGAAGGCGGTAAAGAGCGTCTACAGGCGTTCGAAGGCGTTGTAATCGCTAAGCGTAACCGTGGCGTTCACTCTGCATTCACAGTACGTAAGATCTCTAATGGTGAAGGTGTTGAGCGTGCGTTCCAGATTCACAGCCCAATCATCTCTAGCATCGAAGTTAAGCGTCGCGGCCGTGTTCGTCGTGCTAAGCTTTACTACTTACGTGAGCGTTCAGGTAAGTCTGCACGTATCCGTGAGAAGCTAACTACTAAGTAATTTAGTAGTACGCAGTAAGAAAAGATGCAGTGTTCGCACAATAACCCGCCTTATGGCGGGTTTTTGTGATCTTGGGGGAAAGAAAAGTTTCGAGCTCAAGACAAGGCTAAGAAAGTTCTGAGTTGCGAGTTGCGAGTTAAAGATAGAGCTGAGAAAGTTATAAGTCTCGAGATAGAACTGAGAAAGTGTCGAGTTACGAGTTTTAAGCTGTAAGGCTCGAGATTAGGCTGAGAAAGCTGTAAGGCCAAAGCACATAAAAACCACAGGTCATTCCGGCATGCTTGTGGCCGGAATCCAGTTTTTAGCTGTAAGTTTCGAGGCAAGGCTGAGAAAGTGTCGAAGTTCGGGGCTCGGGGCTCGGGATAAGCCAAAAACAAAGACGTATTACAGGCTGATATCGCATATCAAACTTACAGCTTAGAACTTCATTTTTTAATTCCATGATTTTTTCTTTAGTTTACAGATCTTGCTTGATCTTATTTTAATCCGCAGGCATAGTTAGTTCACAGGTGTAATGGTGTAGCAGTACGGTGATACGAGTTGTATCGGTAGCATGCATTACAAATAGCATTGAAGACACTCTTGATTAATAACTGAATCGATTTATAACGGATAGACCTTAGGTGGGTAGTATGCAGCAAGATACGATTAACAACGTTCACATCAGCTCTGAGAAAGTATTAGTGACTCCTGAGGAGTTGAAGCTTGAAATTCCTCTGTCTCAGGCTGCATATCATTACGTGCTTAATGCCCGTAAGACCGTTGCCGATATCGTACATAAGCGTGATAACCGAGTCTTGATTGTGACCGGTCCTTGTTCTATCCATGATATCGAGTCAGCCAAAGAGTATGCCCTCAGGCTCAAGAAGCTACATGATGAATTAAGTGATGAGTTCTACATCCTGATGCGAGTCTATTTCGAGAAGCCCAGAACCACAGTGGGCTGGAAAGGCATGATCAACGATCCTGATATGGATGAGTCATTCGATGTGGAGAAAGGCCTTAGGCAGGCTCGAGAGTTGATGATCTGGCTTGCGGAACTAGGTCTTCCGGTTGCAACCGAGGCATTAGACCCTATCAGCCCACAATACATGTCTGAGTTAGTCACTTGGTCTGCCATCGGCGCACGTACGACCGAGTCCCAGACTCATAGAGAGATGGCTTCGGGTTTGTCTATGCCGGTGGGCTTTAAGAATGGCACCGATGGCAAGCTTGGTGTTGCTATCAATGCGCTTGAGTCTGCGGCGAGTGGGCATAGGTTTATGGGAATTAACCAAAAGGGGCAGGTGGCGTTACTGCAAACGGCGGGTAACCCGGATGGTCACGTGATCTTGCGTGGCGGTAAGACACCTAATTATGATGCCCAGAGCGTTGCCGAATGTGAGCGTCAGTTACATGCAGCTAAGCTTAATGCTCGTCTGATTGTCGATTGTAGCCACGGCAACTCCTTAAAAGATCATAGAAAACAGCAGGGGGTCTGTGAAGATGTATTTGCTCAGATCCTGCAGGGCAATCAATCTATCATAGGTGTTATGCTCGAGAGCCATCTCAATGAAGGTCGCCAAAACAGCGATAAGCCCATGAGTGAGCTGGCTTACGGGGTTTCTGTTACCGATGCCTGTATGGATTGGGCAACCACAGAGCAGATTTTACGTGAAGGTTCAGCATTATTAACTCACGTATTACCGTCTCGATTTGATATGCTAAAAGTCGTCAATGCCTGAATATACTGGTTAGCTGCTTTGACAGCTAATCGGTGAGCAATCGATTTTACGTTTTCTTGATGGACAGAATATAGATGAATGAAAAAACAACATCGGATCTTGAGAACCTCAGAGGTCTGATCGATGGTGTGGATCAGCAATTGATCCACCTTTTAAGAAAGCGTCTCGACCTTGTAGCTCAGGTCGGAGCGGTTAAACATGGCGCAGGACTTCCTATCTATGCTCCTCAGCGAGAGGCTGCTATGTTGGCCAAACGAAGAGATGAAGCCCAGAAGATGAACGTCTCTCCCCAGCTGATTGAAGATATTTTACGTCGCCTGATGCGTGAATCTTATCTCAATGAGAAAGATGTCGGCTTTAAGCAAATAAATGAAGATCTCGGTGATGTTGTGATCGTGGGTGGTGAGGGTAAGCTAGGTGGCTTGTTCTCCCAGATGCTCACTTTGTCAGGTTATCAGGTTAAAGTATTGGATAAAGATGATTGGGCCAGCGCAGCGCAGACATTCGAAGGCGCAGGTCTGGTCATCGTCACTGTGCCTATCTCTATTACCTGCGAACTAATTAGAGATAAGCTATCATCCTTGCCAAGCGATTGTATCTTAGCCGATTTGACCTCAGTTAAAACTGAACCCGTTAAGGCGATGCTTGCGGCTCATAGCGGTCCCGTCGTGGGACTCCATCCCATGTTTGGCCCAGATGTTGGCAGTTTAGCTAAACAGGTGGTTGTAGTCTGTCATGGGCGTGATAGTGATAAATATCAATGGCTACTGGAACAGATCAAGATCTGGGGTGCTCGCCTCGTCGAAGCCGAGCCTGAAAAGCATGATAAAGCCATGCAGCTGGTTCAGGCCATGCGCCATTTTTCATCCTTCGTGTATGGATTAAACCTATACAAGGAAGAAGCCGACATTGGCTCCTTATTACAGTTTAGCTCGCCAATTTACCGATTGGAGCTGGCCATGGTGGGGCGTTTATTTGCTCAGAGTCCTGAACTGTACGCCGATATTATCTTCGCTCAGAAAGAGAGCATGCATGCGATAGGGGATTACCTGGATAACTATTCTCAAGCCTTGTCTCTTCTACAGGCTGGCGATAGGGATGCGTTTGTTGCTCAGTTTAAGGAAGTTGCGCAGTGGTTTGGTGATTTCGCGCCTCAGTTCCAACGCGAGAGTCGCGCCATGCTACAGAGCGTTAATGATATGAAGACTGATTAATTTATGCTTATTTAAATAGGCTCACTTTTTAATAAAGCCTATTTAGTCAATTGGGCGATAGAGATATAAATGATAAGAGTTTTCATTTGCATTTCTACCTTCATGTTCACCTAAGTCACTTAAATTTAAACAATTTTATGTCTATATCAGAAATGGGAGCTTAGGCTCCTTTTTTGTTTTCTACTGCAGTTATATTGCTAGAAGCTCTCCTATCTATATAGCGGGAAAGCTAAATTGATCTAGCGCATAGTTATCTTCATTAAAATAGAAAGCCCTACCTCAATATGGACTATGGCTTTAGACTATTTCAAAACATGCAAATAAAAAGCATGATTAAAGGAGCAGTAGTAATGTTTTGTATTCAGTGTGAACAAACAATGAGAACGCCGGTCGGAAATGGCTGTAGTTATGCCCAGGGCATGTGTGGCAAGCTTGCCGAGACTTCGGATTTGCAAGATCTACTTATTTATCTACTTCAGGGTGTCTCGGCCTATGCGGTTAAAGCTCGCGAATTCGATATCATAGACAGCGAAGTCGATACGTTCGTGCCTAAAGCCTTCTTCGCCACCCTGACCAATGTCAACTTCGATGATGATCGGATTGTGGGCTATGTAGAGCATGCGAATGAATTACGTACACGTTTAAAAACTGCCTATGAAGCGGCATGTTCGGCGTCTGGTCAGACTCCTGTCGAGTTGAGTGCGCCAGCGCAGCTGGTCCTAGGTGCATCTAAGCCAGAAATGTTGGCTCAGGCCGTGGTTGCACTGCCAAACCGTGGTGATGTTCACGAAGATATTCTTGGCCTGCGCCTATTATGCTTATACGGGCTCAAAGGTGCGGCGGCTTATATGGAGCATGCACGCGTGCTTAGCCAGACCAATGATGAAGTCGCCGGTGAGTTTCATGAGATCATGGCTTTCTTGGGTGAAGATTCGGTTGATGGCGATAAGCTATTCGGCACAGCGATGGAGATAGGTCAGTTAAACTATCGCATCATGGAGATGTTGGATAAAGGCGAAACAATGGCTTTCGGTCATCCAGAGCCGACTCTAGTTAATACGGTTGCAGTGAAAGGTAAGGCGATCTTAGTCTCGGGCCATGACATGGTCGATCTTGAACTTATTCTGCAGCAGACAGAAGGCAAGGGCATCAATGTCTTTACCCATGGTGAGATGCTACCGGCACTGGCTTACCCGGAATTTAAGAAATACCCACATTTGGTGGGGAACTACGGCAGCGCTTGGCAGAATCAACAGAAAGAATTCGCTAACTTCCCCGGCGCCGTGGTGATGACTTCTAACTGTATTATCGATCCTAATGTTGGTGACTATTCCGATCGTATCTTCACCCGCAGTATCGTGGGTTGGCCAGGTGTTACCCATCTGACCGGTGAAGACTTTAGTCTAGTTATAGACAAAGCGTTGGAGCTGGAAGGATTCGCCTATGATGAAATTCCTCATATGATCACCATAGGTTTTGCGCGTAATGCATTGATGGCGGCGGCTCCTGCGGTAGTCGAGAATGTGAAGAATGGCTCGATTAAGCATTTCTTCCTTATCGGTGGCTGTGACGGCGATAAGAATGAGCGTAGTTATTTCACCGATTTAGCGACTCAGGCTCCCGACGATTCGATCATCATGACCTTAGGTTGTGGTAAGTATAAGTTCAACAAACTCGAGTTCGGTGAAATCAATGGTATACCGCGTCTGCTCGATATTGGTCAGTGTAACGATGCTTACTCTGCGATCCAACTGGCGCTAGCGCTATCTGAGGCATTCGAGTGCGAACTCAATGAGCTGCCTTTGAGCATAGTGCTTTCATGGTTTGAGCAAAAAGCGATTGTCGTCTTGCTGACCTTGTTGTCATTAGGCGTTAAGAATATCCGTACCGGTCCGACTCCACCTGCTTTCTTGAGTGATAATCTGATCAAGATTCTAGAGGATAAATTTGGTCTGCGTACCACTACAACTGCCGAAGAAGATCTTAAAACTATCTTAAACGCCGCTTAATCAGCCCCTGAAATAACTGACTGGCTCGTTTATTGGCCAGTCAGTTACCTTACTTTCGATCCCTAAGGTTTTACATGAGTATTGACACTATTTCCCGGCCCTCGCTACACAATCATGAACGTCAACTGGCATCCAACGACTGGCAACATGGGCAAGTAGAGCTCCAGTGTGTCGAAAAGTGGCAAGAGACCCATGATGTGTTCAGTTATCGGTTTCAGGGGATTGAACCGGTAAAATTTCAGTTCAAGCCCGGGCAGTTCCTTACGTTTAATATGGACATCGACGGTAAGAAAACATATCGCAGTTATACTATCTCCTCCTCTCCTTCTCGTCCCTACTCGATTGTTGTGACGGTTAAATGCATCGAGGGAGGACGAGTATCGAATTACTTAGCCGAATCATTAAATGTCGGTGACACTATCAACGCCAGCGGACCCGATGGAGTATTTAATCTGGTCGATATCAAGGCCGATAAATACCTGTTTCTCAGTGCCGGTAGTGGCATAACGCCCATGTTTTCGATGTCACGTTGGTTAACCGATACTCAGGTCGGTGCCGATATCGCCTTTCTCAATTGCGCTAAGAGTCCGGAGGACATGATTTTTAGGACTGAGCTGGACACAATCAGGTTTAATAATTCGGCCTTTAATCTCAGTTATATTCTGGAGTCAGGTGCAGAGCGACTTCCCCAAGGGCTTAGCTGGGGAGAGGGACGCATCGATGCTGAACAGCTCAACAGACTCGTTGAAGATTATAAACAGAGAACCATTTTTGTCTGTGGTCCTGAGCCATTTATGAAGGGAGTCGAGTCTCTACTCGAATCATTGAATTTCGATATGAGCCGTTACCATTATGAGAGCTTCGGCACAGAGCTATCGCGGAACGATGAAATGGTTATCACTGACGTCGATAATACTGCAACTGGCTTTATGCTGCGTATCGGTGATAATTCACGTGCCATGGGTCAGGGTGAAACTCTGCTAGAGGGTATCGAAGCCGAAGGCTTGCCTATCATAGCTGCTTGCCGCGCGGGTGTTTGTGGTGCTTGTAAGTGCAAGGTTATCGAGGGTGAAACCGAGTCGAGCAGTGAGATGACATTGACCCAGGACGAGATAGCACAAGGTTATGTACTGGCTTGCTCTACTAAGTTAAAGAGTGATGTTTTACTGCAGTTATAGAGATTTAAGGCTAGTCTTTTCTAGCTAGTCAGTGACAACCTGTGATTTTTTATGAGGCTGAATTTGCGCTATAGCCTATGACAACGTATTGTTAAAGATGAAACTCACTGCTTTATCTTTAATTTTGTGTTTGTGGAGCCAATCTATGATATCGACAACCTCCGAGAGAGTATCTATAGACGATCCAAGCTTGGCGCATCTTCTCTATGCCTTGATGTCAGCATTCCCCATCTTCTTTCTGCCAACCTTAGTCGGGCTCTTTATCAATTTAGGTCAGAGGACTTCATGTTCCGGTGACATGATATCGTCGCACCTTCGCTGGCAGAGACACTCCATTATTGGTTTTATGCTGATGGGCGGAATAGGCTTATCGTTAACTCAAATATGGCTGAGTTCCATTGTCTACTCGATAGCGATACTCTGGTTTTGCCATAGAATTGTCAAAGGTTGGTTGAATCTCACCGATGGTGCCGCCGTGTAGCTTGGCATATGTAGATTAGCTAAAAAAAGAGGACAGAAATGTCCTCTTTTTTGTGCTCAGCTTTATTTTTTCTTTCTTATGGAAGCTTACTGATAAAGCTTTCTTAGGATCTCACCGCGTACTTGCAACTCGGCGTCGAAGGCTTCATTATTCGCTGAGAAGTTGAGTATCAGGCCATCGGCTGCCAGTTGCTTGGCGGCTATAGAGTGTGCTACCAGTGTCGTTGGTGTAGATGCGTAGCTTGGATTCACTAAGATCGGCAGGTGAGATAGTCCCTTTAACTCCACCAATGCGGCTAAGTCCAGTGCGGGTTTGACCGAATCATTGAAGGTTCTGATCCCTGACTCGCACAAGATTAGCTGTTGATTACCTTGGCTTAAGATAATTTCTGCAGCATCAATATATTCCTCTACACTGGCCATGGTATTGCGCTCTAGAATGACAGGCATATGCAGACAGCCAACTTGTTTCAGCAGGCTGTGATTATGCATCTGCTTACCTGCTATCAATAATATGGTGCCATGCTCGGCTGCTAGCTTCAGCTCGACTTCATGCTCAACAGAGATGATACATTCCAAGCCAAATTGATAGAGAGACTTCTTAAAGGCGAGAATACACAGTTCGGCGCTGTGTTGGCGTGATAGACCTTCCAGGATCACGGCTTGGAAACCTGCTTCTTTCAGAGATTTGGCTTTTTGACTGAAGCGTTCACTCTCTTGGGGTAATGACACGAGTGCTAGTGCACCGAATTGTCCATCACCAATTTGCAACTGGCCACAAATGATCTGAGAAGCATCTTGTTTATCCTCTTTAGCCGAACGTAAGTGTCGTGAGCTGGGTTGCATATCCCGATTATTATTTATATTTTGTGCTCTGCTGGTATCGGGCTCTATCATAAGTTGACTGTTTGAGAGTTGAGTTGGGTTAACCGTTTCACAGGGATAACAGCCTAAAACTTTAATGAAGCGGGTAATACGCTCCAGCTCTTTGAGGGCTGATTGCATCTCTGAACTGGATAAATTGGCATCGAGATCTAAGTAAAACATCTCTTCCCAAGGCGTACCAGGAATGGGGCGGGATTCTAGCTTACTCATGTTGAGGTTATGTGCCTTGAGTACTAATAAGGCTTCGACTAAGGCGCCTGGTTTCTGGCCGGTAGCCATGATGAGCGTCGTTTTAGCCGGAAGTTGCTCTGGCACGGCAATCGCTTTTCGGGCTACGACGATGAAGCGGCTTTGGTTAATCTTCTGGTTAGCTAAATCATTCTGTATGGATTCGAGCTGATAGAGGGCCCCCCCTTCAGCGCTGCCAATTGCGGCAACACTCGAATCATCGCTCTCCATCACTCTGTCCATGGCTTCGGCACTGCTTGAGCAATATTCGAGTTTAAATTCAGGGTGTAAATTTAGATAACGACTACATTGGCTGATAGGCTGCGGGTGGGCATAGACGGTTCTTATCTCTTTGGTCGTGCAGCCGTTCTTGGCCAGCAGACAGTGACCGACTTCTATGGTTGTTTCACCAACAATGGCAAGGCTGGTGTGCTGGAGCACATCATAAACTTCATTGATTGAACCCGATGAGGTATTTTCGATAGGAAGGAAGCCATAATCGGCGTGGCCGGATTCTACCGATTGAATGATCTCGTCGAAACTCTTACAGCCTAGGTCTTGCATATCGACTTGACGTCTGTCGCAGTAGCGGCTCGCCGCTAAATAGGAGTATGAGCCCCTCGCACCAAGATAAGCGACACAATACTGTTGCTTTTGACTGTCTGGGTTTGCTCTCCCTTGAAGGTAAGCTTGCTGGTTCAGTACAGAATCTTCGATGATATTCTGATAGAGAGAGATAACATAATGTGCGTCGAGCCCTTGATTACGGCCCTCTTTCACCAGTCTTGCCAGTAGCTCTTTTTCTCTTTGAGTATCGCGGATAGGCCGAATATCGACCTCTTTACTGCGGGCGACATCCAGACTTAAATTACGACGCTTAGCTAAGAGTGATAATAGATCTTTGTCTAAAGCGGTGATCTGTTCACGTGTCTGGTTCAAAGCTTGTGGTTTGCTCATGTTGCCCTCAATCTTACTACTACAAAAAACGGTTACAAAAAAGCCTCCCTTAGGGAGGCTTTGGAATTTTCACTTTCGTTTTTACACCGAAATTCCGCCTCCCTAGATGGGGGGAATAAAAAAGAAAGTAAAAAAGTGATCGCTGAATATTTTCATCTGTACAAATTAAAGCCCGTGCTCTGTACTGTCAATGAAAATCTATGCAATTTTTATAAATTCATAGTTAAAGACAACGTTTTTGCCTATTTAAACTTAGAATTAAAAAAGCGCACCTGAGGTGCGCTTTGGGATGAAACGAATAAAAAATCAAACTGAGAATGCCTCCTAATGGTGATTGAATCTTCAATCTTTCGCTTCTTAACCTCAAATAAGGGAAGCGAGATCTTAGGTTCACTCGATATCTCTAAAGAAAATATGGATCCGATATCGTTAACTGTTCAGGCTTTATCGCTGTTTTTAGCTCAATGGCCGAATGCGTTGCTGTTGTCATTAGCATTTGCCGCATAGTGGCACTTTAAATCGCCCGTACCCATGTTACGTTTAGCATCACGCGTATAACCGTTTTATTTGTCAATATACCTTCTGTATTTCTAATGGAAATCTCGTCTTTCACTTTACCATTTATGATAGAAAGTGGAGTCTTGATTTCACCGCATCCCGGTCAATGGTCTCTTTGTTTACATCTTTCTATTTACTGCTGCCATTAACCTAGTCAAAAGCGTAAGTGAGATGCGTACTTTACAAAATCGGGCGTGTTAGCTGTTTTTAGCTTATTGGCCTAATGCATTGCTGGCGCTATTGTGATTAGCTATTGCTGCATTGTGGCGTATCTGTTCGCCCGTTCCCTTTTACAAACTAATTTGCTAAGTTTCCCAAGCTCGTCAATTATCTTGATCTGATTGTAGACCTTAGTGATACTTCACCACCTAAGTTGTGGAAAGTTAGACTGTTTGGCCTTATGTGCAGCCCCTGTTGGAGATGCTCCTCTTATGACTAGGCGAATTTAGACTAATTTAGTCAGTCATCCTTTATTGCTAATTACTAAGCATCCCTGATGACATTTTTACGCCTATCGCGCAAGTTAAATGTTTTGGCCTCCGAATTGGTGTAGAACATTTTTTCATCTTCACCATACCTTAATAGTAGCATGGTGTAAGGGTTTCGCTCTGTATTACGGTCGATTTATAGTCAGTTTTTCGAAATGTGAATCGACCGTTTTTAAGAGTAGTTGTTTATGTTTGAAAAGCACTGAATCATTGACGACTCAGGCTGCATATTCTTCTTCAAATTCACCTTCAAGACCATCGTCGAGCGCTGCTTCATCTCTTTTAAGCGCGGTATAGCGCTGAGCCTCTGGCTTATGGGTCTGGCGGTTTAGCTGCTTCTCAAGCTTCTGTCCCATGGCATTGATGGCGGAGTAAAGATCTTCATGTTTGGCTTGGGCGAAAAGCTTATGACCGGGAATGCCTACAGATGCTTCGATTTTAAACTGCTGCTTCTCTTGGGTGATGATCACATGGGGATTGATCAGCTGTATGTCATGCCTAGAGAGCTTCTCTAAACGTGCCTGAATACGTTCGCGGATAAGTGGAGTAACTTCAAGGTGTTTACTTGTAATCTTTGTCATATATTGAACCTTTTGTTGTTTCCTTGAATTCAGATTACCAAGCTCAGCGGTAAAAGTCGTGATCTAGATCACATTTTCGTGGTGATTTCTGGCCGTTAGCTTTTAATTTGATCACTCAGTCATTTTTAGAAAATATCTGTTAAAAAAGCCTTGAAAACTGATTTAAACAGGCTCATATTTGAACGGATAAGTTTAGTTACTTATCTATTCTTGCCTCCCAAACCATCTTCAAATATCATCTGCCGCGTATCCTTTTAAACATCCACAATGGTGTTTAGTCATTAGGTTTTTACTAGGTAAAAAATGAATAATAGAGTGAGAGTTTGGGATATCCCAACAAGAGTATTCCATTGGACAATGATAGGCCTGTTAGCGGGCTTGTGGTGGTCGGCAGATGCCGGAGAGTTGGTGTGGCATCAGGTGATGGCTTACTCAATGCTGGTACTGATTGTATTTCGACTAATCTGGGGCATCGTTGGCAGTGACACAGCCAGATTCAGCCATTTTATTAAGCATCCAAAAACAGTGTTCCAATATATCACTAATATCAAACGTCATGGTGTGTCGCCTAGCGTAGGTCATAACCCGCTAGGTGGTTATATGGTGCTGGCGTTAATAGGTATTTTGACGCTTCAGCTATCAACTGGGCTGTTCGCGACTGACGATATCTTTACTGAAGGCCCATTTTATAATTATGTCTCACATGAAACAGCCTTGTGGTTGACTTGGCTACATAAGCAAACATTCAATTTCATTTTATTGTTAGCCTCGATACATGTATTGGCTGTGCTGGTACATACGTTGAAAGGTGATAAGCTTATTTTGCCTATGATCACTGGCTATAAGAAGGTAGCGGAGCAATCTGGTAGCACGCTCGCGTTCAGATCTTTCTTTATAGCACTGCTACTTTTTGCACTTCTGGCTGGGGTAGTGGGAAATTACCTCATCTTGCCGATTGTCCAGATGCTGTGATACTCAAATTATAGTTTTATAAATCAGCAATAAAAATGCCAGAGTTCATCAGACTCTGGCATTTTTAATTGCTAAACATTAGAAAAGATTAGCAATTAATCTTTCTTGTAGACGTCATGACAGCCTTTACAGCTCTTAGCTACCTGCATAAAAGATTGCTTCAACAATTTTTTATCGTCAGATGCCGAAGCAAGAAGTAGTGCTGCAGCATTGTCCTGTAGGGCTTTCATCTTAGAGTCAAAGTCTGACTTTTCAGTCCAGATCTTTGCTAAGGCTCCGGTCTCTCCCTGATCTGAACCTGGGATAAAACCTTCCAAAGGAAGCTTAGACAGGGCGGCAACATTTTCCGCGCGCATGGCAAAAACCTCTGAGTCAAACGGCTTCTTGCCTTTTAACATGGCACCCATATCACCGAAGTTATGTGCCATAAGGCTGAAGGCTGATTGACGGTAATGTATAGCATCATCAGCTTCTTTAAAGTTACTTGCCTGTACTGCTGTAGACAAGATGGCACTAGATACCAATGCCAAAACTGTCATTTTTAATTTTTTGTTCATTGTATTGCTCTCACGAATTTTTCTGATTATGTGATGTTCCACTCGGTATTGTATTCTGTTTTTATGTCCAGACACATGGGAAAATTCAAGGCTTTACATGTAAAGATGCAACAAGTTATGACTCATCTTCTATTGTGAGTAAATCTCGGTGTCATTTACTTGGAATGGTTTGGCTTCGGCGCATTTGTTGATACACTATTGTAATGGTAAGCCAGTACGTAGGAGAGTTTATGAGAGCAGAATGGGGATTGGTGTTAGAGAAGGTGGTGAATCACCACGATCATAATGCGCTTCTGGAGCTGTTTGAGCTGTTACTCACAGAAGATGAGCGTAGTGCGATAGCCAGTCGACTCAAGGTGTTCCAAGCCCTCCTCAAAGGTGAGTTGAGTCAACGTCAGATCGCTGGTGAATTTCAGATTAGCATAGCAACGATCACTCGTTGCTCAAATTATCTGAAGAACATGACGGCAGAGCAAAGAGATAAAATTAAGCTATTAATACTTGAATAGTCAGTCGCGGTTAAAAATTGGTAAATTCCTGACGGGAAGGCAGGCAGTGACGTCTGTTTGATGAACGTCTGACTAAGATATACAGAGAGTAAGTCATTAGCACAATACCTATAGCGGGTCCGATACCAGATGGGAACAGTTTGAACATCAGTGTGGCAAGCAAGAGGTAGATGAAGGGGGTGGCATCATAGATTGAGCTAGGAAGTGTGCCAGATTTACGTTTTCTCAGGGGATCTGTGCGTCTGTTCTGTGAGCGCATAGTGTAAGTTTTTGCTCCTAAGATAAACATGACGAGGGCCGAAGCTATCGCATAGTCTTGATCTAGCATGAGCATGCTGGTAACGCCTATGGCCATATAGCTAACGGGGAGAATTTCGTACATGGGTTTGGTTAACATTAAAACAGTCCTTTGTATGAGTGGTTGCGAATCCATCGCTAATTGAATATTAGAAAGTATAGGGTAAAAAAAACCTGCAACACACTTTTAAAGTGTAACAGGTTCATATCAATTACTTATGAGGGCGAAACTTTGTATTTGCTTAACTGATAAGGGAGGTTAGCTCTTACAGCCGCAACCACCATTGCCATCACAACCCTCTTTTGCTGGCTCATCTTTTTTCTCGCTACAGCAACCGCCTTCGTGGCTATGTTCATGACCGTGATCAGAACCGCCGCAGCTACCGTGAGCATGGATATGACCGTGGGCTATCTCTTCGGCTGTGGCTTCACGAACTTCCAGGACTTCGACGCTGAAATGCAGTGACTGACCGGCTAGGGGATGGTTACCGTCGACAACGACGACATCATCTTTAATTTCTTTGACTTGAACCGGACGTTGTCCCATTTCTGTATCAGCGATGAAACGCATACCAGGAACGATATCTTCTATATCACCGAATGCACTTAAGGGCACTTCCTGGCGTAGTCCGTCATGATAAGGACCATAACCATTTTCTGCACCAACCGTTACATCCAGTTTGTCGCCTGCAACTTTACCTTCAAGTTCAGACTCTAGGCCGGGGATCATGTTTTCGGTACCATGAAGATAGACCATAGGTTCGCCATCGAAGGAATCTTCAATTAACTCACCTTTTTCATCGGTTAAACGGTAGTGGATGCTAACAGCGCTGTGTTGGGTGATTTTCATATCGCCTCCAATTCAAAATGTGCGCGCATTCTAGCGTGGTTTTTATTAGTTAGCGATGATTTGAATCAGCTTATGGTAGGAAGTTCACGATTAAAAAAGGCAGGGCTCCCCTGAGTAAAGTGAGTCTTATTGAGGACAAAAACCGAAATTGACTAATTAGTTATATTTTATGCGATAAAATTCATAGTGAAGTCAGGTGAGCATATAAGGAAAAACTGGTCATTTCACTCGTTATATCAGAATCGTTCTGGTTAAGGTGTGTTTTATCTAGTTTACTCACGATTTATTCTCAAGTGTATAATTAAATCTTTATTTAACAAAGTAATACAAAATTGTTTACGTTGTCGTAAACGTTATCTAATTAAGCTTGTTACCTTAATTATGCAAGAACTCTACTTAGACGCGGCTTATCTCGTGGGTAATAGCAGAGAATAGAATCGAACAGCATTTTTTTGATTAACTTGTTAATCAAGGGTTGACACACACCTTAAAAAAAAGCAATTCTGTAGTCACAGATTTTAAACTTTTTGGATGAGTACGTTTTTATAATGCCGAGCCTGAATTCAGTTGTAACGACCATTATTACAACCACCACGATTATTATCGTGGGGGCAGGCTGAACATACTCTAACAGAATGTAAACAACAGCCCGCTCCCATACCAAGGAGCGGGCTTTTTTGTTTCTTAAGGTAGCGTGGTACAAGGAGAAGATATGAAAGTGATGAAATTTGGTGGTACCTCGCTGGCCAATTGGCAACGATTTAACACAGCTGCAGACATAGTCGCGGATACTGCAAAGGAAGAAGCGGTAGCCGTAGTGTTATCGGCTCCGGCGACTGTGACTAACGGTTTACTTGAGATGGTCGAAGCTGCCGTGAGTGGTGGAGACTATAAAGGTGCGCTTGGAAATGTGGAGTCTGTGTTTAGTTGTCTCTATCAAGAAGCCTCTGCGGTATTACAAACATCGCAACTCGAGTCCCTTATGGAGAAGCTGGTACAGCAACTCAGTTTTTGGGATAACAAACTATTAGGTATTAGCTTACTTAAAGAGTGTCCTGACTTTGTGAGGGCTGAGATTTTAGTGGGTGGTGAGAAGCTGTCTGCTGCGCTTATGGTGCAGCTGATGAAAACTAAAGGTCTTAGCTCACAGCAACTCGTCCCTCAAGACTTACTTTTGGGCACCGGAGATCCGCTGGAATCACTGGTCGATATCGAGTCGAGTAAGGCGCGCTTCAGTCAAGTTAATTTAGATGAACATAGAGTTTGGGTGATGCCGGGCTTTACTGCCGGCGATAAGCTAGGGCGCACTGTGATCTTAGGTCGTAACGGCTCTGACTACTCCGCAGCGGTATTATCCGCTTGTATCGACGCATCCTGTTGTGAGATCTGGACAGATGTCGACGGTGTCTACAATACCGATCCCCGTGTCGTCAGCGATGCTAAACTACTTTCTCAGTTGAGTTATCAAGAGGCGATGGAGTTATCCTATTTTGGGGCTAAAGTGCTGCATCCAAAGACCATTTCTCCTATCGCTCAGTACCATATCCCTTGCTATATCCGTAATAGCTTTAACCCTAAAGCACCGGGAACCTTAGTTTCAAATGAAGCCGATAAGAGTGGGTTAAATGTCAAAGCCATCTCTAATTTAGACGCCCAAACCATGTTTGATATCTCAGGACCTGGGATGAAAGGCATGGTGGGTATGGCGAGTCGTACCTTAGGAGCTATCTCTCGTTCCGGAATTTCAATTTCATTGATCACCCAAAGCTCATCTGAATACAGCATCAGCTTCTGTATCAATACCCAGGATGCAGAAAAAGCCAAGGATTCATTAGAGCTTGAGTTTGAACTTGAGCTTAAGAGTGACATTCTTGAGCCTATCGAGATGCGCCATGATTTAGCCATAGTGTCGCTTATCGGTGACGGCATGCGCACCCATAAAGGTGTAGCCGGTAAATTCTTCCAGGCTCTCGCTCAGGCGACGGTGAACATCATAGCTATCGCCCAAGGCTCCTCTGAGCGTTCAATCTCAACCGTAATAGAGCAGCGTAAGACTAAGCATGCCATCAGTGCCTGTCATCAGAGCTTCTTCGATGTTCAGCATTATCTGGATGTATTCCTCGTGGGCTGTGGCAATGTAGGTGCCGGGCTGCTGGAACAGATTAAGCAGCAAACAGAGATGTTAAAGCAGGAGCATATCAGTATCAGAGTATGCGGAATTGCCAACTCGCGTCACATGCTACTCGATGCCAAAGGCGTTAATCTTAACGAGTGGCAGGGACTGCTCGCTGATAGTCAGACTCAATGGGATATTGAGCAGATGCTTGACTGGGCCAAAGAGGAGCAGCTGTTAAACCCGGTTTTGGTCGACTGTACTTCGAGTGAGCGTGTATCAGATCGCTATATCGATGTTATGAATGCGGGCTTGCACGTGGTAACGCCCAATAAGAAAGCGAATACCCGAGAGATCGCTTATTACCGTGGACTGCGTGAAACTGCTTTGAAACAACGTAGACAGTTTCTATATGAAACAACGGTTGGTGCCGGGCTGCCTGTTATCGATAACTTGAAGAAACTCCTGTTTGCCGGCGATAAGTTACTCAAGTTTAACGGCATATTATCCGGCTCTCTTTCATACATCTTCGGCATGTTAGATGAGGGGATGTCTCTGTCTGAGGCGACGGGAATCGCCAGAGATAAATGTTTCACTGAGCCTGATCCCCGTGACGATCTTAGTGGCATGGATGTCGCCAGAAAAGTACTGATTCTGGCTCGTGAAGTCGGCATGGATCTGGAGCTGGAAGATATTCAGATAGAGTCTGTTTTACCTGAGTCATTCGATGCCAGCGGCGATGTGGAAACCTTTATGGCTAATCTGCCCAAGTTAGATCAGCAGATCGCCCAATGGGTTGAGAAAGCCAAGAATGAAGGCAAGGTTCTACGTTATGTCGGCCAGATAGATGATGAAGGTTGCCGGGTTAAAATAGCCGAAGTGGATGCTCAAGACCCCTTATATAGCGTAAAAGGTGGCGAGAATGCCTTGGCTTTCTACAGTCGTTATTATCAGCCCATTCCATTTGTGCTCAGAGGGTATGGCGCGGGGACAGACGTGACCGCCGCTGGCGTCTTTGCCGACCTTCTCAGGACGCTGAACTGGACGCGGGAGATGAGTGCATGAGTGTGAATATTTGTAGCGCGTCAGCTTCAATGAGAAGCTGTGATATGAAACTTGGCATTATGAGCACTGATATGGGAAGTTTTATATGACTCTAACTGTATACGCCCCAGCTTCTATGGGTAACGTGGGTGTTGGATTTGACCTACTCGGCGCAGCTTTAGCGCCAATAGACGGCAGTTTGCTGGGGGACAGAGTCTCTGTCTGTTCGGCAGATACAGGCATACATCTGTCTCTTGCGGGTCACTGGGCCGATAAACTGCCTCAAGACCCGCAGGAAAATATCGTCTACCAATGTGCCGACTTCTTTCTAAAGCAGCTAGATAGAAAGGATGGTCTGGCACTGGTGTTAGAGAAGAACCTTCCAGTGGGTAGTGGTTTAGGTTCCAGTGCCAGCTCTGTGGTTGCGGCGCTTTATGCGCTGAATGAATATTTTGATAAGCCCTATGATGAGCAAGCCTTGCTACGTCTGATGGGAGAGTTCGAGGGGAAGATCAGCGGCTCAGTTCATTATGATAATGTCGCGCCCTGTTATTTAGGTGGTATGCAGTTGATGCTGGATACGCCGTCTAAAGTGTGCGACACCATCCCCACATTCGAGAACTGGTATTGGCTTGTTGCCTATCCAGGCATCTCACTCTCGACGGCTAAGATGCGTGATCTCTTGCCAAAGCAATACGATAAAGCTGTGGCGATCGATTTCGGTCGGTATCTAAGTGCTTTTGTCCACGCTTCCTATAAGAAAGACCCTAACTTGGCTATCTCGGTACTTAAAGATGTGCTGGCCGAGCCCTACCGCGCCGCGGCGATTCCTGGCTATGAAGAGTCCAGAGCAGCCTTGGCTGAGATAGGCATGCTGACTAGTGGGATTTCAGGCAGTGGTCCGACGCTTTTCTCTGTCACAGATAACTTACAGACGGCGCAAAAAGCGCAAGCTTGGCTTGATAAAAACTATGTTAAGCAGGGGGGCTTCTCGCATATCTGTAAAATCGATGCCCAAGGGACTCGCAGAACTGACTCGTTAAACAATTTTAAGATTCAGGATTAAGGTTATCTATTATGGAACTGTACAATTTAAAACACCCTTCTCAGGTGGTGAGTTTTACTCAGGCACTTAAGCTAGGTTTAGGCAGAGACAGAGGACTATTTTTTCCAACCTCAATTCCGGTATTGGATGATGTCGACTCGCTACTGGCACTGCCGTTCGTGGCTCGATGTCAAAAAATACTGGGTGCCTGGTTAGCCTCTGAACTTGGACAAGATACCGTCGATAGTCTGGTTGAAAACGCATTTAATTTCGACCTTTCGTTAGCAAAGGTTGATGAAAATAGACACTGTTTAGAGTTATTCCATGGACCTACCTTAGCCTTCAAAGACTTTGGCGCCAGGTTTATGGCCCAATGCTTAAATGAGCTAGCTTCAGACGATAAAATTAATATCCTGACTGCCACTTCCGGCGATACCGGTGCGGCAGTTGCCGATGCTTTCTTTGGCTTAGACAAGATAAAGGTTGTTGTGCTCTATCCCAAGGGCAAAATAAGTCTGTTGCAGGAGAAGATGTTCACAACCTTAGGTGACAACATACATACTGTATCAGTGGAGTCTGATTTCGATGCCTGTCAGGCGCTGGTAAAGCAAGCATTCGAAGATAGCGATATCCGTGATGGCTTGCACCTTAATTCGGCTAATTCGATCAATATCAGTCGTCTCCTGGCCCAAATTTGTTACTACTTCGAAGCCGTGGCACAGTTTAAGCGCCAACATGATCAAGATCCCGTTATCTCTGTGCCCAGTGGTAACTTTGGTAACTTAACAGCAGGCCTGTTTGCCCAAGCCATGGGCTTACCCGTTAAACGTTTCATCGCTGCCACTAACAGCAATGACACTGTGCCGCGTTATTTAGATAAGGGTGATTGGTTACCTAATGCAACGGTCGGGACTATGTCTAATGCCATGGATGTTGCCGAGCCGAGTAACTGGCCCAGAGTCGAAGCTATCATAGAGAAGATGAACTGGTCACTGGCGGATATCTCTGGTGTGGCATTGTCAGAAGCTAATACTTCGGCAGCACTACAAGAGTTAAATGACGCGGGTTACCTGTCGGAGCCCCACGCCGCTATTGCCGCTCAGGCATTGAATATGACAATGGTAGAAGGTGAGAAAGGGATCTTTTTAGGTACCGCTCACCCGGCTAAATTTAAAGATGTTGTCGATAGTGAACTCGACATGAATTTACCTCTGCCCCCCGAGTTAGCGGCAGTCGCCAATAAAGAGATCTTGTCAGTCACCTTAGATGACAATTTTGCCGATCTGAAGGCTCATCTATTTAAGGTGTTATAAACCTGACTCGCTGAAACATAAACTAAAAGAGGGCATTAGCCCTTTTTTTATGTGAATTACAATTGTTTTTATCATGTGTTACTTGTGGTTTTTAAGTGCTTTAGCATGCGCTAACGATCCGTTTATGTACTCGTGACTCCTTAGTAGTTACCCGTGTATCACCTTGTAACCAGCCGTTGGTTTTTAGTGTGATCTGGATCACGATTTTGCTGGGTGAATTTTTATATCTTGCGCCACAGTTTATCCAAAAGGTTTTCTACGGTGTTAAAATTTATAACTGCTTTGCTTGCCAGCTGTCTCCTCATTGGTTGCGCCACTTCAGATGATCAACAAGAGTTTTACTACCGAATTAATGAAGCTTACGATTTTGAAGTCACACACTGCGATAGTTTTGCCATGGCCAGAGGCAAGGGAAGAGGCGAGTTTGCATTAAGAGATGCAAAAAAGCAGGCGATGAGTTACGGCGAGAAGATTGGCGGCACCCATATTGTTTGGCTACAGGTCGATGAAGGAGAGGAGACCAAAGTAGTGGCTGTTATCTATAAATGTCTGCAGTAGCTAATCTTGGCTTAAACTGCGTAGCCAGTTTATCTCCTGAGGCCAAATATCGGCGTTAATCGTTTCTAACACCATAGGGATCCTCTTAGTCGCGGGGTGGTTCATGATAAAGCCAAAGGCGGCTTGGCCAATATGACCTAATCCCAGCGACTCATGTCTGTCGACTCTACTGTTCAGCGGCGTCTTACTGTCATTTAAGTGCATAGCCTTTAAGTATTTATCGCCCACAATATCATCGAACAGTTTAAAGCTGTGTTGGCAGGCCTCTTCTGTGGTTAGATCATAGCCGGCGGCAAACATGTGACAGGTATCGAGACAGATCCCCACCCGAGTCTTGTCTTCGACACCTTCTATAATTCGAGCTAACTGCTCAAAGCTGTGGCCTAAATTTGACCCTTGTCCCGCGGTATTTTCAATCACGGCTGTTACCTTGCTACTTCTCTCCAGTGCCATATTGATAGAGTCGCTGATACGAGATAAACATTCATCTATCTCGATTTTTCTGAGATGGCTGCCAGGATGGAAGTTCAGTAGCGTCAGCCCCATCTGTTCACATCTTTGCATCTCTTCAAAGAATGCCAGCCTGGACTTCTCCAATTGCTCTGCATCAGGATGCCCGAGGTTGATTAAGTAACTGTCGTGGGGGAGTATACCGTCACTGGATATATTGGCTTCTAAGCAATTGTGTTTGAAGGTTTCTATCTGATCTTGAGTTAGCGGAGCCGCCTGCCACCTCCGTTGGTTCTTAGTGAATAGTGCAAAGGCGTTGGCGTCTATTTTTTTTGCATTTATAGGTGCATTTTGTATGCCCCCAGCGGCACTCACATGAGCACCAATCCACCTTGAATCTGTCATAAATCTGGGCCTTTTCGTTGAGCAGAAAGAATTAGTTACAAGCTTTGTCACTTATATTGTCGCGAATCATCCAAGTTTAACTATGCTTTATTTAATTCTGCTACTTGAATTATTTTCATAAAATGAAGCAGCACTAACTTCATGGATGATGGGGAACGGACTCTACAGTGTTTAAAGAATTCTCTCAAACTGATATTAATCCCTTTTGGCCAAGACTCTTGGCCGAGCTCGGAAAATTACAAGCAAATTTCATTAATGGTGAAGACATACTCCTGCCTCTGTGCCGTATTTTGGCAGAAGTCAGCCAATCTCAAGCGGTACTGATTATTCCTAAAGACTCACTGCAATGTGACGATATGCCTGCTTCTGCTACATGCTGGTGTCGAGATCCCGTTCGATATCTAACCCTATGGAAAGAGGCAAAAGCTTGGCCGTTTTTCAATCAGGAACCTATGGTTCATCGTTGGCAGTCTTTCGTTATCTGGCCTGCAAAGCGAGTCAATATACAGATCTTTTTTCATTCATCCAGCGATCAATGGCTGTCATTTCTATTAAGTTCAAGTGAGCTCTTGTCCGATATTATTATGGGAATGTTGGTACAGCAGACTCTTGAGTGGCAACAGAGAGCGAGAGACAGAGGCGTTCACTCTGTAGATAGTGAGATGTTCCAATCAATAGTCAGTAACAGTGAAGACCTGATTTTAGTCGCTAGTCGTTCGCCATTTGGAGTGCCAAGTATCATGTACGCCAACGCTGCAGCGACCAGCATCAGCCACTACCCACGCAGCCAGCTTATAGGCAAACCCATCACACTGTTATTTCAAGAAGAGCTGAATCAATCCGCTGCTGGTGGTCAAGATAGTGAGCTGCTACAAGCGATTAATACGCGTCGAGAGTTTGATGGAGAGCTCATCTGTAGTAAGGCCGATAACGAAACTGCGGTGCTACATATGCACCTGGTCGCGTTGGAGGAGCACAGTGAGCATGGTAGCCTGTTTGCGCTAGTAGGCAGAGATATTACCGAGCATAAGCAACTTCAGCAGATCATGGCACGCACCCAAAAAATGCAGGCCATGGGACAGTTAGTCGGTGGTATTGCTCATGATTTTAATAATATTCTCGGAGTATTGAAGGGTAATCTGGAGTTAATGGAGCTTAAAACCAGTGAAGAGAAAATTTCCCGTTATCTTGCCACTGCCTTCAAAGCATGCCAAAGAGGGACAGACCTGACCAGACGTTTACTGCAGTTTTCCAGGCAGGAACAATTCAGTGCCAACTTGTATCAGGTCAATGATGTGATTCAAGGTATCGAGGAACTGATAGGTAAATCCTTAACCACGCAGATCTCTCTGATCTTAGAGCCTGGGCAAGAGCTGGATGAAATTCTTGTCGATCGTGGCGATCTGGAAGATGCGCTATTGAACCTTGTTTTAAATGCCAGAGATGCGATGGGAGGAGAGGGGGAGATAACCATACGTTGTGGTAGAGAGTCACTGGCTGGGTTTCTGCCAGGTTTAACTGGTCGTCCAATGGTGGAAGCGGGCCAATACATCACTGTGTCTGTATTAGATACAGGAACTGGTATTGCTCCCCATCTATTAGATAAAATCTTCGAGCCTTTCTTCACAACGAAAGACAAGAGCAATGGCACTGGGCTTGGGCTCTCTATGGTTTATGGTTTTGTGAAGCGCTCTAATGGCTATATGAGCGTCATAGAATCAGACTGTTATGGCACTGAATTCAGACTCTGGTTCCCTGTTGCTAAACAGAAGAGGCGGCAGGCGCTAGGCGTGGTAGTGAGACCCGAGGCGCCTAAGGTCGCTCAGAGGCTTAAAGTTTTGATTGTCGATGATGAAGTCGATCTACTGAGTGTCCTACAAGATTATTGCGAGATCTTGGGCATGGAAGTTGAAGCGTATTCCGATCCTTTAGTCGTAAGGGAAAAATATAAAGAAGGGCTTAATGGAATTGAATTATTGATCACCGATGTACTCATGCCAGGGGGGATTAATGGTTATGAGTTGGCTAAAGAACTCTGCGCTAAGGAGGATATTCCTGTGCTGCTGATCTCTGGGTTTATTGGTGATATCGGCATTAGCAGTAACGAGGATATGCCCTATCTGGTGTTGCATAAACCTTTCGCTATCGATGGTTTAGTGCAGGCTCTGCAACAGGTTGGTATCAACTTTTCTCAGTAGAGATAGATTGAGTTCAATACATAGCGATAAATGACTCAGGGTCATCAGAGTCTATTTAGAGCTAACACAAGGATGCATAGGTATGAATCAAGTGGATCAAGTTAGTGTTAATGGCTTTGACGTCATTTCAACCTACATTGGCTGCTATTTGAGAGGGATTTTGTGATGGAAGAGATATTAGTATGGGTCGTGGATGATGATGAAGATTATTGTGAGCTGATTCAGGAAGTACTTAATGATCATTATCAGGTTGCAGTATTCCATGAGGCGAGTACATATCGCGAATCTTTAATTGATATCACACCAGATCTAGTGTTGATGGATATTAATCTTCCCGATGTGAGTGGTATCGAACTTTGTCAGCAACTCACAGAGTCAGGCAAAGACAGTGCGGTGATCTTTGTCTCTGGGATGAATACCTTAGAGGAGAGGCTGAGAGCCTACGACGTTAGCGCTGTGGACTTTATTGCCAAGCCTTTTGAGATAAAAGAATTACTGGCTAAAGTGCAGGCTGTAGCTTCCTATCAGTCAAAGAGGCGTTCACTTGTTCAGGCTGAATCTATGTCGAGGAATATGGCGTTTCAGTCTATGACTGAGTCGTCTCAATATGGCGCTGTTTTACAGTTTTTTAGGCAATGTTTCTTATGCCAGGATTATCAGAGTCTGGCCGATGCCTTCTTTGACTTGATGCAACAACTCAATCTAAATACTTGTCTGGAAATAAGAGATGATGAGGTGCATTACTTTGCCCCTCAGCATGCCGAAATCAGTCCGATTGAGGCAAATATACTAGAGTTACTCGATAAGCATGGTCGTTTATATGATTTTGGAAATCGCACTATCTGTAATGATAAACATGTCTCCTTCTTGATAAAGAATATGCCGGTGGATGATGAAGTTCTCTATGGACGGCTCAGGGACATCATTGCGGTTATTGTCGAGGGCTTAGAGGCGAGAGTGATGGATATAGGTCGCCAACAGACATTGCAGCATGTATTTGTGGAGATCCAAAGCTTGCTAGGCAAGATCAATGGCGCAATCTTAGAACATGATGAGAAGTTCAGTGCAGCATTAACAGGTATGACAACCGAGATCCGCAGTAGCTTCCATGTACTTGATATGACAGAGGAGCAGGAGCATTACTTTGCCACCTTGCTGGAGCGAAATTTAAAGGAAGCCAATTCGGCTGGAGATGCCTTCTATCGTTTACAAGGCTCGTTAAAGACGGTGAAGAATTATGTTGAATCCAGTGTTGCCCCATAGAGAAATAATAATGACTCTTTGATTTAATTAATTTAAATAGTTCTTGTTTCGTTGATCTTAATCAGAACTCCTTAACAATCACCTTTGATATATTGGGCGTAATTTCATCTATTTACTATTATTGTATATATAAGGTATTCGGATTATGGAGACAACTATGCTTGCAAGGCTTAATCATGATCATAAGCATATCACGATATTACTCAATATTCTGAAGGTGAAGCACAACAGGTTAGCTCAGGGGGAAGCGGTTAACTTTAATCTTATCAGGGATGTTGTTGAGTATATGCAGAGTTATGCCGAGCATAGCCATCACCCCTTAGAAGATATCATCTATAGCTACTATTTAAAGAAAACAGCTCAGACGGGGACTAAAAAGCTTGCTGAACAACATCAAGGATTAGTTGATGCCTCGGCATCTCTAATGGCATCATTAAATCTCATCTTGAGTGATGTTGTGGTGTCTAGAGAGCAGCTTGTACTGGATCTTAAGGCATACGTTATCTTGCAAGAAGATCATATGCTGTTTGAAGAAAGAGATATTTTTCCTCGATGGGCGGAGGTGATAGATCAAACTGATTGGCAGGAGATACAAGCCCTATGCTCACTGAAACTCATCGATGACCCGCTATTTAGTGATAATGATAATGCGTTATTCGAGGAGTTAAGAGAATACATCACTAGAGATGAGTAGAAGCTTAGTTTTTTGTTCCTAGGGTTCTAGGATAAAAAGAGCGCTAATGCGCTCTTTTTATTTGATGATTTTACATCAGGAGGTTGTCTAACTCACCATCGAAGTTGCTATCTATGTCTTGCAGTTCTTTGAGTAAACGGTGCTTCTCTTGCAGTGCCTCAATTTCACGCCATTTGCGTTTCTTGTTGGAGCTTCTCGAGCGGCTTGGTCTTTCTATCACTGTATCTAGCGCACTACCATAATCGAGTCGATTCATGGTGACCTCCTGTTGTTGTATTTCTGTTCAATCAAATAAATACCACACTTTTAAAATAGTGTGCAAGATAAATGTTTCACTTCTGTTAACGTTCGGTGAAGTTTTTATGGCGTGAAAGGTGATGATCTTGCGCTAAGTACAAAGAATATTTGCAGTATTTAGAGATATGAACTACGGAATAAAAAAAAGCCAGTGTAAACTGGCTTTTTTTATTGTGAGAGCTTTTTAGCGTGATCTAGAGAGATTGTTGCCTGAACATATTGATAAGGCCATTACTTGAACTGTCCAGTTCACTTGCATCTTTCTCTGCTCCGAGTCTGGCTAAAACATCATTGCCTAATGTTTTACCTAGCTCGACACCCCATTGATCGAATGAGTTGATGTTCCAAATTGCGCCCTGAACGAAGGTTCTGTGTTCATAGAGTGCGATTAGGGAGCCTAGAGTTCCAGGCGTCAGCTTGTCCATTAATAGGGTATTGCTTGGCTTGTTACCTTGCATCTCTTTATGCTTGGCTATGGTACTCTTTTCATCATTCGAAAGCGCACTGGCTTCAAGTTCTGCTAAGGCTTCTTCATAAGAACGCCCTTGCATCAGTGCTTGGGTTTGACCAAAACAGTTTGATGCGAGTTGGATGTGGTGCTCTCCTAACGGATTATGACTCTTGAGAGGCATAATAAAGTCGGCAGGAATGAGCGCAGTACCTTGATGCAATAACTGGTGATAGGCGTGTTGACCGTTAGTGCCCTCACCGCCCCAGATAACTGGCCCTGTGCTGAAATCGGCACGAGTGCCATCTAAGGTGACTGACTTACCGTTACTCTCCATGTCCAGCTGCTGGAAATATGCGGGAAGTCCTCTCAGATAATGATCATAGGTCAATACCACATGGGACTGAGCATCATGGAAGTTGCCGTACAGTAGTGAAAATAGTCCCATAATCACAGGCATATTTTCCGATAGCGGCGCGTTGGCAAAATGCTTATCCATCTCATGAGCACCGTCAAGCAGTTCACGGAAGTTATCCATGCCTATCATCAATGCTATGGGCAAACCTATGGCTGACCAGAGTGAATAACGACCACCAACCCAATCCCACATAGGGAAGATATTATCGGCATCGATACCGAACTCTGTCGCCTTTGCTACATTGGAGGTGACGGCAACAAAATGTTGAGCGATATCCTCTTGACTCGCCCCATTGCTCATAAACCAATCTTTAGCACTTAAGGTGTTAGTTAAGGTTTCTTGAGTACTGAAAGACTTAGATGACATGATAAACAATGTGGTTTCAGCATCGAGAATTTTAAGTTTCTCGGTGATGGATGTGCCATCCACATTACCCACGAAGTGGCAATTGAGCGCTTTATTCCAGTAAGGTCTGAGCGCTTGAGACACTATCTTAGGACCTAAGAAGGAACCGCCGATACCGATACTGACGATATCTGTGATCGACTTGCCAGTGTAACCTTTCCAGCTTCCGGAAGTGATTGCAGTGACAAATGTCGCCATTTGAGCTTGAGTCTGCTGAACTTCTTCGACGATATTTATACCGTCTAGAATTATCTTTTGTTCAGGCTTAGCGCGCAGTGCGGTATGTAGCACTGCACGTTTTTCGGTGGTGTTGATCAAATCACCGTCAAACATAGCCTTGATTTTTGACACTAGCTTAGTCTCGTCTGCAAGCTTGAATAGTAGAGATAAGGTCTCACTATTCGCCCTGTTTTTGGAGTAATCCAAAAACAGGCCACAAGCTGATGTCGACATAGTGTCGAATCTGAGTCTATCTTCTTCAAAAAGCACTCTCATATGAGGCAAGGTCTTGGTATGAGCCTTTAGCTCATACCAAGTCTGACTCTGGGTTAGCTCTGTCATCCAGTCTTACTCCTTAAGAGGCCAGTTTCTCTTTCAGCATCACTTCGAGCTTACCTTGGTCGATAGCGAAGTTTCTGATGCCTTCGGCAAGTTTCTGAACTGCCATAGGATCTTCGTTAAATGCCCAGCGGAATTGTGCTTCTGTGAGTGGCTCACCTGGTGCAACTGATGACTCTACAGGAACAAGTTTACGCACAACTTGAGCCTGTGAATTTGCCATATCTTCGAGCAGTGCTGGACCTATTGTTAGACGGTCACAGCCCGCAAGCTCAAGGATTTCGCCTGTGTTGCGGAAGCTGGCGCCCATGACGACAGTGTTGAAGCCATGGCTTTTGTAATAGTTGTAGATTTCGGTAACCGAAACTACACCTGGGTCTTCACTAGCACTGTAATCCTGACCTGTGTCTTTCTTATACCAGTCTAAGATTCTGCCGACAAACGGTGAGATAAGGTAAACACCGGCTTCAGCACAAGCACGGGCCTGAGCAAAGCAAAATAGTAGAGTTAGGTTACAGTTAATACCTTCTTGCTCTAGCTGCTTAGCGGCGCATATGCCTTCCCAAGTGGAAGCTAGCTTGATCAGAATACGTGACTTATCTATGCCAGCTTCTTGATACAGTTTAATCAGCTTATGGGCTTTTTCGATCGAACCGGCTTGGTCGAAAGAGAGCCTTGCGTCAACTTCAGTGGAGATACGACCAGGAACGATCTTTAAGATCTCTACGCCAATATTGACCGCAAGCTTGTCACCTGCATCTTCGATCTGTTGCTCAATGACATCACTTTGTGATTTAGCCCAAGTGATAGCGTTGTCGATTAGATGGCCATAATCTGGGATCTGGGCTGCTTTTAAAATGAGAGACGGGTTGGTCGTCGCGTCTTGTGGTTGGTAACGCTTGATGGCCTCAATGTCACCAGTATCGGCGACTATGGTGGTAAAAGATTTCAATTGCTCGAGTGTATTAGCCATAAAAATAACATCCTTCTTAAGAAGCAGCTTAAGGTTTGTGATTGCTTGAGAGTATTAGAAGCGATTTTGATGATATTTCCAACCGTAAATGAAAAAAAATTACAGGAAAGTTGTAAAATATCAGTAAAAGCGCTTTTTACTAACCCATTTACCCTAAATTTTAGTCAAAAATAGGTAGGGGAGAGTATAGCGTGTCAGGTGATTTTGAGTATAGGTAAAATCCCGCTTTACCATTATACCATTCCATATAAGTATCTGGTCAGTTCAGAGACTCTCAGTTTTTTCAATTCAAGGCGCATTGATGAGAAAATGGTTATTCCCTTTTAAGTCAATGCAACAGCGAAGTGGAAACTCTGAGGGCCTCACGCAGTGCGGGTTTCAAAGCCCTTTATGCTACGTTGAATGTTCTCGATATACGACTGCATGGATGCAGGAGGTAGAGCAACGCAGGAGCTTGTTGCCGAGAATAACTATTAGCTTCAAACATCCGCCTTGCCTACAGTGCTTTGAACTCCCGCTGAATGATCAGATACTTACTCGGAATGGTATTACAGCATGATTACACTCTGGACAGAATGAGTGAAAAATTCGTACTGATACCAATTGGCCTTAGTATCATGAGTGGCATTATTTAGATTGTTCTTGCATCATAAAAAAATCGCTGCACCAGGCAGCGATTTTTATGTATCGACAAGAGAGAGTGATTACTTGATCAGTGCTTCTCTTTTTACGCCAGTGACGTGAGCTTCGATACGACGGTTAGCCTTGTTTGCTTCGACGCTATTACCTTGGATAACAGGTTGTGTGATACCGAAACCTTTAGCTTCTACGCGATCTTGGCTAATGCCATACTTCTCGACAAGAATCTTAGCAACGGCGTTCGCACGCTTGTCCGATATGGTCATGTTGTAGTCGGCTCTACCTACATCAGAAGCGTGACCCGAAATCAACACTGTCGATTTAGGATTCTTGTTCATGTATGTTGCCAGCTTTTCAATGCGCTCAAAAGACTCAGTCTTTACCACAGATGAGTTATTCGCGAACTGAATAGAACCTACATCACGCTGCTCGGTAGTCTCAATGTAAACAGTACAGCCTTTCGCATCAACCTTGTGATTGACTGGAGTGTCTGGACACTGATCCATATCATCGGTGACGCCATCATTATCTGAGTCAATAGGAGCTAGAACCAATGGAGCAACAACGGCGGGTGCTGGAGTACCGAAACGGTAGCTAAGCTCAAGGCCCCAGTAGTTGCTTTCCATGGCCAGTGTGTTCCACTTGTCTTCATCTAAGTTCTCATAACGACGATACTTAGCCTGAAGTTTCAAGTTTTCGGTGATGTTATATCCGATACCTGCGCCAATGTATGGTGCAATACCGCTGTCACTGTAATACTCACTGCCATATTCTTTATTGTTCGACAGTATGTAATTCATCGCACCGGCTTCAGCCGATAGGCTCCAGCGGTCAGCGATTGGCCAGAAGCCGACAACACCTAAGGTTAATCCTTTAGCGCCAACATCATTCATCTTGTTGGCGTAATCGACCCACTCGGCACGTCCAAGATCACGGTAGCCTAATTCAACGCCGAAATAGTCGTTGAAAAGGTAACCACCAAACACATCCCATGCGTAAGGATCATCTTTGCCACAGCTCTTCATGGTCTTCATGTCGCAGTTTGGCTCGTAATTGTTTACGCCAAGACCGCCACCGACATACCAAGGAGTGAGTTCTTGTGCCGCGTTAGCAGCGAAAGGGAGCATTGAAGTCAGCAGAATAGCTTTCAATGTATTGTTCATCATTTCAAATCCTTTGTTATTTATCTTTCCCCAATGCTGTTCCACCTGGAGGTGAAACACTGCCAGCACTTTGAGAGGGGATTCCTTTAGTTTTATCGCTAGCTGTCGCTATTATCTACGGGATTGCGATCTATTTTCAATGTAAATATGATTTAAATCATTACGTTTATAGTTTTAAGGCATAAAAAAAGTGCATTCTAAAAGAATGCACTTAGTTATGTTGTTAACGTGTTTTTATCTTGTTGCTTTAATGATCCTTACTAGCGAGTCCAGATCCAGTTGTCCAGGCTGATGGGGTCGACACCGTTTGCCTTGATATAATTTCTGTGTTCCACCAGACGCTGAAGCATGTCTGTGGTGATGGTGACATGTTGTGTCTCATCGATAACACCTTGCTGGAACAGCTTGTAGGCCATGTCGATAACGAGATGGTAACGCGAGGTTCCGTTTCTGACACCCATATCGAATGGCGTTGTGGTAGATCCTTCCTCTTCATAGCCCTTGATTCTGAATCTGTCACTGCCTTTATAATCGAATACCAGTTTCTTGATGGTGTTCGGGTAGCCATGGTAGTTAAAGATAACGCCCTTGTCTGAGGTGAAAACTTCATCCATCAACCAAGGCTTGCTCTGGAAGTCTAAGCTACCAAGACCGCTGCTGGTGAGTTCAGTAACGCTGACGAAACGGATACGAACGCGTGGTAAGATCTCTCTGATTAAGACCAAAGAGGCCATGGCTTCTTGGGTAACGTAATCACCACAACCAACCAGAACCACATCTGGGTTTTCATCGGAAGCGAAGTCCCAAACCATGACTCCGTTTTTAGCCTGTTCACGTGCTTCATCGAGTGATAACCATTGTGGCAAGTCTTTCTTGCCGGCAACTATGATGTTTAACTTATCACGATCCGCGTAGGCGCGTTCTGTGTAAACCAGAGTGGTATTACCATCTGCAGGCAGATATGCTGAGATAATCTTTGGGTGCTTCTCAAGCATGGCGCCTAAGAATGATGGGTTCTGATGCGAGTAACCGTTGTGATCTTGGCGTTCTAGAAGCGAAGAGAGTACCACGTTACAGGCTGGTACTGGCTTACGGAAGTGAACGCCCTGGCTGGCATAGACATACTTACAGTATTGGTCAGCCATCGAGGAGACAACTTGTGAGAATGCTTCATAAGTAGGGAACATGGCGTGACGACCCGTCACTGTGTAACCATGCATCATACCGAAGAGCAAGTTCTCGGATAATAGCTCGATGACGCGACCGTCACGGGCCATGTCGGTATCCCACTCTTCAATGGGCCACTGCCATGCTCTGTTAGTCTCTTCGAATACGGCTTGAAGCTGGTTCGAGTAAGTTTCATCAGGACTAAAGATACGCAGGTTACGTTGATCTCGGTTGAGTTTCATCGCATCACGCATCCACTCACCCATCTTGTACATTGAGTGACCACGCGTACCACGAGGTGTTTCTGGACCGTAGGCTAGTTTAGATAGATCAGGGTTAGTCAGTGCACGAACCACCTCACCACCGTAGCTTAAGTGTTGCTGACCACAAGTTAACTGCTTAGGTGGAAGTAGAGATTGGATTTCTTCATCGAAGATGAGCTCGCCTTTATCGTTAATCGAATAAAGTTCATTGAAATTATAACTGGCTAACCAAGTGTTTAGTGCGTCTAGGTGACCCTTATCGGTAGCACACTTATTGACGATTACCTGATGAGATTCGCAGTTACCTTCAAGCTTCTTGCCGTTGTACTGCGCAGTACCTGTCCAACCTTTAGCGGTACGCATCAAGATGACAGGCCAGCGTGGCTTAACAACATCTTCACCGCTGCGCGCGCGTTTCTGAATGTCTGTGATCATCTCATATGACTTATCCATAGCATTTACCATCTGCACATAGACGTCTTCTTCGAGCTCATCGTCAACTATGATTGGGTGGTAACCTAGGCCACGGAATTCAAGATCTAACTCTTCGTGGCTCATACGGCCCATACGAGTCGGACCAGAGATCTTGTAGCCGTTGATATGAACTATGGGTAGTACCGCACCGTTAGTGGCAGGGTCTACTAAACGGTTGGCATACCAAGAAGCGGCAAGAGGCCCTGTTTCTGATTCGCCATCACCAATTAGACATGCCGCAATAAGATCTGGATTATCTAATACTGCCCCCCAAGCAACTGAAAGTGAGTAACCTAGTTCACCACCCTCTAAGATTTGTCCAGGTGCTTCCGGGTTTGCGTGTGAAGGGTAGCCATAAGCTGCTGAGAACTTCTGACAGATATCTGTGATACCTTCTTCATTGTATGGAATGTTTTCAGGGTAATAATGACTTAGAGAACCTTCCATGAAAAGGTTAGCCTGAACTGCTGGGAAGCCGTGACCTGGGCCTACAAGGTAGACGAATGAGCGGTTGTTTTTAACGATGAGACGGTTGATGTTAGCGTAGACAAAGTTGATACCAGGGCAAGTACCCCAGTGACCTAACAGTCTAGGCTTGATGTCTGTGTGTGCAAGTGCACGCTTATGCAGTACGTTCTTCTTTAGATAAATTTGCGATGTCGCTAGAAAGTTTGTGGCTCTTACAAATTTCTTTAATGCGCTGATCTCTTGCGGTTGTGACATAAATAACCCCATTTATAGTAAGCAAAAAGTTAATCAAAGCTCATGCTAGACACTATATTTGTAATTTTATTACAAGAATGTGTCCTGCATCTTGTTTTTGTAAAGTCATAACATTTCAATTTTGTTGCGATGTTTAGGTGAAAAACTTGTGTAATCAGTTGCTAGCCTAACTTAATTTTGTTTTAACCTGTGATGATGGTGTTATGTAAATGATTAACTGTGATCTTGATCACGCGAGATGCTTTTGATGGTATGCTATTTTGCCGCAGCGAGAATTGGTGGGCGTGATGTAATAAATTCACGAAAGTAAAATTCTAAAAGAAAATTACCAATTTTTATTGAATCGATAGAAGAAAACTAAAACACGTTAGTCTCGTAGCTGATTGTATAAGCTGCCGTGATTATCATGGGGATAGAGTAAGAACTATGTTTGAATCATTAATTAGCGCTATTGAATCTGTAGTGAATGCCATTAATGGCATGTTATGGGGTAGCGTGCTTATATATGTACTGGTCGCAGCGGGTGTCTTTTTTACACTTCGTCTGAGTTTTATTCAGTTCCGTTTATTTGGTCATGGTGCCAAGCTGGTCATTCAAGGCCGTGAAAAGGTCGATGGGATTTCGTCATTCCAGGTCTTCTGTACGTCGATGGCTGCTCGTGTCGGTACAGGAAATATGGCCGGTGTTGCCGTCGCTATTACTGTAGGTGGTGCGGGTGCTATTTTTTGGATGTGGTTAATCGCATTATTAGGTATGGCGACGGCATTCATTGAGTCAACCTTAGCTCAAGTCTATAAAGTTAAAGACAGCGAAGGCCAGTTTCGTGGGGGCCCAGCCTATTACATGGAACAAGGCTTAGGTAAGCGTTGGATGGGAACCCTGTTCTCCATTTTACTTATCATAGCGTTTGGCTTCGCTTTCAATGCGGCTCAAGCCAATACCATGACTGATGCCCTCAATAATGCCTTCGGTTTCGATAAGACGATTGTTGGAATCGTGATAGTACTCGCTTCAGGCTATATCATCTGTGGCGGATTGAAGAAGGTCGCTCGTGCTTCCGAGCTGATAGTGCCTGTGATGGCTGTGGCTTATTTAGCGATAGCTATGGTTGTTCTGGTATTGAATATTGAACAAGTGCCTGCAGCACTGAGCTTAATCGTTAAGAGCGCATTTGGTTGGGAAGAGGCTGCTGGTGGCGCAATGGGCGCTATGATGGCGGGTATTGCTCGTGGTCTGTTCTCTAACGAAGCGGGCATGGGTAGTGCGGCTAATATTGCGGCTTCAGCTACACCGAACCCTAATCATCCGGCATCTCAAGGCTTTGTGCAGATGATAGGCGTGTTTGTCGATACGATAGTTATCTGTACTGCATCGGCCGCGATTATCTTGCTATCTGGCGTGTTAGATAACCCTGGGGAGCAGAAAGGGATTGGGCTACTACAATTGGCTCTGACGAATGAGTTAGGTGGCTGGTCAGCGTATTTCATCTCTTTTGCCATTTTGCTGTTCTGTTTCACATCAATCATTGCGAACTACAGTTATGCAGAAAGCAACATCATGTTCTTAACTAAGAGCAAGAAGGTGCTTTACATCTTCCGTGGCTTGGTTTTGGCTATGGTTATGGCAGGCTCTGTAGCATCACTACAGCTAGTATGGAACTTTGCCGATGTCTCTATGGGATTGATGGCACTAGTGAATATCGCGGCAATTACCATGTTATCTAAGGTGGCATTCGCAGTGATTAAAGATTATGAAAAACAGATGAAAAAAGGGCTTAGCCCAACGTTCGATCCTAAACAATTCCCTGAGATTGAGGGTATTGAGGAAGGTGAGTGGTCAACGGCGAAAATGGCTGAAAAGGCATAATTTTCGTTGAACTGATTCGGTAAACTGAATCGGCTCTATCTAAAAAACCACGCTAATTAGCGTGGTTTTTTTATGTTTGCATCAGTATGATAGCAAGCAATAAAGTTCAATAAGGATTAGCTATGTTAGTTTTAGTTTCACCAGCAAAAACATTAGACTATGACAACCCCGCAGGGACGGCTGAATATACCTTGCCTAAGCTTGTCGACTTCAGCGCTCAGTTAATCGAAGAGTGCCGTAAATTGACGCCAGCAGAAATCGCTTCATTAATGAAGGTGAGCGATAAAATTTCTGGTTTGAATGCGGCTCGTTTCGAGACCTGGAGCCCGATCTTCACTACCGAAAATGCCAAACAAGCCTTGTATGCATTTCGCGGTGATGTCTATACTGGCTTAGATGCAGACTCTTTGCCCGCTGAAGGCATCGCACGTGCTCAGAAGCATCTTAGAATACTCTCAGGCTTATACGGTCTCTTGCGTCCTCTGGATCTCATGCAGGCATATCGTTTAGAGATGGGAACTCGCTTAGCGAATAAGCAAGGCACTAACCTGTATCAGTTCTGGGGCAATACCATTACCGATGAGGTTAATCTAGCCCTGGATGAGCAGGGAGACGACATCCTTGTCAACCTGGCCTCAAACGAATACTTCAAGGCGGTTAAGCCTAAGCTGGTGAAGGGCAGTATCATAACGCCAGTGTTTAAAGATCGTAAAAACGGTCAGTACAAGGTGATCAGTTTCTTCGCCAAGAAAGCCCGCGGCATGATGGTTCGCTATATCCTCGATAACAAGGTGAGTACCCTTGCTGAACTGATCAAGTTTGACAGCGCTGGATATCATTACTGTGAAGCTGAATCGTCAGCTATGGCACCGGTATTCCTCCGCGAAGAACAGCTTTAGGCAAGACTTCGAATGAAGCTTGATTACATTTTTTGATTGGTTTTATTTGGCTAATGTGGTGCTTGCCAGCTAGCAAGTTTCAAATAGCTTTGTAGATTGGGTTCATTGGGCTTGTTTGGTATTTGGTGGTTTGCTAAGTACCATGGCTTCAATGGTGTTTATTGCTTGCAACAGGCATTGAGTACTTGCCAGCTAGCAAGTTTCAAATAGCTTTTTTAATGGTTTCATTTAGCTGGTTTAGTACTTGGTGGTTTACTAAGTACCATGGCATCATTGGTGTTTATTGCTTGCAGCAGGCGTATGTGCAAACACTTCTGTGACACGCCGCGAGCACAATCCCTGTGGGCTCTGCGACATCATCCCTTATGTCGAAGGTCACAGCCGCGTTCACACCAGATTATCCATCTCTTCGATTTGAGCTTTATTGGCTAATAACTCGTTTCTGGACTGAAACGGTTTAGAGTCGATGTTCTAAATATAGCCATTGGTATTAGGGAATATATGGCAATCGAATATGCCGTAACGCCTCAAGAAGGGGCGCCAGTTACGGTATCCTGCTTGCTTGATTTGTTAGGCTCTGAGCTTGAATATTGTGATAATAGTGACGGAAGTGTACTTGCCTCAAGTAGTAAGGCTGGCAATATACCGAAAAAAATATGCGATGCTTCAAAATACTTTTCGATAGTTTCCTTGGCTGAATTTATATCTACTTTATCTATCAGCTCATACTGTAGCATTGCATCTGAATCTCGATGCGCAATAGTGTTATTTCTTATTTTAGAGAGTATTTTTTGAGTTCTCTTTTGCGCCTTGGATATTCCCCGAACGGCTTGAACCATGGAACTTCTTAGCTCGCCACTAATTTTCGCTTCTTCATATATTTCCTTCATGATTTTACCTGATGCAACCTTGCTCATATCTCGTTCATGAATGATAAGGAGCATAATTCTTACTGATAGGTTTCTTTTCCAAGGATCAGGGTGAGAGAAAGCATCGATTTTTATAGCCTGTAAGTCACGTTCAGCCAACAGGAAAAATAACGATATATTGAATATCTTTTTTGACGCACCAAACTCTGAGCCTTGAAGCTTTCGGTACTCGTTTACTGTGGTATCAAAAGCCCCAATCAGTGCTTTGTTCCGCTTTCTTTCACCCCACTTTAAGGTGAGCCGAAGTTTAAATAGATGCAAACGGGATGGGTCCATATATGCGGCTGCGGACTTCGGTTTCAGGGATGAAACCGCAGAGCGTATAGGGATATATTCACAGCTTGCCGTAGAAGTATCTGCACTTAAGCACGCTGCAGGCGATAGATAACCATGAAGATTAAACTTTCAATACACCAGCCAACACCAAAACAGCCAAATGAAGCAAATTAAAATGTACTCAAGCTTCATTCGAAGCAAAAAGGCCACTGTTACGATAAACAGTGGCCTAGTAGATTACCAATAGAAGGCTGAATCGAGCCAAGGCCCAAACCAGCTGAACTGCTAACAGCTATTTAGCGACCTCAATTGGTCTTAACTCAACTTCTGATTGGGCCATCAGATACGCAAACTGAGCGTAGGCTGCTACGTTTTGCTGTAGTGCAGCTGGATCTATCTTATCTAAGGTGTCGTTGGGTGTGTGGTGATAATCGAAGTAATCACGGCCATCTTGTCTTAGGGATGCCACAGGAACGCCTTGCTTTGGCAACATAGAGACATCAGGGCCGCCTGAGGCCGTATTGCTGCCCAGGACTACACCATTCTGAGTCATGGGGGCGCTGAGGGATTGTAATGCAGTGAAGGCCTTTTCATTGACCCTATAATCGATCTGATAGATGCGACCTGCACCGAAATCAGATTCGGCAGCGATGTAATGTTTGGCTAGCTCGTCTTGGTGTGCCTTAGCGTAAGCTTTACCACCGACCAGGCCTACTTCTTCGGCGGCATAGAGTACGACTCTAACCGTACGTGCAGGCTTGACTGGTAAATCTTGAATGAGCTTACCTGCCGATGTGACAATGGCCACGCCTGCGCCATCATCGATGGCGCCCGTACCTTCATCCCATGAGTCTAAATGAGCCCCTATGAGTACGATCTCATCAGGTTTGCTGCTGCCGGTGACTTCAGCGATGACATTGTAGGAGGTCGCGTACCCTAAACGCTTAGGAGACATGAACAGGTCCAGCACCACATTGGGGTCGCGCTTGAGCATTAACTTGATCAGATCTGCATCCGGGTTAGACATAGCCGCGGCAGGGATCTTAGTCACACCCTCTTTGTAGCGCATCATGCCAGTGTGTGCCATGCGGTCATGATCTGTCCCTATGGAGCGGATCACGATAGCCAGTGCACCTTTCTCCGCCGCCGTGATAGCACCGCGAGAACGGCCGCCTACGGTTTTCCCATAACCTTTGCCTGTGATATGGCGTTCGGTGATGTGGTCGATAAAGACTATCTTGCCTTCGACTTCTGCTTTAGAGGCCAGTTTCAATGCCGCTAAACTATCGAATCGGGCGATGGAGGCTTGTATTCCAGCTTTTGGCGTCGCAATACTGCCGCCAAGAGCGGTTATCACGATAGGCTGACCGTAAGGAGATAGGATTTTCGCTTTCGCTTCCCCTCGACTCCAGACCGGAACTTGAACTGCTTCCTTATAGACTCTGTCGAATCCAAGGCTATTGAGCTTGTCCTGCGCCCATTGAACGGCAATCAGGTCTTTCTCACTGCCAGCCAATCTTGGGCCAACTTCTACCGTGAGGGATTCGACTAACTCATATGCCAAATTTGAGTTCAAGGCTTTTTGCTGTAATTGCTGAGGTATTTGAATTGCGGATTTTTCTGCTGGCGTGTGCTGACAACCAATAAGGCTTCCAAAGAGGAGTCCAATGACCAAGGTACGGAGTGTGTTTTTCATAAGTTTCCTTTGTTTTTATTACTCATGTCCCATTTTTGAAAACAATCTAGCAAAAAGTGTGCTTTATGTCCCGACTATATCTGTAAGGCAACGCTATATTAGTCCCGGGGATTGTTTTAGGAGAAATTGCTCGTAATGAATATTGAATTAATGCAGCAGCGGGCAGATCAAGCCGTTGTGATGTTGAAGGCTTTGGCAAACGAACGCCGTCTCTTTATCCTATGCTATCTTCTTAGTGAAGGAGAGATGTGTGTAGGTGAGATGAATAAGAAACTGGGTTTGAGTCAATCGGCTCTGTCTCAGCATCTAGCCTGGCTACGAAAAGATAATTTAGTTGAGACCCGTAAGGAAGCTCAGACGGTGTTTTACTCTTTGAAGAGTAAAGAGGTATCGGAGATTATCAAGTTGCTTAATAACATATACTGTCATTAAAAACAGTGAAGGGAATCAAATTGGCAGAGCCTGAAGGCTCTGCTTTTTTATGCCTGAAATTTGTTAATATCAATTCCACCAAATTTTAGACATAAAAAAACCGACCAAGGCCGGTTTTTTTAAGCATAAACTTAAAGACTAAGCAGCAAGTGCTTTGATCTTAGTGTTTAGGCGAGACTTCTGACGAGCAGCTTTATTCTTGTGAATAATGCCTTTAGTCGCCATACGGTCAACAATTGGTTGTGCAGCATTAAATGCTTCAGTAGCCGCTTTGTGATCGCCAGCTTTAATTGCTGCGATAACTTTCTTTACGTATGAACGTAACATTGAACGACGACTAGCGTTATGCTGACGACGTTTTTCAGATTGAAGCGCGCGCTTCTTTGCAGACTTGCTATTAGCCAAGGTGCAACTCCTAAATAGGGTTAGATATTTTAAAGGTCGGGAATATGCCTCTTTTTTGTCATTTTGTCAATGACAATGATTGAATCTTTATCTTAAAGATAAATTAATCCAACCAGACTTGGCTATCTTCAACC
>NZ_VOQB01000024.1:0-59216 GCF_009377275.1 Shewanella sp. YLB-07 | reverse complement strand
TTTAAAAATTAACTTTTTAACCGCTTACTTATTGCCCTGACTGGGTTTCAGCTTCGTTTAAGAAGACTGGTTTGCCGTGTCAGTGGATGCGCATTATAGGGATGTCAGCCCAGAGCGCAAGGGCTATTTCGAGAAAAAGTGATGTTTTTGGAACCTTATAACTTAGCCACACAATACCCACGAGTTACCCCCAGACTTACCCACAATTTAGAAGGGTTTTGTCCAAAATACAGGCTCAGCTCAAGTTATTAGCTATACAGGGTCTTGATGTATGATGACCTCAGCATCAGAAAATGCCTCTCTTATTCTCGCTTCGGTCTTATCAGCGATAACATGCGCCTCTCTTAAGCTAAGAGAACCATCCAGTTCTAAATGGCATTGAATAAATGTAGTCTTGCCTGATTCACGAGTTCTTAAATCATGGATGCCTTTAACTTGTGGGTCTTGTTGGGCCAACTTGACTATCTTTAACCGGGTGTCGTCGTCTAGCTCTCTATCGAGTAGGGACTGAATTGAGCGATAGCCTAAATCCAAAGCTTGTTGGCCAATGAAGATTGCAATAAGGATTGCAAACAAGCCATCAGCCCACCACCAGCCATATTGTGAGAGCACTAGCGCCACTAATACGGCTGCATTCAGAAATAGATCTGATTTATAGTGAAGTGCGTCGGCCTCTACAATAGTACTAGATGTAGCGGCTAACGCTTTCTTCTGCAGAACAACTAAAGCAAAGGTTAGGATAATAGCCACTATAGATACCACGACACCCAACATGGCATGATGAACTGGTGTAGGGTTAATTAAACGATCTCCACCATGAAATAATAGTAAGAAGGCGGAACCTAAAATAAATGCAGACTGAGCTAATGCCGCTAATGGCTCAGCTTTACCATGCCCATATCTATGATCTTGGTCTGCCGGGACTATGGCATATCGAATGGCGATGAAGTTAACTATAGATGCGAGCGCATCCGCAAAGGAGTCTGTCAATGACGCTAGCATGCTAGCAGATCCTGAGTACATCCAGGCTGCCATCTTAATAATAATAAGGGTCAAAGCTGTAGCCACTGCAGCGCGGCTAGCTAACTTGACCCAAAAGTCGTATTGGGAATCTTGATTCATGAGATCATATTTCTACTATATATAGCTATTAACTTTCTTGTTAAGAATAGCAAGCAGGGGAAGCCTATGACCTCAAGTGTATATCAATACACCTTTAAAAACTGATGACTAGTGCCAACCTTTACGTTCGCTTTTACGTGAATGGCCTTTTTCAAAGTTATCTTTGAACTGTTCTTGTTGCTCAGGCGTAAGAAGCTTATATATCTTATTCTGAACTTTCATCATCTCTAGCTTCTTATATTTAGCCTTATCTTGTCTCACTTGCATCAGCTCTTGCGCTTTTGTCTCATCGAAGCTATCGGCTGTGATCAAACTTAAGAACTCGGCTTTCTTGGCTTTACGCTCTTCCTTGGTAGGACGATTCTCTTTCATTGCCGACTTTTGCTCTTTCATTAGTGACTTAATTTCTGACTTCTGCTCGTCGGTCAAATCTAAACCTCTAAACATTTGACGCATACCACCATGGTGAGCCATACGATCGCTCTTCATATGATGCTGACCGTCATGTTGTCCATCTTCCGCGTATACAGCCGATGTCATAAGAGCCGTGCTTGCTACAATTGCGAGTAAACCTGCTTTAAATGTATTCATTTTCATTTCACTGACCTCTATCTGTGGGTGAGTTATCTCACGTCATTCAACACAATCTAGTTTAACGAGTTCAATGTAAGTCAGGGTTTATGCAAGGTAAATCACTGTAAATTTACTGAGTAATTATATTTCAATCTCGACTCAATCGACCTCTAATGCGATCTTTACTTAGACTTACATTGATAAACTGCAATTGACATCTAAAAAGGTATACTCCTCTTGTTAGCATATTGATTTAAGGTAAAGACACATATGAACCATCTGTTACTGATAGACGATGACTTGGGCTTGTCGGAGTTATTAGCACAACTTCTGGAATTGGAAGGCTTCGAGCTAACACTTGCCCATGATGGACAATCAGGCTTAGAACTTGCTCTGGATAAAGATTACGACCTGATTCTTCTCGATGTCATGTTGCCAAAGCTAAATGGTTTCGAGGTGTTGAAATCTCTCCGAGCTAACAAGCAGACACCTGTGCTAATGCTCACCGCTCGCGGTGACGAGATTGATAGAGTTGTTGGACTCGAGATAGGAGCCGACGACTATTTGCCTAAACCTTTCAATGATAGAGAGCTAGTCGCACGAATCAAGGCGATTATTCGTCGTAGCCATATTTTACCCAACGACAAGCAACCCAGTGTTTATGAATATGGCGATATCACGCTAGACCCGAGCCGTCAGGAAGTTTATTGTCAGGAGCAGCTACTCATACTTACCGGAACTGAGTTTGGTTTATTATTTGAAATGGTACAAAATGCAGGTGACTTGATAAGTAAAGATAGCTTGAGTGAGAAAGTACTCAATAAGAAGCTGATGCCATTCGACAGAAGCTTAGATATGCACCTTTCTAATCTACGTAAGAAGCTACCAGAACGTATGGATGGTAGACCCAGAGTCAAGACTATTCGCGGCAAAGGTTACATCTGGCTACCCTAATGACAGTGAGTAGACTCCCAAACCGCATATTTATTAAATTATTACTCGGCTTCTGGCTCTGCAGCTCCTTGATCATAGCCATTGTGGGTCTGCTACCTCTATTACAGCAAAACCATGACAGGGCACCGCTTCCCCCTCATCTTGCAAAGATGCTCGTCAGGGTTGCCGAACGGGTCAGTATACGTTTGGAAGACGGTCCCCAATCGATTAACAGCAGTCGATTTAAACGGCTCACTCATATCAGAGATAGAAACGACAAGCCTGTCCGTTTTTATATTGTCGATCATCAGGGCAGAGTCATTAACTCACACAAGGTATCTCGGGGTTTACGCCGCTTCATGCTGATGGCAGATGAGGCCGAACGGCCTATGACACATCAATTTAAGAGAGAATTGATTTTTGGCCCCTATGAGTTCGATGTCAAAGGAGAAAAATACTCAATTTATGGCAGACTAGCCGATCATCATCCACGCCCTTGGTTTTTCTTCTTCGCCGAAAATAAACTACTGACATTAAGTCTAGCCATCATACTCTCCGGCCTCTTATGTGGCCTGCTCGCCTGGCACCTGGGAAAACCGCTGCGAACATTGAGATTAAGCGCCGATGCACTTGCGGCCGGAGATTTAACCAGCCGTGTAGATAAGGCAACCACTAATCGCAAAGATGAGATTGGTCAGCTAGCTCTGGCATTTAACGGTATGGCAAATTCAGTTGAGAATATGGTTAAAAGCCAACAAAGGCTCATTAGTGATATCTCCCATGAGCTAAGAACACCACTGACCCGGTTACAATTAGCCTTAGCCTTGGCCCGTAAGAAGGGACAGGAATCAGCCGAAACGGAACGTATCGGCTATGAAGCAGAACAGCTAGAACAGATGATCGCTGAGTTGCTTGAGCTTTCTCGAGTAAAGCTCAACATTCACGATACTAAGCATCTAGTGTCGCTCAATGAAACCTTGAGTCAGGTACTCGATGATGCAGATTTTGAAGCTTCTCAGCAGGGCAAGCAACTCTTGATAGATATTGATGACGCTATCTCTATGCCAACAAGCCCTAGACCACTGGCTAGAGCAATTGAAAACTTGCTCAGAAATGCGATTCGCTATGCCGAGCAGCAGATCAATATCACGGCTCAAGCATCCGACACAGAAGTCACAATTATTATCTGCGACGACGGACCTGGCATCGAAAATGAACAAGATCTACATGCTATCTTCGACCCATTCTATCGACCTCAAACGGCTCGGGAGAGAGAGTCTGGCGGCTGGGGGCTAGGGCTGGCAATTACTAAGGCTGCTATTGATGCTCACCAGGGAGAAATAGTTGCAGATAACCTTACTCCCCATGGTCTTAGAGTCACTATCAAACTACCCAGCTAGCCATATTGAGTACATAAATAGTGAGACTAAGGATCATAATGGATGCTCACCAAGGAAAGGTAACCGCTGAGAACATTTTTCCCAGCGGCCTCAAAGTCAGCATTAAGCTACCGACATAAACATTTTTTGTTGATCATGCACTCGGTTATTGGCTGACAGCCAAGCTGAAAATTCAAGTTTAGTGGGGATACGTTTATCTGAGTGTCCCATCAGATGGGTTAGTGCGTAACTGAATTGATAGTACATCTGCACATCACCACTATGCTTATTAGCATCGTCGCTATTTATCATGGCGCCGCGTAAATAGTTGACCACGAGTTCAGCCCTGTCGAAACCGGCAACATCACCAACTTGGCTAATCAGGGCTTTATTCCACTGCTCATACTGAGAGTGAAGCTTCTCGAAGCGATGGCGGTAATACTCAGTCGCTTGCACTAAAATCTCAGCATTTGGCATCACACGCTCGATGACAAAACGTTGATTAAATAAAGTATCTCGCAGGCGCCAGCAGTGGTGAAATAAGATTCGCTTTAAAGGCTCGTTATAATTTAACTCATCTTCTTTAGCTTGAGTCAGCCAGCGGCTGTAATCGGCACACGCTACCGCGGCAATAAGATCGGCTTCTGAGGGGAAGTGGTTATAGATGGTTCCTTTAGAGATCTGGCTTGCCTTCACCAGATGTGAGCGACACAGATCGAATGTCTTATGCCCTTGCAGGCACCGTTGAGCGACCTCTATCAAGTAATTGCCACGCTGCTCCCAGTTACTCATCATCAACCTCATCACACTTCCAGTAAACAATCTAATTTCAACTTCACAATCATAAGGTAACAAGCTTCAATACAATTCGATATTGAGTAATACTGGTAGCACCATTTACTATTTCGATATCAACACACGGCCATGCTTAAGATTGAATTATTAGAAGGTTTTATCGCTGTCGCCGAGTGCGGAAATTTATCCAAGGCGGCGGAGAAGATCTGTCGGACTCAATCAACCCTGAGCCTGCAAATTAAAAAGCTGGAGGAGAGTGTGGGCCGGCCATTATTACTGAGGGATAATAAAGGTGTCACGCTGACAGAGTCAGGGGAAACCCTGCTTAACTACGCGTATAAGATGATGCAGCTAAATTCTCAAGCGCTCAATGAACTCAAAGATTGTCAAAACAAGGAAGTTATTCGCTTCGGTGTTCCTACCGATTACATTAATCGTTACCTCGATAGCTGCCTACTTGAGTTTATTCGCGAATTCACCTGCATCGAATTAGTCATAGATACCGATGTGAGTGGCAATCTCTATAACCGTCTGCATCAGGGCGAGTTCGATGTTATCGTCGCGACTCACTGGCAAGCACCAGCAGCAGGACATGGTGAACTACTGTTTGAACGCCGCTTTCACTGGGCAGCGGCCAAAGGCGGCAATGCCCACAAGCGCGATACCGTACCTATGGCACTCTACCCTGAAAACTGCCCTATTCGAGCCCAGGTCTTTGCCAACCACCAGATATCGATGCGTCCAATTAATGTTCTGCTTTCCACTCCCTCGCCAACGGCTCTGTGCATGGCAGTTGAGAACGATTTAGCCATTGCACCTATCGCAGAGTTTCGCATCAACGATAAGATGGAGATCCTCGATCCTATCGAACACAACCTGCCACCTTTGCCGGTATTTAATGAGTCCCTGTATCTCAATCCAGATACACAAACTAAAGCGACTAACCAGTTAATCACCTTGATTAAGGCAAACACTGAAAAGTACCAGAAATAACTCGTTCTTCAATTCTCACCCACAAAAAAGGAGGCTTTAAGCCTCCTTGAATTTTTCTTGAGAATCGTTGCTTCAGCAATAAATCACTTAACCCCAACATTCTAATTTTATATAGTTAAAGTGTATATTTAACCGAGAACGTCACTCGATTTAACTCACCGTCATCACCATTTTGCTTCGTGTTTTCAGCGTACATATACTCAACACCGACGGTCAAAGGCTTAACCGGTGAGTAGAGTAAATTCACATAACCAGAATACGATTCTTCATTCACTTCGCCACCCGTTAACGCGACATCATTATCGGCTTTAAAACCTGAAATAGTTAAACTTGAGCGCCACTTATCATTCCACCAATGACGATATGAAGCAAAACCACCGTAGGAACTAATGGCTTCAATATCACCCTCACTATTTAATACACCGGCATTGGCATAATTGAGCGCCATATAGCGGCCCATACCTTCACCCAGCGTAGCTGAAAGTTTGATATCGTCACTACCAACCGGAATGACACCGGTAAAACTGACACCGTAACCCATCTCCTGAGTATCCAGATCACCCAGCTCAATGTTTAGCTGTCTAGCTAAACCGGCAACGGTGAACTTAGCACCACCTTCCGTTTTAAAATTATAACGCGCAACGAAATCTGGCACCATGCCACTGCCGCTGGTAATACGAGGACCACCACCATATGGAGTCACAGTAGTCTCAGGATTCTCTAGTGCAAACTGGAAGCCTCCATTGGTATAACGAACCATAGATTGACGAACAAACGGCGTGCCTTCAGCCGCGCCGACAAAATCTAAGTTCTCAGGAAGCGCGCCAGGGTTTTGGAACGTACTCCAGGTCTGGCCCAGGGTCCAATTATCAAAACTGACGATGGCATGACGAATACGAGGAGAGTAACTATTTGAAATACGCTCATTACCATCTGCATGGGTCATGAAATCAAGTTCGATAAATCCACTTAACTTATGACCATCAAGATTTGTACTGGTTTTGAAGTTAAAACGTGACTCGCGAGCCTGAAAGTCGACAACTTGCTCGCCATTACCCTCTGCGCCATAAATAGCACCTGGCACATAAAACTGTCTGGAAATGGCCCCTGAACCCGGGGCACCATTGCTGTAATCACTGAACATGACGTCCGTTTTTACATACCCACCAAATTTGAATTCTGTATCTCCAGTTTGTGCAGTCGCACATGGAGTACTTAAGGCAACAACTACAGCTGTTCCAATTAAACTAAGTCTTCTTTTTTTTTGATTAATGAGAGTTTTCATCGACATATTTCTTCCTGAAAATATACTATTTTTCATCACATCACCGTTATATTCTTATTGTTAAAATGACCTTCCCTGAAAAGAAGTTAATTAAGGGAAGCTGTTTCACATGAGTGCCGCTCAACACTAATAACCGCATGAAGTCAGCTCTTAGGTTTATTGGCAAATCTAATTACCTAAGCCAAAGTCATTTCTTGCAAGGAACAAGCGACCAAGCGCTTGTCATTGTGAAAAAGCCAACCATATTCAGAAAACACAAACTAAATATGGCTGGTCGCTTCGGTTCAGACCGAAGGTGGGAAACTAACTAAACTTCAGCACACTACTCTTTATGCTTATCAAACTTAAAAGTATGACAATTGCTGCACATAGGCTTCTTAGGCTTATGTTCGCCATGACATTCCTGACAAGGAAGATCCTTACCATAGTGCAGATTATTATGTGGATTCTGCCACCGATCCTCTTCGCTACGTGCAGTCTGCTCGGCTAGGTCATCAATATCATGACACTGCAGGCAGGCTTGATCTGATGGAAATTGCTTGATGCCATTGTCATGACATGTCTTACAATCCTTACCAATCACCTCTTTATGATGGTCACGCATCTCTACCGCTTGAGCCGATAAACTCACTAAGCCAGTTAAGACCAGTGCGAGTACAATATTTAGTTTTTTCATTATTGATTCCTCTTATTACAGGTCTAATTAGGCTTTCATCATGCTGCGTGCAGCTGTCATACCCATCACCATACACTCTGGAATTGAGCAGCTACCGAGACGGCTTACCCCATGGATCCCGCCACAAACTTCACCCGCAGCATATAGACCTGAGATAGGTTTTCCCGTGAAGCTATCTTTAACCTCAGCTTCAGTATTCACCTGTACACCACCTTGGCAGTAATGCACTTTCGGCCATAAACGAACCACGGTAAATGGTGCTTGGATATACTTGTCCTTCGCCTTAGTCATGTTCTTACCGAACTGCGTATCTTCGCCGGACTTAACGTAGCTGTTGTACTCTTCGATCTGCGCCTTAAGCGGCTTCAGTGGTACTTCGAAGTGCTTGGCTAATTCTTCAATCGTGTCAAACTTCCAACCTACATTGTACTTAATCACTTTCTTGGTATTAGGATGCTTCTTTGAATCCTTATAGCTGGTGATCAAGATAGGAGGTAGCGCCTCACCTTTCTCATCTCGACAGCCCAACTCGGCATCGGCGCGAGTCTTACGGTCAGCAATTTCATTCATGAAACGCTTACCGGTCAGACGGTTGATCGCCATTGAATGAGGGAAATTATAGATAGAGTAGTTAGACACATAACCGAACCCACCTTCATCTGGTGATGCCCAAGGGCCTGATTGGATATGAGCCAAATGCACTGGGATTGCACCTAAACGGAACATCTCATACATACCTTCACCAGTCGCACCTGGTGCGTTAGTGCAACCCACTTCAGAAGTTAATGTCGGGTCTTGCGCCATACGCAGATCAATATTCTGAGCGAAACCACCAGTCGCCATGATCACACCGCGCTTTGCTCGGATCTTAATGACTTTACCTGGCTGATCTTCACCGAAATGGTAGTTTTCACGCATTTTAACGCCAAGAATTTCGCCTTTCTCCCCCACTAAGAAACCTTCGAACTTAGAGCGATTATGGGTCTTAACACCGATCTTTTTACACTCTTTATAGAGAGGTTGGGTGATACCGGCGCCACAGCTCACAGTAGTCTGGTAAGTACGGGCAACCGAATGACCACCTAACTGCTGTAAGTATGGATGAAACTCGGAGCCCGCATCCATAGTCATCTGTAGCGCTTCAACTGCATGCTCAGCCACATGTCTTAGTAGCGCCTCATCGGCAACACCACGGCCCGACTTCATCTGATCAGCAACCATTCTTTCTACTGAGTCCTGCACACCTTCTTTCTTCTGCATAGGCGTACCTGGAGCTGCAAAAAGGCCACCATTGATAGCTGAGTTACCACCGAAATATGACATCTTCTCGAAGATATGAACGTCTTTTGCACCTTTACGTGTGGCTTCGATTGCTGCAGCTAAGCCAGCAAAACCAGAACCAATAATTAGCACCTCAACTTCTTTATCCCATTTAACTCCGTCCGCTTTTTCAGAAATGGCCATTGCTGGTGCTGCTATTGCCACGCCGGCAGCAGCTCCCATTCCTTTTATGAAATTACGGCGTCCAAGCAGATTGTTATTGCTCATCTGTCATCACCCTTTATAGTTTTTTTCGACAAGATGATCATAAAGGTGGAATCAGTTCCAAAACGGGAGTTACAAAACAGTGTGCCAAAACATTTTGATAACATTGTGAAAGTTCAGACTAGGTTCAAATTCACGTAAAATTACAACTTTAGAGGTATTTTGGACTCGATTCCAAAGTCAGATAAAGAGCTCGAAAGGTAAGGAAAACCAAGCGTGGGGCACACCATGGTGTTAGTGTTATGAGAAGAAATACCTAAATAAGTGTGTATGGAACTAGAAGATATCTACCGGCAGGATCTAAGTTTGCTAATCGCATTACAGATCTTGGTTGAAGAGTGTAGTGTTACTCAAGCCGCTAAGCGCTTACATCTGAGCCAATCTGCCACCAGCAGAATTTTAGCTCGTCTGCGAGAAATGCTTAATGACCCTCTCTTTACCCGTGTAGGACAAAAATTAGTACCCACTCAATTCGCCCTAGATTGTTATTCACAGTTACAACAACCTACAGGGCAATTGATTGAGCTACTGACTCCCAAAGAATTTAACCCAAGTGAATGTCAGCAAAAATTCACCATCGCCGCCACAGACTATGCGATGCAGGCCCTAGTGCCTTTCGTACTACCAGAAATCTACAGTAAAGCCCCCAATATCAAACTCGAGGTCATACCGGTTCAACATAGGGAATTACAATCACAATTAAGCCAGCAAGGAGCTGACCTGGCTATCTGTCGGGCAATCGGTCAAACCCTCCAGCTCAGTCAAGAATTTCTCGGTAAAGTCGGCGTAAGCTGCCTATTATCGCCCGAGCATCCTTTGGCTGATTCAACCCTCACATTAGCAGATTACCTGCACTTCCCCCACGCGACCATAGCCATCAGCGATGGTGTGAAGGCCCTGGTTGATTCGGCTATTGTGGCACATCCCGATCGTAATGAGCTACTAAGAACCTCTCATCTAGACAGCGCGCTAGCTTTATTAAAATTTCATCCTTTGATCATCACCTTACCTGAGGGTATGGCTGAGCTTGCAGCATCGAAGCATAGACTCAGGCTTAAACCACTTCCTTTTGAGATCCCAGCATTAGACTACAACCTATTTTGGCATTCCAAATCTGAGCGGGATAAAGCCCACAAGTGGTTAAGGCAAGAGATAACGGTTTTAATTCGTCAGTTGCTTAAGCAATAATCCAGACAATAAAAAGCCCAGCAAAATCTGGGCTTAGATAGAAAAGCGACGGAGCAATAACGTTAAACTTTAACCAGTACTCGGCCAGTGACTTGGCCTTTAACTATCTTATCGGCATAGGTTGCGACCTCATCGAGTTCAATGGTCTGAGCCGCTTGCTGATAGTAACTTTCCGGTAATAGCTCTATGACTCGCTCCCAAGCTGCTTGGCGCTTTTCCAAGGGACATGAAACCGAATCGATACCGAGTAGGCTTACACCACGTAAGATAAATGGCATAACCGTTGTAGGCAGTGCAAAACCGCCTGCAAGACCACAAATAGCTGCGGCGCCGCCATAGTTCATCTGGGCCAGCGCCGCTGCCAGCACTTTATTGCCTACTGTATCGACAATGCCTGCCCAGCGCTGCTTCTCTAATGGTCTAGAATCTTGCTCTAGCTCGCTACGTTCGATCACTTCACTGGCTCCGAGTGAAATCAACAACTCGCTGTTTTGCTCGACTCGTCCAGAGCTCGCCACAACCTTATAGCCCAGTCTCGCAAGTAAAGATATAGCTACTGAGCCCACGCCACCGCTAGCACCTGTCACAAGAATCTCACCAGATTCAGGTGTGATCTTGGCATCTTGTAATGCCTGCACACATAACATGGCGGTTAAACCCGCCGTGCCGATCATCATGGCCTTCTTGGCATTACAAGCTTGTGGCATAGGGACTAACCAGTCGCCTTTAACACGAGCCTTTTCTGCCATGCCGCCCCAGTGATTCTCACCAACTCCCCAGCCAGTCAAGATAACCTCATCACCCTTTTTATAACGCGGATCGGCTGATTCACTCACCACACCGGCAAAGTCGATACCAGGGACCATAGGGAAATTACGAATAATACGGCCAATTCCAGTTACAGCCAGTCCATCTTTATAGTTCAACGATGAATAAGCGACATCGACTAACACCTCACCTTCGGGGAGATCAGACTCTTGGAGCTGAGTGATGTTTGCTAGAGTACTTTTGCCTTCCTGAGTTAAAACCAGTGCTTTGAACATGATGAACTCCTCTGAAATAATACTGCTAGCATAAAGCAAAAGTCATCATGCTTAAATTGCATTATTTGCATATGTTACATGCATGGAAGACATAGATATCAATTCCAAACCTTACCAAACAGAGTGCAACCGAGTGACAAACCAGAAGAGCGATTTGTCACTCTGATTCAAACTCCAACTTAGTTGTTTAAACTTATATTCAATAGCATTAAACAGAGTCTTTGATCGCTTTGAGTTTGTCGGCTTGGCCCCAGTAACGGGCAAACTCTTCCAGACTCATACCCGACTTATTGATTAGGCTCTCATCACATTCGTAAGAATAAAGCAGACTGACAATACGAAACTCAGCCTTAATCAAGGCCCCCATGATCGCTGTATTACCCCGTTTGTCTTGCACGCAAGCATTGGCCCCTCGCTGTAACAGCAAGTCGGTTACCGAATATTGTCCGGCATATGCGGCGACCATCAGAGCGGTGTAGCTCTTCTGATTAGCTTGATCTATGGGGAATCCAGCATCGATAAAGGTACTCAATACTTCAATGTCTCCCACTCTGGCCGCGGCGAAGAAGTAGTCGCTCAGCTGCTCAGGACTCGCCAGAGTCTCGGCGCCAGTGCCGACAGGTTTAGCATATATAGGCGTAGAAATGACAGCCCACAGAAACACAGATGATATGAAGCTATAGATATTCATGACGGTCCTTATTAATTTTTAGCAAAGAAATTTAAACGGTATTCATACTGACGTTGAGCCAGATATCTCTCCCATTGTGCCGGGCTAAAATGTGCCCTATCGGTTTGCCTCGAGCTCATGAGCTCACGATTCAGCGCATCGAGTCCCTGCCTGTAGCTCTGTACTTCCATAACCTGATGAGCTACTTGTTCTTGCCTGTGCAGGATAGATGTCTGTTGAATCTGGGTCAGGAACTTATCTCCCAGAGCCCGGGTCACAGACTCTCTGTCATAGGCCGAATAAGAATCGGGGATCAGAGTCAAGCCATGCCCATACTTAGCCAGATCAGACTCAAGGGCCATGCTGGCTAAATCATCATGCTGTTCCCTTAATAACTGCTCGTATGCGTCGATGAAGCCGGATGCATCTTCCTGCTCGCTTAATTGCTGACTCTTTAAAGTGAATTGGTATTGTGCATATTCATCCTTAAACACCAGCTCGGCATCGTCACCCCAGACTTGCCGATCGATATATTTGACCTTGGCTATTTTTTGCTCCAAGGAGATATCCTGGGACACTAGCTCCAGCCCCAATAGCTCCTCTCTGGCCTGCTCATTCTGTAAAAAGTGCTCCAGCAGCACATAACGTTCTTGGCTCAGATATCGCTTCTGCTCAAGCAAGTCCTGATCACAGTTATCTTTTGCCACACAATCCCGCCAGAATCGGGCTAAAAGAGTCACTAGATCCCTGCCGGCACTTTTCTCGATCTCCCTGCTGCCCTGCTTGTCCAACTGCAGTCCACTCGCAGACAAGAACTCTGATCCCATGGCTGCAGGGAACTCCTGTACTTGAGTCGAGGTTAACTTTGTATCTGTAATGCTTGAGTCTGTGGCAACTGGAACGAGTGGCAGCCCAACCTCCCCTGCAACAATCAGATAAACCGCGCCGCCCCCCAGAGTGGCGATGAGTAAGATTCCGATATATTTAGTGTTCAACATATTCAGTTAGCCTGCTAATACAAGACTGTGGTCACAGGAAAATGGTCCGACAAGTTCCAATGCTTCCACAATCGGGGATCTGTGGTTCTCGGCACTAATACCCGATTAGTATTATTCGGCTTGGTTAGATATTCATTGCTGACCACTATGTAATCCAGATATTCGACATTTTCACCACCCGAAGCTGGCGCACCGGCGAATTTATTGACTCTTGGATCGAAGGTCGACTCAGTATATCCAGCATACGCCGGCGCCGAAGCGTCTAAGTTGGCCAGCATATTGGCGTAGTCATCCTCAAACTTCCGCTTATTGACATTAAAATCACCACCATAGACAACCATTTCATTGGCAGGAATATTCATCGAAGAAGCAAACTCGCGTATCTGCCTGAACTGACGTTGGCGATAATCACGGGCCGTATCTGTATCGAATGAGGCTGTATGAGTGGCGAACAAGTGATAGGCCTTACCTCCCTTTATCACCTCGGCGTAATTGACCCCCTTATCGGTAAAGCAATCAGTGCCGGTGCAATCGGGGAACACGTACTGACTCTGGTTGACTATGGGGAAGCGACTGACTAAGACCACTCCACCATCATAGATGTTAACCCCGGGCTTATTGAGCATCTCGGTCTGGAAGGGATATTCCTCGGCCAACTGACGCAAGAAGTCTCCCCGCCCAGATGCAAACACCTCCTGTAGCATCAAGACATCATAGCCTCGCATATACTCGGGTAATATGGCTAAGCGGTCTTGGATATGAGAAGCAATAACAGGTAAGGCCCAGATGTTATAGGTCATCACCTTGAGCAAGTCTTCATTGTCATCCTTTTGCTCGTCTATTTTCCCCGGGGTGAGAGCATAATAAATATCATCATATCGTGCGGTGTTGTCCGCCTTGAATGACAACTCTGAAAGTCCTGAATATGGACTGAATGTCTGATACCGATAAATATCGCGATTGTCTTGCCATTGCAGATCTAAATCGTCAGCGCTGGCACCATGCTTCATGGTCGAATTATACCAGTGACCCTCGACTCTCTGATGCAAGGAAACAGACTCCCCCAGCTGATTAGTGAGCCGGGTTTCAAAATTGTAGTCTCGCCCCGACTTAATCCCTTCCCAACGATTAAAACTCAGCACGACTTTGGTCTCCCAAGGGCCTAAACTGTCCGTGTGTTGTTGCCATTCATTGCCTTTCTCCAGTCTACCCGAGCCGGTATGGATAACATCCACCGACATTATTTGATTTGAGTTATTGGTAACATAAATGTCACTGTCGGCAAGCGCTGGTAAAACCCATAAAACGGATATGCCAAGGGCCAGAATGGATTTTTCTAATGGGTTCATATCATTTCCTTCGATTAGAATGCATTAAATCAAATTCCCCCGAAACAAGGCGATATCGCCTAACGCTAACTCCGAAGGCTTGATGCAGAGATCTCGATATTATGTTGCTATTTTCCGGCACTATTTCGCCATAAGATCATGACTGAATAATTACACTAATATGAAACCTCGCACGGTTTCCGCTAATTTACACCTACCCATTAGAGTTAAATAGCAAAAGCCACCACCTAAACAGATAAATAATCTAAGAGCGTGAGCTCGGTTATATCGAGTCCCCCACCAAATACATACGGGTAAAATTCGGGAAATGCCCGCAAGACGCACTCTCTAAACAGGGCAGAAAAGAGCTTAATATACGTCTTGCGGGACTTAATGGATCACAGCTTGGTACGAGTTAAGTCATGGCTACATCTTGGCGCTTTGCTTCACGTCACTAAGGTTACCGTCTACCGCTTTAGTTAACCTTTGACCAAAGTCTTTGTCGGCGCGATAAAAATGACTCAGCATCTGTGTCTTCACGTTAATGTCACTGACCTTACCTAAGTCACCAGCTAGGTTAGTGATCAAATCGGTTTTATCCTGCCTGCTTAAGCTACGGTAGAGCACCCCAGCCTGAGAGAAATTATCCTGTTTAGTGATGGCATTCTGCTGCACATACCCAGTAAGTTGAGTGTTTACCGCCTTATACTGTTTATCTTCGGCTAGATCTAAGTGTGCACTCGGTTGATAATTGATATCGGAACGAGTATTAGCGTAGTTTGCAGCGCCTTCCTGATTGTGATTTATCACCTTCACTTTTGCTCTGTTGATAGGCAGCATGGAATGATTCGCCCCTAGACGATACATCTGAGTATCGGCATAAGAGAATATTCGCCCCTGAAGCAGGCGATCTTCCGATGGCTCGATTCCGGCAATCAAGTTTGCAGGTGAAAATGCCGCTTGCTCAGTTTCCTGAAAGAAATTATCCGGCATTCTATTCAACGTCATGGTACCCACCTTAGTCTCGGGAATATCCAACCACATCTTAGTCGCATCTAATGGGTTATAATCAAAGTCACCTAACTGCTTTGACGATAGCACTTTCACATAGAGATCCCACTTAGGGAAATTGCCTTGACCTATCTCTCGATAGAGGTCATCAGTCATATGGTTAAAGTTTTTACCTTGTACTTCAGCGACTTCATTAGGACGAAGTCCTTTTACACCTTGCTGACTCTGCCAATGAAACTTGACGTAATTAACTTTATTGTCTTCAGTCACCCATTTATAGGCATGAACACCCCATCCATCCATTTCACGATAGCTTTTTGGCGTGCCTAAATTGGTATAAACCCAGGTCAACATGTGAGTCGAGCCCGCTTCGTGACTAAAGAAATCGAAGAATCGATTGGGATCTTGAATATTGGTCACTGGAGATGGCTTAAGAGAGTGCACCATATCTGGGAACTTAATCGCGTCTCGAATGAAGAACACAGGCAGATTATTCCCTACCAGATCCCAGTTGCCCTCATCGGTATAAAATTTTGTCGCAAAACCGCGAGGATCTCTTAAGGTTTCAGGAGACCCTTTCGAATGAATGACCGAAGAGAAACGCACGAAAACAGGCGTCACCTTGCCTTTCTCCGCGAAGGGAGTCGCACGAGTCAGTTCACTGAAATCGCCACTGGCAACAAATTCGCCATGTGCTCCGGCGCCACGTGGGTGTACCACACGCTCTGGGATTCGCTCTCGGGCAAACCTTTGTAGTTTCTGTATTAGCTGAACATCTTGCAACAACACACTGCCATTGCTACCGGCTGTAATAGAATTTTGATTATCACCAACACCTGCGCCGTTATCTCGAGTGATAGTCTCGGCCTGAACGCTTAGCGTCAAACCCATAGATATAAATAAAAGGCTTTTGGAAATATGCATATCAGTTCCTCCATATGCATTATCTAAAGCTCTTTTCTGCCTACAAACAGTATATTCAAAAAATGAATTAAAAGAAGAGATCTAAATCGATTAAGGTAATCACTAAATTCTATTAGCAATTATTTAACTCTTAATACCCAATAGTTTTAACTTGCGATAAAGAGTATTACGACTGATCCCCAGATGCTTAGCACACAGGCTGACATTGCCCTGAGACAGAGCATAGGAGGCAATAATGTTGCTATTAACCACGCTTGCTAATTCATTATTCTGGGGCACTGTGACCAGTCCTGTACTCACCTTTTCCTTAGCTAGAGTTTGCTGTAAGTTATCCGGCAGATGCCCCCAGTTAAGCTCCTGCTCGCCTTCTGACATCAGACACACGACCTGCATCAAGTTATCCAGCTCACGCAAATTTCCCGGCCAGTGATAGCCAAGCAACTTTGCCAATAGTGATACCTCTATTAGCTGAAGTGACACACGATATTTTCTGTGGAGTTTATGAATGATGCGCTCGATATCACTGCGCTGCCGCAGTGATGGTAAGGTCACCTGCAAACCATTGAGCCTGTAGAAGAGATCTTGCCTAAACCGACCATCTTTCACCAACTGTTCGAGATCTGTGTGGGTAGCCGCCACGACCTGAATATCCACCTTGTAGCTGCGGTTGCTACCGACAGGGGTGACCTCCCTCTCCTGTAATACCCGCAATAACCGGCTTTGGGTCGCCAGCGGCATCTCACCTATTTCGTCCAAAAATAGGAAACCACCATCGGCTTGACGAATTTTACCTAAGTATCCGCTCCTACTGGCGCCGGTAAAAGCCCCGGCTTGATAACCAAATAGCTCAGACTCGACTAAATCTGCGGGTAAGGAGGCGCAGTTGACTGCAACAAATGCATGGCCGCAACGCTTACTTTGGCTATGTAACTTAGTCACGAACTGCTCTTTTCCCACACCCGTTTCACCTAATACCAGCAGGGGAATGCACTTGCCTACGACCTTATTGGCTTGCTGCCAGGCACGCTCTAATTTAGGGTCTTTAAATCGCACCGCGACTTTATGACCTAGTACCTGAGTCTGATTGGGTTTTATGGCCTGAGTTTTAAGATGCAGGTCTCTATGTTGAGATATGGCTTCACTTTGGGGCCACTGGCTACCAATATAACGCTCGATGTCCTCACCTACACCCGGCGTATTCAACAATTTCTTCGCCATGGCATTAGTGCCTAAGATCTTACCTTCGCTATCGGCGATGACGATACCTTGCCAGCCCGAGTCGAGCAGCGTTGCTTGCTCGGCCAAGTCGATTCGATAGTGACTATGTGGCAGATGACAGAGTAAAGCCGTTTCAACTTGTTGAGCCAGACTGGACACTAATAGTAGGGTTTGCTGAGTATGTCGCTGCTGCTCCGTGGTGATATCTATGGCAGCGATCATCTCACCGGCAGGAGAAAATATCGGACTGGCGGTGCAGCTCATAAATCTATGCTGCTTAATAAAGTGCTGCTCACCAATGACAGATATGGTTTGTTTCGCCTTTAGTGCAGTACCAATTGCATTAGTGCCTTTATGCTGCTCCAGCCAATTAACCCCGACATCCAGTGCAATATTAGCTAGCTTATCTGAATACTTGCTCACTCCCCAATGACACAGCACATAGCCTTCGCAATCAGACAAAATCAGCCGGCTCGAAGTGTGTGACATGAGTTGACTAAATAACGGCAGCGCATGGTTTTCTACCAGCTCTATAAGCTGTTTATGATGAAAATTCCGATCTTCCAGTGCGCCTCTATCTAGTCTCATCTCCTCAGGAAGACAGGCTTCAGTAAGCCCTGCACCTTGGCTGCGTAGCCAGGAATCTGATAGCCAATGCTGCATGTTCTCTTGCTGAGCGCCGAGTTTTAGTGTCATAGCAGTGTTCCATTTTGGCACACTCATGGTGTGCACTTATGCCACAGTGCGGCCGCTATACCAGTGCAACTTCTTGCTGGTTTTCGCACATAAAGACATCAAAAATTAGTTTTTCATCATACTGTTACCTCACAGATATCACAACTCCGGCCAGCTTGGCCCAATGATTGCGATATCCCCCAGGAAAGTAGCACTTAGGTAGAGAAAACTCTTTGCACTTAAAAACAATAAGATACAACAGATGTATCGGCTAATGACTCAGTAAGAGTTAACTAACAAGACAAATTAAAGGACAAATAGCATGAACTACGCACAACCAGGAAGCGACGGCGCCAAGATCAATTTCAAAGACAAGTATGACAACTATATCGGCGGCCAATGGGTAGCCCCGGTCGGCGGCGAATACTTCCAGAACAGCTCACCCGTTAATGGCAAGGTGTTCTGTCAGGTCGCTCGCTCGGACGAGAGAGATATCGAACTCGCACTGGACGCTGCACACCAAGCCAGAGAGTCCTGGGGGAAGACCTCAGTCACAGACAGATCCAATCTGCTACTCAAGATTGCCGACCGTATCGAGCAGAACATCGAATATCTGGCTATCGCCGAAACCTGGGAAAATGGTAAGGCGGTGCGTGAGACTCTCGCCGCAGATCTCCCCTTAGTTGTCGATCACTTTCGTTATTTCGCTGGCTGCATCCGCGCCCAGGAGGGTAGTGCTGCCGATATCGATGCCAATACGGTCAGCTATCACTTCCCTGAGCCATTAGGTGTCGTCGGTCAGATCATCCCCTGGAATTTCCCCATGTTAATGGCGGCCTGGAAAGTCGCCCCGGCACTAGCGGCGGGTAACTGTATCGTCCTCAAGCCTGCGGAGCAGACGCCGGTATCTATCCTGGTACTGGTCGAGCTTATCGAAGATCTGCTACCTGCTGGCATACTCAATATCGTCAATGGTTTTGGCACAGAGGCTGGACAGGCATTGGCCACCAGCAAGCGTATTGCCAAGCTGGCCTTCACAGGTTCGACAAATATCGGTCAACATATTCTTAAGTGCGCCGCCGACTCACTGATCCCCTCGACGGTAGAGCTGGGCGGTAAGTCACCCAATGTCTTCTTCGCCGATGTGATGGATCATGAAGATGAGTATCTAGACAAGGCAATCGAAGGCATGTTGCTGGCCTTCTTCAATCAGGGCGAAGTCTGTACCTGCCCATCTAGGGTACTCATCGATGAGTCTATCTACGACAAGTTTATGACCAAGGTTATCGAACGCGCTAAGACCATCAAGCAAGGCGATCCTCTGGATACCGAGACTCAAGTCGGCGCACAGGCATCCCAAGAGCAATTCGATAAGATCTTGAGTTACTTAGCCATAGGTAAAGAGGAAGGGGCCGAGCTATTGTTAGGCGGCGATATCTGCAAACTCGAAGGCGGTCAGAGTGGCGGTTTTTACATCAAGCCGACTATCCTCAAGGGCACCAACGATATGCGCATCTTCCAGGAGGAGATATTCGGCCCGGTGATCTCAGTGACCACCTTTAAAGATGAAGCCGAGGCACTGGCCATCGCCAACGATACCGAATACGGTCTCGGCGCCGGAGTCTGGACTCGTGATATGAACAAGGCACAGCGTATGGGACGGGGGATCCAAGCGGGGCGCGTGTGGATTAACTGCTATCACGCCTATCCGGCACATGCCGCATTCGGGGGCTATAAACGCTCGGGGATCGGACGTGAGACCCATAAGATGATGTTAGATCATTATCAAAACACCAAGAACTTGCTTATCAGCTACGACATCAATCCTTTGGGATTCTTCTAAGGGGAGTCGACTCCCCTGAGGCAGACTGTCTCAGGGGAAAACTGTGACTTGAGGCATCGATTTTCCATTTTGGAAACAGACGCTGCAGGGTTTTTCACTGTTGGCCAATGAGCTTAGGGAGTAATTTAGTCAGTATCATTCATATATGGATAATGCAGATGACTTCCCAAGACACATTCAGTCGTATAGTGACCGACACCAGCCTAACGCCAAAACAGAAATCGAATTATCTGGCCCTGGAGGCCGAAGCCAGCCTGCCATATCCTCAAGTCTCGAGCGCCGTCAGACAGGCGATGGACTCGGGGATCATCTGCGACATGTTCGAGGGCCATGCCCCCTTTAAGCCTCGCTATGTACTGCCCGACTACGCTAAGTACCTGGCTCAAGGCTCAAAATACCTGGAGCTGGAGCCGGCACGTAATCTTGATGAGGCCATCAATGCCTTAACCATCATCTATCACCATGTGCCTTCGGTGACCAACATCCCAGTCTACTTGGGTCAATTAGATGAGTTGCTGATGCCCTATGTGGCCAAGCTGGATGATGAAACTATCTATAACAAGCTGAGGCTATTCTGGATCATGCTGGATCGCACCTTGCCCGATGCTTTTATGCATGTGAACATAGGCCCGTCAGATAACATCATCTGCCGCACTATTTTGCGTGTTGACGCCGAACTGAAGCAGGTCGCTCCCAACCTCACCTTTATGTACGATCCAGACACCACACCCGATAAGCTGCTGCAGCAGGCAACCGACAACATCTGCGAGTGCAGCAAGCCCCATATCGCCAATTACCCGATACATGCTCAGACTTTTGACGACTCAGGTTTCGGCATAGTCAGCTGCTACAACTCACTGCCGCTGACGGGTGGGGCCAACACTCTGGTTCGTCTCAACCTCAAGCAAGTGGCAATGCTCGCCATAGACACTCAGGACTTCTTCACCAATACCTTGCCCTATTATAGCCAACTCATGTATGAATTGATCCAGGCCAGAAGTCGCTATCTCCATGAAGAGTCACACTTCTTCACCAGCTTCCTGGTCGAAGAGGGCCTGATCCTGGAGACGAGATTTGCTCCCATGTTCGGTATCTATGGCATGGCGGAGGCAGTGAACTGCCTGCTGGGTGAGACCAAGGCATCATCTAAATCATACGGTCACTGTGAGACCGCCAATGAACTTGGCTATCGCATATCTGCGGCACTGGACAAAATAGTAAAATCGACACCTGTAACCTACGGATACCGTGGCCGAGCGCTGCTGCACGCTCAGGGCGGTATCAGTCTGGATAAGGACGTCACCCCAGGAGTGCGCATACCCTATGGCACCGAGCCGGACCCTGTTACCCATATTCAGGCCTTGGCCGAGCATCACCAGTATTACTCATCCGGGATCAGCGAGATACTGACTATCGATGAGACGGTGAAATCGAATCCACAAGCCATGTACCAGCTATGCAAGGGAGCCTTGAGTCTGGGACTGCGTGAGTTCACCGCTAATGTGGCCTCTAATGATTTGGTCAGGGTAACAGGCTACATGATCAAGCTGTCAGATATCGCCGCCTTTAAGCAAGGAGGTTCGCGTACCAATACCACGGGCCTAGGTGCAGAAGCAGCGGCCAATACCGGCATCTTAGATCGTAAGCCCAGAGTCACCAGTCATGAGCAAGCGCCTTGCTACGAGTCCTAGAGCAAGCCTGTGGGGATCCTGTCCAGCAGATAAAAAATGAGAGAAGCGCAACCGTCTCTAAGATATTGAACTTCTCCTGTGTCGACGGCCCCGGCAATAGACTGGTCATCTTCCTCCAGGGGTGTAATTTTGACTGCAAGTCCTGCCACAACCCTCACACCATAGGTAATTGTGATAGTTGTGGCCTATGCATCCCCTCCTGTCCAGCTCAGGCCCTGTCATTGCGTGAGAGCTATGGAGCAAGCGTTATTCATTGGGACAAAGATCTGTGCATCGAATGCGATGCATGTCTGGAGGCATGCCCGAAACAGGCAAGCTCTAAGACCTGCCAATACACAGTGACCCAGCTCTTGACTGTTATTCGAAAAAATAGCCCTTTTATCACAGGAGTCACAGTCTCCGGCGGCGAAGCCAGTCTGCAACTCATGTTCATTGTAGGCCTGTTTTCAGCCTTAAGATCCAGCCCAGAGCTGCAACACCTTAGCTGTATGTTGGACACCAACGGCAGCCTAAGTGAGTCGGGCTGGCACAAGCTATTACCTTATTTGGATGGCGCCATGGTCGATCTTAAAGCCTGGCAGACAGAAACCCATAAATGGCTGACGGGCCGGGATAACCACAGGGTGTTTCGCTCTATTGAGCTACTGGCCAGCTGGGGTAAGTTATATGAAGTCAGGCTACTACACATTCCGGGAAAATCTGACTTCGACTCAGAAATAACGGCCCTGGCTGGGTATCTGCGGCGGCTGCCGAGTTCGACTAAGATCAGACTCAATGCCTTTAGGCATCATGGTGTAAAGGGAGAGGCACTAGAATGGCAAACCTGCAGTGAAGCGGATATGACGGCTCTGGCCGAGGGACTCACTCGACTCGGAATAACCTCTTTAGTCTTACCTTCCGCCTACCTATGAGTTTTTTATTTAGCTATCCCTAGTCATTCCTTAGTCTAAATTTGTTATTCTGTCTCGCTGCACACCAATATCTGCTCATAGAGCCAACGTTGGGCGGGATCTTTCATAGCCGCACTATGCCACACCAGACTATAGGCCACTTCGCCATAATCGAAGGGCAGGGTTCGGTTAACTAGCCCCTTGGCCTGTAGCGCCATCTCGGCCCAGCGACGAGAGCAGGTAAAGAGCAGTTCTGAATGGTGACACATCAAGGCTGCGCTACCAAAGTCTGGCAGTGAGATACTGACTTTTCTGCGGCATTGCAGCTGTGCCAGCTGCATCTCAAAGAAGGGAATATTCAGATCGCCGTCGGTGATGCCGATATGACCGTAACTGAGATAGTCATCCAGACTCAACTCTCCTCGCCCCCTCTCTGCTAAGAAATGATCTGGATTCATCAGACATACCATCTCATCCTGAAACAAGGTTTTCCACACCAGCTCATGCCTTGGGACTGGCGGCTGACTGAGATCGTGGGGCAAGATGATAAAATCCAGCGAGCCTGCGATCAGACCATCGAAACCGACACTGTCCTTGGTACTGATATCCAGCCTGATATTGGGTGCCAAGGCAAGCACATGGGCACTCAATTTAGCCGCCAGCAGTTCGAAGGTACTCTCACGCATGGCCAGTGAAAAGCGCGTCTCACAGCTGGAAGGATCGAATTGGTCTTGGCTCAACAGCTGCTCCATATCATAGATCATCTGCTGTACACTCGGTCCCAACCTACGCGCCAGAGGTGTCGCCACCAGCTTGTTACCATGGCGATAGAAAAGATCGTCCCCCAAATTACCGCGCAGCTGACTTAAGGTTTTACTGACGGATGAAGGGCTTAGACAGAGTCGCTCCGCGGCAGCTGTGACACTCAAGGTATCTAACATCACATGTAAAGTAATCAGATGTTTCATGCTGATACGGGATAATTTGACCAGATCCATACACTTCCTCACACCCACGATGCATTGTTTTAATGCTGATTTTTCACTCCAGAATATAAACAGAAACCAGGCCTGGCGTATACTCTAGCGACCGAGAAACAAGACGGAGCTCACCCACTGCGGGGATTTTTTCTTGCCTGCTTTATGTCATAATCTCACTTCATTATTATTTAGGCAGATCAGCATGTTTCATATCGCACTCTATGAGCCCGAAATCGCTCCCAATACAGGTAACATCATACGCCTGTGCGCCAACAATGGTTGCCAGCTACATTTAATTGAACCATTAGGATTCGATCTCGAAGAGAAGAAACTACGCCGTGCGGGATTAGATTATGCCGATCTCACCTGCATCACCCGCTATAAAGACTATGCAAGCTTCCTCGTAGCAATGAAAGGAAGGCGCATCATGGCCTGCACGACTAAAGGGAGTCGCCCTCATAGCGAACTCAGCTTCGAGAAGGGAGATGTACTCTTATTTGGGCCGGAAACACGCGGACTTCCCATAGAAATCATCGAATCTTTGCCAACGAGCCAGAGACTCAAGATCCCCATGGCGGGAACAAGCAGAAGCCTTAACCTCTCCAATGCCGTCGCCATCATCAGCTATGAAGCCTGGCGTCAAATCGGCTTCGAAGGGGCGTTATAAGCCTTGTGACAAAGTATGCGAGTTCCAGCTAATAGAAATTATCTAGCTCGTAACATAGAGTCTAATTTTCTTCTTGCAGGGATACTCGCACCATCTCGATGCCTCGATAGAAGAGATAACGATCGGTATCGTCATCCAGATATTGAACATTCTGCAACCAGAGCCAGCCATTATCTTTAGGCTCAAACCTGAGTTGGATCAATGCGGGGCGTTTATTCAACTCCCCCTCTCCCAACAAGGTATAGCTGCCATATTGGCGGTATAGGCTAAAGCTTTGAGACTTGTCCTCATTGACTCCATCGAAGTAAATGAGAAAAGTAGACTCACCTCTGCGCCTGAACCACCAGGTTTCACTGAAATTATGATTTGCATTACGACTGACTGAGACTAATAACTGTTGTTGATCTGCAGAACAGATAGCCTGAACTGAAGTCTGCATAGGCTGTTGCTTCAGTTTCGCTGCACTGCCCTGCCAATGACCCGCAAGTGCCGTGCAAAAATCACCGAAATGAGCCTTCTCTGCCCAGGATGAAATAGGCATAAATACCCACAAGGCTATCGCACATGAAACGATACTCTTTCTAAAATAACTCGATATCATCTTTGAGGGTAACTTGATGCTGATCCTTATAAAGCTTCAAGGCTTCGTGTACCGGGACTCCTTGCAGTACAAGATTGAACATTTTTCTCTCACAATCAAGTGAATAACTCCCCTCTATCTCTTCTTGGAGCTTTTTCCACGACTCGGGGGAAATCCTTTGCTTCTGGCTGCTAAGCACCTCTTCCATCAATGCCAGCCCCATGATCACGTGTTGCAAACGTTGGGAAACACGATCGTAGAACTGGAACGCGACGACCCCTTCGTTAACGGCTGTTGCTAGGTTTTCACCATGAGATAATACTTCAAACGGCGTGCCTTCGACTTGAGTCAGGTAGCTATTCATCCCTTCCAGATGCATGGCCATATCGGTGAACAAGGCACCTAATGAGGTCACATTATGCTCGCCATCGCTCAAAGATAGTTCTATCTGCGCCATAGCCAACAACAGCACCTTGGTGGTCTCTTGAATATGACACCAATCGACATCGGCATCACTTAAAGGCAGTTCCATCTTAAGCTTGCTAGTCCCTGCATTACTTATTGCCATCTCGACCCTCCTGGTCTTAATACCTTATAAGCATCAAGTGTAGGACAGAGCAAACAAAGCTGCAGCAAGAAACGCTTTAGGACTCTAGCCCTAAAGCTTATTAGACTAACTTGCTATCCTCCAAAACCAACGGCTTTGATGTCTAAGCTGGTAACTTCGCCATACTCGGCCGCAATAAGCGCTATCTTCTCGGCATTACCTATGATGACAAACTGCAGATTCTGCTGCGGGAAGTAAGTGCTGACCAATCTCTGAGTCTCGGCCAAAGTTAAACCGTCCACTTTAGCTTGAAAATCATTGATAAAGCCATCATCGAAGCCATAGAGGTACATATCGGATAGCAAACCTGCAAGCTGGCCACTGGTTTCAAACTTAGGCGGAAATTGGCCTTTGACATAGGCCTTGGCAGAATCTAGCGTTAGTTGGTCTATGCCCGTTTCCCACAGCCTGGCATAAGTTTTCAATGCCAGATCGATAGTCTCTTTGGTCGTAGAAGTCTTGGTAAAGGTACTAATTCTAAATACACCGCCCTGAGAGTAAGCAACAAATCCAGAGCGAGCGCCATAGGTCAGTCCGGCATTAACCCTTAACTCATCATTGAGCCAAGAGGTAAAACGGCCACCTAAGATAGTATTGACCACTTTCAAGCCCACATAGTCTGGGTTATCCCGTGAGATACCCTTACCGCCAATCAGAAAGGTGGTTTCTATGGCATCACTCTTATCGACTAATAAGACGTTCGCAGACGAAAGCTCAGGCTGGTGCGCCTTCAGATTTAGTGCCACGACTTTTTCGCCATTCTGCCACTGACCGAACAGCTGACTAAGTTCGGCTTTCATCTGTTCAGCATCGAAGTCACCAACCACACTGATGGCCGTGTTCCTCGGCTGGTAATAGCTCTTATGAAATGCTCTCAGCTGTGAAATATTTAGCTCGGCTAAAGACTCGCTGGTGCCAGAGGTAGCATTACCGTATGGGTGTGCACCGAAGACGAGTTTGTCGAAATAGCGACTGATCACAGATCGGGGGCTCTCTTTAGCCTGAGACAATCCGGCAATCTCACGTTGACGCAATTTATCGAATTCGTTGGCATCAAAGTTTGGTGATAAAAGCAGACTCTTGATGAGAGGCAACATAGTATCGCTATCTTTAGCCATGAAGTCGGCACCGATATAGCTACCCTCTTTGCCCGCATCGGCATAGATAGAGGCACCAAGGAAATCTACCATCTGCTCTATCTCGGCCTTAGATTTTCCAGCGGCGCCCAGTAACAGGCTTTGAGCCGTCATTGCAGCCACACCTGAAGTCGTATCATTTACCGAACCAGCCCGCACCACAGCACTGACAGTCACCAAAGGCACTTCTCTTTGAGGCATCAGATATATAGTCAGACCATTATCCAGGACCAAGTATTCATAGGCTGGCATGCTGAAACTGCCAGTATCGACGCTGGTACTGGTCTGAGTTGAAGCACAAGCCGAAAGTGCTAATACACTGCCCAGAGTGATAGCTGTTATCAGCTTATTTGAACGCTTAGTGAGATGAGTTAACGTATTCATTCATCTGTCTCCTCTGTTGCTGCCAGCACGGCGACACTACGGTTTGCACGACGTAGATAAGTTTGTGCCACACGCTGAAGATCTGCAGGTGTAACCTTGTTGTAAGCTTCAGGAGCATTAAACAGTTTGTCGAAACTACCAAAATACAGCTCGTAGGTACCAACCGTGTTGGCCTTACCATTGATAGTCTCCATGGAGCGATAGAAATTCATCAACTTGATATTTTTGACCTTCTCCAACTCCTTCTCGGTCACACCTTCACGGGCAATGCGATTGATCTCGCTAATCATGCCTTTCTCAAGTTCGACGGCAGTGATTCCTGGGTTGGCGACACCCATCACATAAAAGAGATTTGGATCGATTGTCATCGGCAGGTAAGTTTCAACTTCGATGGCAACTTGCTTCTCCACTAAGGATTGATACAGACGAGAGCTATTACCCTCACTAAGCACTGAGGAGAGCAAGTCCAGCGCATAGTAGTCTTCATGTGATGTCGAAGGCACATGGTAGGCAAGCATGACATTAGGTGTGCTTACCGAAGCCTTTTGAATATAAGTTCGACGCTCACCTTTTTGCAGAGGCTCAACCGTTTTCACTTCTCTTGGAGACGCCTGCGCCGGAATAGGAGCGAAATATTTATTGGCTAACGCTTTTACTTCGTTGAACTTCACATCTCCAGCAATGACAACCACAGCATTATTGGGCGCATAATAGGTCTTGTGATACTGCACCAAATCGTCCAAGGTCCAGGCTGTAATGTCTGACTCATGACCAATCACAGACCAGCTGTATGGATGAGCCCTAAATGCAATGCCTTTTAGCTCTTCCTGCAGAGTACGCCAGTTTGAATTTTCCAAACCAGTTGTACGCTCAGAGGCCACAACACCACGCTCGCTCTCCACCATTTTGGCATCGATATCCAGGTGCCCGATACGATCGGCTTCCAGATCGAAGATGGTCTCTAATGCATTGGCAGGAAACCAATCTGTGTAGACAGTCAGATTTTCTGTGGTATAGGCGTTGTTAGCTCCACCAGCCGCTTCCATTGTACGGTCAAACATCTTAGGGCCGTACTTCTTAGCACCATTAAACATCATATGCTCGAAGAAATGAGAGATCCCTGTGATACCCGGCACTTCATTACGAGACCCTACTTTCCAAAACAGATACATGTTGGCATTTGGAATCGATGAATCTTCCAACACCATAATTTTCATGCCGTTATCCAGAGTAAAACTCTTAATATCTTCGGCTTGGGTCGCTTGCACTGTTGTTGAGACCAAGGCCCCTAACATCAGTACCAGCCCTAAGATTTTGCGAATCATTTTTCGCTCCCTTTTTTTATGTTTAATCGAACGGTTCGACTCTCTGATGCATCCCATAAAGCCAGTTATTTATCCCGACTCGATATGAATGACACGTTTGGTCGAACATATAATGCTAAAAATCGTTAAAATTCAACTGTGACCGAGTAAATAAACAGAAACAAATTGTAAATAACATACTACAAAAAATAACAATGACCTGAATCTTATCTAAGTGATGTCACTGCTAACTGAGTCAATGCTTCCACACCTATGACAAACGCACTCTCGTCGACATAAAAACGCGGAGAATGATTACTTGGAGCAATCTTATAATCTGTCCCTGCAGGTGTTACCCCGAGGAAAAAGAACATGCCAGGTGTTTCTAACGCATAATAGGAAAAGTCTTCAGCCCCAGTGATCAAACCCGGTTCTATCAACATTTTCTCCCCGACCACGCCAAGTAAAACAGGCTCCATCTTCTGCACTAGCTCAGGGTCATTGACTGTGACGGGATAGCCTTGCTGTATCACTGTCCTAGCGCTAGCCCCCATACTCTCGGCTATCAATGAGGCAGTATTTGCTAAACGCTTCTTTATATCGGCTCTCATATCTTGATCGAAGGTTCTTATGGTACCGATGAGCTCCACCTTATCGGGGATGATATTCGAACGAATGCCACCATTTATTGCACCAAAGCTCACGACAGCTGGTGCAGCTGTCACATCCACTTGTCGACTTATGATAGTCTGTACACCATTAATGATCTGCGCCGCTGCCACAATTGGATCTACTCCATTCCAGGGACGGGAGCCGTGAGTTTGCTTGCCGCTAACGGTGATAGTAAAAGAATCTTCACTAGCCATTGCTGGCCCGGATCGCAAACCTATCATGCCAGTAGGCATGCTGGAGGTGACATGTAGACCGAATATCTGTTCAGGCTTCCTCTCTGAAAATAATCCTTCTTTCAGCATAAGTTCGGCCCCCCCCTCTTCACCGCTTGGTGCTCCTTCCTCAGCAGGCTGAAAGATGAACATCACATCACCATGTAAGTGCTCTTTGACCTTAACCAGACTCTGAGCCACCCCCATTAAGATAGCGACGTGAGTGTCATGGCCACAGGCATGCATCACCCCTACTTTCTGTCCGCGATAGGTATCTATCGCCTTAGATGCAAAAGAAAGATCTACCTCCTCTTTCACAGGCAGAGCATCCATATCTGCGCGAAGCGCAATCAGAGGACCTGAGTTACCTCCTTTAAGAATGCCAACAACGCCTGTATGAGCGATATCGGTTCTAACATCTAATCCTAAGGAGATTAAGTGCTTCTCAATTATCTTACTGGTTCGAAACTCCCGATTTGAGAGCTCTGGGTACTGATGAAGATCTCGTCGCCAAGATATCACTTCACTCTCAACCTCTTGAGCCAAACTCTTGGTATCTATCAGCTCCTTTGCATGAACAACTGATAAAACCGAGCACGTAAAAAATGCAGCTAATGAAAACCTAACGAACAAAATAAAATTTTTAATTCTTAGCATATTATTCCCCTATCTACGCCTTATTTTTCTTCCTGAAATCTCCCTGTATAAGAAACTAAAAACGCTGTAATTTCAAGCGAACAGGCGTGACCACACCCTTACACTTCTAATTTTTATTGGTTCTAAAAATGGTTTTATAGCCAAAAAAAAACATCAATTCAAAGTTATACGCTATGGTTTAAATAGAAAAATGGAGAGTAACAAGTGCCTCAATCACAAGCTTACGAATTTTCTTATCTAGATAATATTGCCTGTAATACTGAGGTGCATATTCAGATCCTAACCCCAACTCAGCCTATACGATTACGAACTAGGCTTGTCGGTGTAGATCCACATGTATCCATAATATTGGCCCTTGGCTCTGACAAGCTTTGGCAACAGGCTAGTGACTTTATTGTTCAAGATCAGGGAGTCATCATACGCATTGTCAAAACTGATGAACCCGATGCTAATGTGATTGCCTTTAAAACCTGTATCCAAAAACTCATCAACGGTTCAGGACGATGGTTGCTTGTAGACTATCCTAAGGAGATACAAAAAGTAGCGCTTAGACAACACTCTAGAATCTCTATAAATGTTGAATCGTTACTCAGGCCTGCATCTAGTGAAGCAAGCGGAAATAGCGCTGAGGCTAAGCCTCTGGCACATGGAAATTTAAGCGATATATCAATCAAGGGTGGGGCCTTTGTCTGCAAAAATAATGACACAATAGAAAAGGAAGGCAACTACCTGCTTCAGGTTAAAATCATGCCAGACATGGAAACTTTATCCATGTCGATCACAGTTAAGAATGCAATTGGAATCGAACATGACAAAGAACAGCTCCAATATGGGTTTATCATAAACAGCCCCCAGAGTGAGGCTGAGATTTTTGTACAAAAAGTGATTCTCAATCACTTGCTAAAACAGTCTGAATAAGTACATTTTACTCAGCTAGCTTTAAAAAGGTTTTGGTATTTTCCGTTCTTTTGAGGCCGCTTCCCTCGCCTCTCTAAGGTATTTTCCCTCGCGAGACTCGCGCTCAACAAATTGCTTTTTCGCCTTAACTCTCTGTTCGGCTTCCCAGTCATTTGGTTGCATTTTTTTGTAGATTTTTTTCTCTCGCGCTTGTGTTTCGCCCGCTGCATCCCTGGCTTTTTGTAACTGTTCGAGCTCCAATTTTTGGGACTGTTCACGTGCCGCATCGGCTTTTTGAGACAAACTTTGAGTGTCTGATGCCATGGAGAAAGTTGAGGGAAATAAACAAGCCGCCCCAAATACACAGGCTTTCAGACTGAAACGGTAACTTCTATTAGATATCATTCACTCCTCCTTGAGAGCATATAAATCAGGCATATCGGTATTATCATTTTGCTGAACATAAGCTTGATGGCTTTCATACCAAAACGCAATAAATTACCCCCTAGATAGAGGCTTGGAAAACAGATAGCCCGGTTGAAAGCGAACTCCTTATCGACATTTATTCTGGCTTGGCGCAGGTTTTTAAGGGGAAGTCTCTCGGTTACCTCTATTGTAGGCAGCTCACAACAGAGCAATGGATCTAGGGCGTCGAATCTTTATGCCGAATAAGAAATAAACTAGCCCCTAAATGATCGAAAATAAACTCCTCTAAGCTCTCCCCCAAGAGCAGAGTACGATTTAAACTGTATCTTAACCTTAAGTCCTAGCAAAAAATGCAGGGGGAAATCATCTAAATATCGGTTATATATTATAAAAATGCATTTCAAGTTTGAGTAACTGAGGAAATAAGGTTATTTTTAATCCTGCTGTAATCTTGTGCTAATAGATACAATGCATTTTTAACTGAATTAACACCTAAACGATAAACAGGGATATGGGACAAGGGAGTAAAGGAATGGACCAATGGCCTCATCTATTATCTAAGCTAACTTCAGATAGGCCAAGCTTATCCGTGAAGCTTGAGTCTTGGCTACAGCAAGCTGATTCATCTCCATTAGCCATAATCAAAGGTTATCGCTTTATCGCGGCTAATCTGGCCACGCTTAAGTATTTTCAAACTCAAGCTGACAACTTCGTCAATGCTACTCCTTATGACTTTTCGCCTCGAATTCAATCTTCCGGACGAAATAGTGTCGAATATTCTCAGGAGATGATCCGCCAAGCCATCGCAGGTGATGTCATCGAATTTGACTGGCTTCATCTGAGCCAACAAGGAACAGAGCTGCCAACCAGAGTCGCTCTCTTCCCATTTGACTTAGGGGGCGAAACAGTTGTCTTGGCACAGTTCATTGCAACCAACAGACGTAACAGAGCCAGGACAATTACAGGAAATGGCTTCGACGCCTTACCCAAAGAGCTGATGTCTATCACCTTGGAAGACAGCGCCGAAGCTGTTTATATCACCAATGAAAAACACCAAATCATTGCCGTTAATAAAGCCATGTGTCGCATCTGTGGCTATAGCGCAGATCAACTGCTACTGAAGAATACAGAACTCATCGTTATGCGGAAACATACGCCAGCCGAAGAGGAGAAATACAACAACACCTTAGAAGAGCGTGGCAGCTGGCAGGGGGAAGTCTGGAAACAAAGATCCGATGGTTCAGAGTTTCCGGCATGGAAGAGTTGCCGGAAAATATCCGCAGATGGAAACATCTATTATGTCACCATCTTCAGTGACATCAGTGCCAAGAAAAAATTGGAAGCTAAGCTAACCGAGCAAGCTATGTATGATGCACTCACAGGCTTACCCAATCGATTTCACTTAAAATTATTGCTCAATCAAGCCCTGCAAGAGATCAAAGACAATCCAAATGAAATCGGCGCCTTGATGTTTCTCGACCTCAACGGTTTCAAGAACATCAATGATTGTTTTGGTCATGCCACCGGAGACAAAGTATTACAACTGGTCTCGGCCAGGTTAGAGGCAAGCTGTATAGATAAGGCCGAAATAGCTCGTCTGGGCGGTGATGAATTCACCTTAGTCATACAGGGTTGTCAAGATAGAGGTGAGATTGAAGCATTTTCAAAGCAGATAATGACGCTGTTCGATGCCCCGTTCGAAATTAACGATCAGAAGTTTTATCTGGGCACCAGCATAGGCATAGCCCTGTTTCCAGAGCACAGCGATCAAGCCTCCAAGCTACTCAGTCTAGCCGATACAGCTATGTACAGTGCCAAGAAAAGCCCACAACACGTGCTGTTTTATGATGCTTGGATGCATGAAGAAGCAGAGAAAAAACTCATCCTACTCAGCGAGCTACGGCATGCTCACAGCCTAAAACAGTTTAAGTTAGCCTATCAGGTGATCGTTAATTTAGAGTGCAATACCGTTATCGGTGCCGAAGCACTACTGCGCTGGCAAAAGAGTAATGGTGAAGTTATCAAAGCCTGCGACTTTGTGCCATTACTGGAAGAAACCGGCCTACTGGTCACCATAGGCCAATGGGTACTCAAGCAAGCTTGTCAGCAAATAGCAGAGTGGCGTAAACAGCACGCTCCCGACCTCAAGGTCTGTGTCAATGTCTCACCCATGCAACTGGAACACCCAGACTTTGTCGAGCACGTCAGCCAAGCCTTAACAATAAGCTCGCTGCCCGCAGAGGCTCTGGTACTAGAGATCACTGAATCGGCACTTTTGAGACAACCAGAGAGAGTTCAGAACACTCTCTGCCTATTAAAAAATCTAGGTGTTAGCATTGCAATCGATGACTTTGGTGCAGGTCTATCCTCCCTCAGCAAACTCGGCAGCCTACCGATCGACAGCTTGAAAATAGATGCAGGATTTGCACGTAGGCTCAGTGAACCACAAGGGAAACAGCTTTGTCAGGCGATGATCCAGCTAGCTCAAGCCCTAGATATCAGTTTTGTGGTGGAAGGCATAGAAACCAAGCAACAGAAAGAGATATTGGAACAGATGGGAAAAGGCTTCGGTCAGGGATATTTTTTTGGTCACCCTAAGACAGCTGATACCTTTACCTCTGATAATTTTTCATAGGCCAAGACTGTTATAAAAAGATGCTGTCGGCCCTAACAAATAAAGAAGCTTATTATATCAATCGGTATTACTCGTAACGCTTTCGCACACTCGCAGGCATAGAGTTAAGGCGTTGATTCACCATGGCACTCAATGCACGCGTTAAAGGAGTCACACTTAATTTGGGCTCTATGGCCTTGAGCACCATGGCCGTCGCCTCCAATGTCGAGAGGCTATCACTGCGGCTCGCCTTACGAATGGTATAATTCGATCCTGACTGCAGATCCAGATGCAAGGAAGGGTACTTAAGTAACCAAGGATTAAGCTGCAATAACTTATAGGCCTTCCTCCAAGTGCCATCGAGCAGCAGCAAGATAACCTCATCATCGAATCTCTCCTCCTCGGCATTCTTGCTCTTATCGGAGGGGTAAACAAGATAGACAGGCTTAGTACAGGCATCGAGATATTGGCGCAGTTGCGAAAAATCATCAGGCCCCTCACCAACTAAGACTTGCGTCTCCGGGATAACCAGAGATAACAAGCGCACGCTATTCTTGGCATGACCCACTTCACTTGGATCTTGCAACACAACCAACTCAGTCGAGGCATGCATCGGCTCGATACTCTCGCAGAGACAAGCCTTCAAGGGGTAATGACATTTAGGGCAAATAGGGCGGGCCACTGGGCTCTCTTATTTCAATTAATATATAGAAACACTAGTGTAACCGACATGAGATATAAACTGTATCTTGAACCCGATACAAATCCCCTCCTATGCCATCCATGGCATGCTTGGATAACAGTTTTAAAGAAAGGTCCATGTACAAAAAAAAGCCCGTCTCCTGTGGTTAGCAGTCGGCGGGCAAAGGGTGTTGCTTGATACAAGTTCGTTCCTAATTCCTAGAACCTAGACACTTCTCCTAGTGCGCATGCTGCTCCTGATGCCAATGATCTAAACGCGGTATGGCCAACATAACTAATAACATAATAGCTAACCCCCCCATCACCAGCGCAACTGCATAGGGAGCCGTCAGATCCGTTTGTTGTACAAGTCCGGCCAATAGAGAGGCGCCACTCATCTGAATGAATCCAAGCATGGCCGTTGCTGTTCCGGCTCGCTCGCCGAATGCCGACAGAGCCATGCTCGTTGCAGGGCCAAGCAGTAGGGCAAAACCGATACAGAGCAGCATCATAGGCAGCATAAAGCTAAATGCCGCTGCCAGCCCTGCTTGTGGCCCCCAGATCTGAACCAGAACCTGCGACACTGCCGATAGCAACATGATTCTCAGTGCCAGGATAACAGTAGGACGATTGCCTAACTTATTTATCACCATAGGAGCCAGGAAACAGGCAGCTATATTGACGGCAGCATTGAGACCAAACAGCCCGCTGAAGGCCAGCTCTGACATGCCCAAGTGCTCGATTAACCAAACTGGCGCATAGGAAACATAACTCAAAATCGCCGCCATTCCAGCCATGCAACATAATGCATAGAACATGAAATGGGGCTCACTCAGTACAGGCTTGTAACGTGACCAACGGTAAAGAGGGCCTGTGGTAACAGTATTAGCTGGTCGGGTTTCCGGTAGACGGTATCCTACGACTAACATCATCACTATGGCGTAGAGCGTCATAAAGATGAAGGTCGAGCGCCAGCCAAACTGCAACGCCAACAAACCACCCAGAGTCGGAGCCAATGCAGGGATCACGCAGATAACACCATTGAGATAGCTATAATATCGCGCACCTTCTTTAGGGGTGAAGCAATCTCGCACCGCACTGAAGACCACGATCGATGTTGAACAGGCCGCTAGCCCCTGTAGTACTCTGGCCAACTGCAACCAATGAAACTCCATGGCCATGGCCGCAAATATGCTGCTAGCTATGTAGAGTAAAATACCGAAGATAGCTATAGGACGACGTCCATAACGATCCGCTAGTGGGCCAATGAGAATTTGCCCCACCCCCATAGCGAATAGGAACAGCACTAAGGTCGATTGAATTTCACTCGATGAAACAGAAAACTCGGCAGCCATCGCCGGCATAGAGGGTAGATAGATATCTATGGCTAATGGACTTAGTACCACCATAGACATGAGTATGGGTAACAGATTTCGACGCATTATTTTTCTCAAGATGTAGCATTATTCTATGGCCAAATTTTAGCTCAGTGATGTTATGAACAGAAATGGTATAATTTCAGAACTGAATTTCCTTTAAGGAATAACTAATGAATCTGGATAACCTGGCGAGAATCGATCTCAATCTGCTGGTCATATTGCAGGTACTGCTGGAAGAACAAAGTGTCACCCGCGCAGCCAGTCGTCTGCACTTGAGTCAATCGGCTCTCAGTAAGAGCCTTAATCGCCTACGCGATACTCTAGGAGATCCCCTGTTTCATCGCACCGCCCATGGATTAAAGCCCACGGCCCATGCCTTACAGTTGGGCCAGAAATTACCAGATATGCTTCAGGGTCTATACCAGCTGACACAACCTCCTAGTTTCACTCCAGCAAGCAGCAATCGTCAATTCTCTTTCGCTATGGTTGAGAGTGCCTATGAAACCTTATTACCCTATTTTATCGGCCCATTACTCAATAATGCGCCAAACCTGAAACTCGATACCTATGTATGGATGGAGCAATCCATGCAGGCCTTACAGAAGGGACAGATCGATTTCGGCATATCAGGCAGAGACCTACATCCACAATCAGATTTTCAAATTGACAGGCTTCCCCACGGAATATCTCACCAGACCCTGTTTACCGATAAGCAGATCTGTTTGGTCAGAGAAAATCATCCAATAATTTCTGCGGTAAAAACAGGCCAATGGGATATACACATCTATCTGGAAATGTCACATGTACAGGTGCGCTGTGAAGGCAATGACTGGTGGGCCCTTGACTATCATCTGGCAAACTTAGGCCATAGACGTAAACTTAGTACTACGGTACCGGACTTTTATGGTGCGGCAAGTGTGTGCGCTCATAGCGATCTGATATTCACCTTGCCATCTAGCTTTGCCCGCCATGCCGGAAAGCTGTATCCATTGGTCGAGCTGCCACTGCCATTCGAATTTATTCCATTGGCCTATGTTCTGCTTTGGAATTCTCGAAATAACGAGGAACCCGGTCATAAATGGATAAGGGAAACCATATGTAAGAGTGTCGCCGAAGCTTTCGATAACGAAACTTGTGATAATTAGCCCGCTATTCAGCTTAGATTAATCCAAACTGGTTTATCATTGTGACTCTTGAGGTGTTATCGCCTTTACAGACAATCTGTTACATATTCACAGCCAGATTAACTGAATTTAACGTGATCTTAGGTTATTAAATATGCAAACTGGACACAGTTAATTTTTGGAGTTTTTATGATCTATAGTCAATTTCAGCAATCACCTTTCCAGACAAGATTCTCCGGAGCCAAAGGTTGGATGGCGTTTGCTATCGGTATTGCAGTCATCACCCTAGCGCTCATCGCTCTGCCATTCCTGCTATTGTTCGGCGCTATTAGCTTTATCTTGTTAAGCCTGTTTGGTCGTCTATTTCTTAAGAGACAGCTAGCTAAGTTTAAACAGCAGCAAGCCCAGGGAGCTTATACAGATAAGCAGCAACAAAGTAATTTCTCTACCGCTAGCGAACAGCAGAACCAGCAAATATTTACCGATAAGGCCTTTGCGGATAAACGTCATCAAGCTGAGCCGCACCAAGGACGTACCTACGAGCACGACCCAAGCTAGCAGGCGTCACCTTTCAGGCGCTGACACAGGAAAGCGCTAAGCGTTATACTTTAAATTGTGAAGCTGTCAGAGGCCGCTTTAACAGCGCCTCGAAACGCTTCCAATGCTCATGTTTTCTCGTCTCGCCATCTTTTTCTACCCATCGGGCTACACTCTCCTCTCCATGATTATAATTAATCACATAGGCTCGATTAGAGAGATAGAACTTCACCCTTTGCTTAGCTCTTGACTGAGTATACAAACCATATTTTATCAAGAGGTTTTGAGCATCCTCTTCCAAGATATGACCATCGGTCAACTGCTCACAGACCAAATTATCCAAATAGGCGAGTTTCTTATAACACGCCAACACCTTGTGGTATTTCTCAATATCCCCCTCGATACCTGCTAATGGCATCAAGGTCTCATATTCAAAATCGATCACCTCTTGCTTAGACATGATAAGGCTCAGGCCATAATTAGCACTGCCTTCCGAAAGAAAAGAGATAGGACTATAGAGAGGATAAACTGCATATTCGATCCATTGCTCGGTTCTGACCAGATCTCTCTCCTGCAACAGGTTGAATACATGGTGACCAGGATAGCCTTCATGGCTGGCAAGCTCCAGACACCGCTCAATATAAAGAGGCTGATCTTGGTTAAGCTGAATGAGACTCTTATAGTTACCTTGATACCAGTTATAGGCGGTCCAGATCTTATCGGTGACAAACTCGATACTGAAATTTTCATCATGGGGCAGCTCTATATGCACCCCAGTGAGCGCTCTGGCTTTATCTACCGCAGCCTCGAATACCGCAGGGATCTTGCTCTGAGGCACTATAAATTCCGCTCTAAACTGCTCGAAACGCTCGGCTAACTCTCCTTCGCCCGGTAACAGCTTATCGATCTCATCTTGTATCGACTCGAATGAACATAAGCCAAATTTTTGCGACTGAGTATCGTATAAACCTTCAGACTCAACATCGAAGCTACCTCTATCCCCTTGCAGATGGCTCAAGTAGTAAACCACAGATGATACTTGCTTGTTTAAGAAGCTATGCCTGGAGATGAGTTTAGCGTCAATATCCGATAGACTGAGAGAGTTCAGGCACTTTAGCTGTGCTTTTGCCATTTTCTGCAGCTCTGTCAGATTGAGTTTTTTACACTCCAATCGCCAAATTTCTGGGCCGTAGAAGGCATCGACATAGAAGGGATCATGCAGGCCGATAGCGAGTACCAACTTGACATAACACTCGGCAATATCATTGAGCTTCCGGTTCAATTGTTGATCATCCATAAGATCACCTTCCCAGTCTTGTCTTTCGTCCGCACGTGTCAGCAATTAAGTATCCTCTCAGCCTGAATAACATAAATGTAACACACTGCATATTGTATGCAAATATTGAGTGCGCAGAATTTCAATTTTAGTTTTCTAAATAGTAGAATAAGAGGGGTTGACCAGATGGACTTATATCTACCGCTATAGATAGGTATTAATCAGAAAGCAGTTCTTTTGCTCTCTCTAGGGCAGCTAACTCTTCTGTCTTAGTTGCAACACAGAGCACATTTTCAACCTGCTGCAGCAGAGAGTGCCATAATGGCTCTATGACGGAGAGTTCCTCGTTACTTGCCCGCTCTTTGGCTAACTTGAGCAGAGCCGCAGAGCCTACTACATCAATTTTATCAAGCATGCCGTCGGCTAAGGCTATGCTGAGTTCAATCATGGCGGGGACACTATGACCGTACTTGATCACTTCTCTGAGATAAGACTCGGCCAAAGCCAGCTCAACACTTGTAGAACCATCATCATTGAGCAAGGCCTGGGCACGAGAGAACATGGCATCGAGCTGCCCTTGTTCTGCCGCCTCTTTCATCCAGTGCTCACTGGCCAATAGATCGATTTCTGTGCCTTCCCCTTTTGCCAACATCAAGGCAAGATTGTATTGAGCATGGGGAAAGCCAGCCTTAGCGGCTTGGGAGATAAAGTCATTAGCCTGGACAAGATCACCTTGCTGATAAAACAACACACCTAAGTTCGCCATCGCCTCCGCTTGCTCCAGCTCGGCAGCACCCTGCAGATGTTCTTGAGCTTTATCGAGATCGATAGTGACGGTTTCACTACCTACCAGATAGAAGTAACCTAACAAGGCCATAGCATTGGCAACACCAGCCTGGGCAGACAAAGCGATAGCCCTCTCCCCTGCAACGACGTCGGACTCACCTTTGTAACCGTGAATTAAGGCGACGCCATGCTCGTGCATAGCATTCATATTCCGATCGGCAGCCAGAGAAAACCAATATTGGGCCTTGGCTAAAGTGTCTCTGGAAAGGTTTGATTGGGCAGCCTCTTCATCATCGAGAGCCTCGAGTGCCAGCTCTTGTTCTTGCTGCATAAGAGCACGAGTTTTGAGTGACATTCCTACAAGATATTGGGCTTCTGCTTCGCCTTGCATCACGGCTCTATAACAGAGATCCCGCCCCACCAATAAATCGAATGGCTCAAATTTATACTTAGGCAGTGACTTACCCGTGACTTGCTTAAACAAAGATTCGATGAGTTTTAATAGCTTCTCTATCGATTTTTCACTGAGCTGCTGTAATTGTTCGGCAGTCAGGTGATATTTTTCCGGATGGGCTCCACGATTACCATCCCCTCGTAAACGATGCAGGGCTCTGGTAATACGTACATCGATGACGCGCTGATTATTAAGAGTTTCTATTCTGTCGTATAGATTTGGACCCGCGAACTTGACTCCTTTGGACTCAGCCAGCAAATCCGTTAATTTATGGGTAAGACTACGAAGCAGCAGTAATGCCTGGGTAGGCACATCTTTTACATAGCTCTTAGCGATGCAGTAGTCATGACCTAATTCGGCAGAAAATTGAGTAACTAAGTCCACATCAGTAAGCACAACAGATACTCCGTATTTCCCATTCCTAAATGCTAAGCACTAAATTTTCCTATGACTTAAGCTTCTTCATCTACCTTGTTAGGGCGTGAAACCATGTACAAACGGAAAAGTGCCACATTGACGAATAAGCCGATAAACGCGACAAACACTTCGACGATCAGCTGGACTGGGAAACCTAATGATTGCACCAGAGCAGAAATTGAACCACCCACGAGAGACAAAGGAATGTACAACATGAGTACCATCAGAGTCTTGAATGCTATCGGGCTACTAAATTTAAAACTAGCCTTAATCGCTTCGAATGGCGTTAACCGCTCGACGACAACCATAAAGTTCACATAGGCGAGTCTGGCAAAGATATAAATACTCATGGTGAGTCCGATTAGCCATAAAGGGCCGAAGGCTGCAAAAATCATCACAGGAGCGAGAATCGCTAAGCCTGAAAATACACCGGCGAGTAACAGGCCTGGAACGAAGTTCAAACTGGTCTTCAATATCAGCGCAGTACTGGCTTCATGGCCTTGTGAGCGGATCTCTAAGAAGAGAGTCAAGGCCGCAATCAATAAAGAAAACACCAGTAACAGGGCCATCATGGCCGCCATGTGAGAGGCACCAAACTGAGGGTTCTCTAGATCGGCACCTCTGATCTCCATGCCCAGCCACAGCTGAATACCAACCTGAATAAATAAAATAGGCACAGTCAATGCGGCTAACTGGCTAATATGGTTACGAAAGAAGTTGTAGGCTTCAGTTAATATCGCAGACAATGACATGGGTGTTTCCAATAGATAATTAAAAAAGCAGAGTAAGGTCGCTAGGATACCGAAAATTGATAGTTATTGCACCGATGAAATATCACAATACAAAGCTGAAACAGTAAAATAGATGCAATAATATTGTTAAAAAAGATAGAATGGTCACAACAATCTAATTAATTCACCATTGGAATAAAAAATGAAACTATCAGCTGTGATCGGCCTAGTACTCGCTAGCACGACTTTAAGCGCACCAGCGGCTGCAGGTTGGTTTGATGACCTCTTTGCAGCAGAAGAAGCAAAACCACAGGTCGTACAAACGCAAAACAGCGACCTAGTGGGCAGTGTCATGTCTCAGCTCGGACTCAATCAGTCTCAGGCTGAAGGCGGATTAGGCAGCCTACTTTCTCTGGCAAAATCCACACTCGGTGGTGATGACTTTGGCTCTATTGCCAATGCTATTCCTGGTATAGAAAGCCTATTATCAGCGGCTCCAGCCCTAGATAACGAATCAGGTATGTCAGGTTTACTGGCAAAAGCGGGTGATCTGGGTAGCTCGCTTCAAGGCGGTGCTCAAGTTTACGATGCCTTCGAAAAACTTGGGATTTCAAAAGAACTCGCGGCCCCTATGGTCGATATCGTTAAAGGCTACCTAGATAGCAATGCCGGAGAGGGTACAACAGATATGCTTATGAAAGGCCTAGGTGCCATTCTTTAAGTTTACCTCTTAGAGCTGAAAAGATAGATGAAGTAATATTCATTATTGTATCTGGTTTACAAGTGAACTCTTATTTCATCTTCTACTCTAACCCTTTATGCTGAACTCACTTCAAATCGACAGGGTCTTTCATGTTAGCCAAATTAAAACAATTTCTAACGTCGCACTCACAAGCCGTCACACCGGAAGAGAAAGCCCGCCAATTAAATTTAGCCGCCGTGAGCTTACTGCTCGAAGTCATCTATGCCGATGAGACCTTGAGTGAAGAGGAAGCACAACTGCTGCCACAACTCATGACTAAGGCCCTATCTCTGACTCAGGCAGAGACTGAAGCGCTAATCGATGAAGCTAAGAAGATACAAGGCGACTCGATCTCCCTCTATGAGTTTACCAAGGAGATAAATGAGCAGTGCGACGTAGAGCAAAAACAAAAGTTGATATTGGCCATGTGGAAATTAGCCTATGCCGATGGTCAACTGTGCCAATACGAAGATCAGATAATTCGTAGGACAGCTGACCTGCTCTACCTTAAACACAGCGAACTTATACAGATGCGCAATTTAGCGATGGACAGTTAGGCTTTATCTTAGAAAAGCAAAGAAGCTCGCTCTTGGGGAGCTGAGCCCCAGAGCTGACAGTCAAATCGATTCATTACAGATGAGATTATTAGGTTAATTGCTTGGCAATATCGAAGCCCTTACCTCTCAAGCCAAGTATCTTATCCTGTAGCCCTCCCACCTCCATTTTCAAACCTACAGCCGTTGCTTGCTGAGATAACCAACTGGTTCTCTCATTTTCATCGACCCGATCCCACTCATCTAAGATTGTATGAGAAAGTGCTAATAACGCTGCCTGCTTAGAGAAGGGCTCGGCTTTATAGGGGTGATTTTGATACTTTATTCCTTCGACAAGTTCGGGAGAAAATTTCCAGTTCTTTGCCAATAATGCAGCCACTTCTGCCGACTCGTACCCCAAAATATCTTGCTCAATGAGTGATTTTTTGTCCCCATTAGTGGCAAGTTCACGAATTTTCGCCGATTTATCAGGCTCAATGGTGGCAATGAGCAGTTCGCCAATATCGTGTAATATGCCACAGGTAAATGCCATATCCGGGGCAGCACCACATCGCTTGGCCATCTCCTGTCCATACAGAGAAACTTCAAAGGTTTGCCCCCAAAACTCCCCCAGCTCGATACCGGCGATAGTGGGTACCGCGCCAATTACCGCCGAAGCTATCACTAAAGTTCTTAGGGTTTGCATCCCCAAACGAACCACAGCTTCATCGATCGAACCAACCTCCCTGCTACGACCATAGTGGGCCGAATTGACTAAACGTAAGATTCGGGCACTGACCAGAGGATCATGAGAGATTTTCTCTGTTATTTCCGCCACCGAAGCAGCATCATTATTAACCAGGTCGAGCAGTTCACTGACCGCCTTAGGTAAGCGTGGTAGCTCATCGATATGACTTAGTAATGCAGCTGAATCCATTCTGTTCCTCCACAAATTCTTTAACTTAGAGTTAAAAATATAGGACAGAAAATCCAAATATGCTCAGGTTTATCTCTCACCGAATCCCGTTTACTTATCGCTAGCCCGGAGCCTTATACAATAAGCTAGCCTAAGCAGTTTGCAGCAGTTGTTTACGTGAAAGATGTTTCTTCTGCCACCATAATATAGGTGCGACCACTAAGATCATGATCACCGCATATAACATGCTCGAGCCCAAGGCAAAAGCAAGCATGATACAGAACAGACTCCCTACCGCCACTAAGGGTAAGTAACGCTTGCTCAGAAGCTTAGCCGCAGCAAGCATAGACATCAGATAGATGATAACAAACACCCCATTGCTCCATGCGATCAGATGTTCAAGTTCCTGATCCAAAACATAAGTTAAGACAATGACCAACGCCATGGTGAGCAACACGGCGGACAGCGCCCTAACCGGAACTTGATGGCGGTTGATTGAAGCAAAATAACCAGGAAGTATCCCCTCCCGGCTAAAGCTCCACAACAAGCGCGAAACACTGGCGGTATACACATTTACAGTCGCTAAACCACCGGCGATTCCTAAGACACCAATCACTTGAGCACCATAACCACCAAGCAAGCTATCGAAACTTGTTACCATGGCTAAGCCTGCCCCTGCGCCGGTATCAACTTGAGTCATTAGCAAGAGTCCGGTACACGCGAGATAAACGACTCCCACTAAGACAGTGCCTATCATCATGGCTGGGATCATGTCTTTCTTGGGATCTTTAAAGTCATTGGCCAAATGAGTCATGGCCTCCACCCCTAAAAAGCTCCAGAAAGCGATACCCGCAGCCGCCATGATTAAGCCGGCATCACTCGATGTTCCAGCAGATATAGACTCCAGCTTATGCAGATTCAATCCCCCCGCGCCAAACATCAAGACCACGACACTGACAATGGCGATTGTCAGTACAAATTGCAGCTTAGCAGAAACATGTATGCCTCTGAAATTAAGCAAAAACAGCACAACTAGCAAGCCCAACTGCATCGCGACCTCACTCCAGCCAGATACGGGCACCATGGTCTCGACAAATTGAAATGTCATTAAGATAGCTGCGGCGGCACCGAGTGGCACCACCAAGAGAAAAATAAGTCCTATGGTTCGACCCGCCGTTCGACCGAATGCCTTCTCGACAAAATATGCAGGTCCGGCTGCATGGGGAAAAGCCCCGGCTAATCGACCAAAAACCAGTGTGACGGGGATAATTGCAAGGGTTAGCAAAAGCCATGCGATTAAGGCGTCATTACCTGCCGTCGCTATCGTCATCTGAGGTAAGACAAATACTCCTGTCCCCAATAACGTGGTTGCCATCAAACCCGCCCCCTGCCAACGGCCAATTGTTCCCTTTATCTGATCCATCTACCCTGCCCTTATACTGCTATAGCCGCCCTATACCCAAGAATGTAATATCACTTAGATAACCATCAAAACGTTGGCATAGGGCTCATATTATTATGGAGTTAAATTTAGCTTAAATACCTTACAGGCTCCCATTAGTATGGGAATCTTCACCATTAGTATAAACTTAACTCTCGATACAAACTGTCGTATTCAATAAGCGGATCTGACTCATACACCGTCATAATGTCGGTAATAGTCAGGATTTCAGACAAATAGTTGGCAACAAGTAACATTGAACATAGGTAATCAGGAGTATTAGGTGGATCAATTAGACAAATTCGACAAAGCTATCATCGCCGCGCTAAGGTTAAACGCCAGACAGAGCATTTCCTACATCTCCGAGGCGGTGAATTTGTCTCGTTCGGCCGTCTCCGAGCGAATCAAGAAGCTCGAGAGCACAGGTATCATACGTGGCTATCAGGTGCTACTTAGCGAGTCTCAAAAAGAGGGAGTATCAGCTTACTTCGAGATCCAGCACAAATGTCCGCGTTGTGCCGATGTGGTTCATGTTTTCCAGGCTATTCCTGAGGTCGTTACCTGCCGAGGCATCACAGGAGATATGGATCTCTTGGTCTATGTTCAGGCTGCTTCGATGAAACGTCTCCATGAAATCAGAGAACATATCGATGCCCAGACCGATATCATCAAAATAAAAACCCATGTGGTCATGAGTGAATGGATCGATAACCGGAGGTAATGGATTTGTAGACCACAATATTGGCTCACTGTTTGATTGAGGTATAGCTATCCCAATAGCAAAGTAATATAGCCATGATTAACCTAAATTGTAGCCCCCATATTTCTTTGATCACCTCTTCTATCAAGATACAGAGAATCTAGCTGTTTAGCTGACAGCAACAATCTTTCCGCCATAATACAAACAATTGAATTACAAATGTTTTTTTTAGCTGATTCAGCATATCGTCTGCTTATCTGAGTAATAAGGTGCTCTGCCTGAGAAAGCCCACCGTGCTCCAGCTCCTTTATAAACAACAGCAAATAACAATCAAAGAGAATTAAGAAGACAGATTCAGCATTTAGGTTATTTTTTACTGCCTGAATTTTTTCTCTGTCATCAATCAGAGCAGCCATAACATGGGTCAGCGTCTCTATATTCGTCGCCCCGCTAAACATGTCTCTTAGCTGATTATCTTTAACAAAATACTCTCTAAGCTGTTTTGCAAACTCGGCCTTTTCCCATTGCGCACCTACTGCATATATAACCCCCATAAAGACTCCTTACTTAAATAAGCGAGCAGATACAGGGATAATATTTAGCTCTGTACTCAATACCGATTGAAAATCTAGCGCCAATAATGCAATGGCTTGGTAATAATCTGTTTCTGCGTGCTCAAGAGCTAACTCTAAACAGCGTCCGGACCAAAGCAACATATGTTGCTGCATCAAGATCACCATAGTTTCATACACAGCTTTATTATTTGAATCTGCGACTAGCTGACCTAACAGCTGATCAAGTACTGCATAAAACAGTGCAATATGATCCAGTGGCTGGTTTTGCGCTAGATCAAAGCTAATCCCATTGTGTTTATAAAACGCCATCAAGGCGACCGTTGATTTATCATTCAGTAACTGCTCTTCGCCCAGATATACTGAGCCCCATGGCATAGCTGTCGGCTCTCCTGGACCAAAAAACAGCTGACCATAATCAAGCTTTAACTCATTTATCTGTTCTGAGTTCCACTTTGCCAAAAAGCTATCAAGCAGCACTTTGCCTTGCTGATTTTCTGCCGAGTTAGTTAGGCTAGGCCAGGTGTCACCAAGTTCATTTTCAGCAAAACCGTCAATCGAAACTTCACTGGGGTAATCCAACAGAACATTATGCAGCACTCGTGCTATAGCCTGCAGATCTGAATAAGTATTTACGCTATCTGATATCACAATTACATCTCATTAAAAATGGCGCCACATGGGCGCCATAAACAATTAAACTTCCGATAAATTTAATATTTGCCCTTCACCGCTGCCAGCCGGGCGGCCATTGACGTTTGCCTTGATAATCAAGTTAGGTGAAGTGATTGAAGGTGAGGGTAGCGGTGCAATATGGCCGTCTCCATCGCCATACTTAGCCCGAAGGTTATCCATAGTATCGAAGTCCAAAGCTCGTAGCGGACAAGACTCGACACATACGGGCTTACGACCGTCGGCGATTCGCTCAAAGCAACCATCACACTTAGTCATCACCTTGCGATCGCGATCAATTTGCGGTGCATCGTACGGGCAAGCACGCGCACAGCTCTCACAACCGATACACAGCTCAGACGCCACGTGAACCAGACCATCTTCACGACGTTTATGCATAGCACCGGTAGGACAAGCTTTAACACATACTGGCTCGGAGCAGTGGTTACAGCCAATAGACATATAATAAGCAAATACATTTTGCTCAAAACAGCCATTGTTACCCTTAGTCCATTCTCCGCCACCGTACTCATACACGCGGCGCCAGGTTACGCCCTCGAGTGCAGGTAAGGTATTACCCTCTGGGTTACTATTATTACGAATTTCGTTACTTTGGCGGTCTTTGCAAGACACGTGACATGCCTTACAGCCAGTACACTTAGTGCTGTCTACATAAAAACCATATTGAGTTGGTTGAGTCATAATTAACGAGTCTCTTAAATCTTTCTAATTGCAACACGGTTAGTGTGCTGTGGATTGCCTTTAGCAACAGGGCTTGGCTGATAGCGGGTTAGCGTATTGATCGCACCGCCTTCATCTATGATGTGACCCGTGCTACCAACCGTATTACCAGGCTTAAACCAAGCACCTTGACCTAGCGCGAACACACCAGGTGCGACACGTGGAGTGATGCGAACCTTAACGGCAATCGAACCACGCTCGTTATACATCTCAATCTTGTCGCCAGCGCTTAAACCGTTCTCTGCTGCATCCATCGGGTTCACCCAAACCGCATCTTCAACCGCTTCACGTAACCAAGGCACGTTGTGGTAGCTAGAGTGGGTGCGGCCCTTAGTGTGGTAACCCGCTAACTGAATTGGGTAATCGATGTTAGTGTCTTCATCTTCATACCCATCCCAAGTCACCGTGTACTGAGGAATTGCTGTGATAGTGTCCCCCTTAACTTGGGTCGGGTTGTCGACACTATTTTCTTGATCCCAGTTAGCCGCCCGCCATGCGAGCTCGGCTGAGTAGATCTCAATCTTGCCACTTGGCGTCGACAGTGCTTTACCGCCCTTGATATAACCTTCCAAGGCAACATGCTTGTCGTTCATGTTTTTACGGAAGAAACCGACCTTTTGCGCGTCTTTATAAGTCGCCGGGAAGGCTGGCACGACGCCAAGGTTTTTACTGCTGTCTTTGGTCTTCTGATATAACTCTTCGAGCCATTGCTCTTCAGTTTTACCTTCGGTGAATTCAGCCTCACAACCCATGTACTTAGCGATGAGCGCTGCCGCTTCATACATAGACTTACAGTCCCACATAGGCTCAATCGCCGACTTCATCGCTGTGATGTAACCCAGCGCACCTGAGGCGTAGCTGTCGTTAACTAGGTCATTTGACTCTAACCAGCTGGTATCGGGCAGAATGATATCGGCAAACTTAGCCCCAGGAGTCATCCAACAATCACAGCTGACAATCAGCTCAACACCCGTTTCATCTTCTAAAATCTTAGCGGTGTTGTTGATCTCGGCGTGCTGGTTCAGCAGCGAGCTGTCTGAGGCTGAGATAATGACCTTGATATTGGTGCCAAGTGGCGTATCCAGGCCGTCAGTTCCGCGAACGCCGTGGCTGCGCGCAGTCATGGTTTCGCCGTTATGAATCGCTTCAGACCAGGTAAAGAATGAGATACTCTCTTTAACCGGGTTGCTACCCGTTGGAATACCGGCACGGTACATACCACTCATGTATGGCAGTTCACCGTTCGATGCGCCTAAGGTGCCCAACTTACCCGTTAATACAGACAGCATGTACAGAGCGCGCATGCTTTGCTCACCATTGGCCTGACGGTTAACACCGGCGCCCACGACTATGTATGGCGCCTTAGCGTTTTGTAGATCGGTGGCAATTTGCTCAAGCTGCGCAGCCGGAATACCAGTGATTTTTTCGGCCCACTCGGGCGTCTTCAACGGCTGTTCGGCGTAAATACCTTGGCTTAAGATATAATCACGGTAGTTTTCTTCAGGCTTCATCACCTTCGCGTATTCTTGCTTGGTGGCATCACCACTCGTAGCAAAAAGTTCTTGTTGCGCAGTGATAGAAGCAGCGTCGAAACCGACGGCATATTGGTTAATAAAGCTGAGTGAGTTCTGATCGACCCAACCCGAGCTAATCATTTGATAAGCAATGGCTTCAGCAAAAGCTGCGTCGGTACCCGGACGGATGGGCAACCACTTAGACTCCTTACCTAACATAGAGTCGGTGTAGCGAGGGTCAATCATCACCACTTTCAGACCGTTACTTTTTTGCAGCGCTTTTAAGTAGTCATAGCCTTCGCCACTGCCGCTTTGGCGGACCTCGCTTGGGTTATAAGCCACACCTAACAGAAGGTCACTGTTTGCCAGAGTCACCGTCGATGAACCTGAAGTACTACCGGTACCGAAGGTATGCTTAGCCGCTTCCATCTGCTGCGCCCAGGAGTAGTTACCATAGGCATTCAGGCAGCCACCGCTTAAGTTAAATAAACGGTTAAAACAGGCATTAGAAGCGAAGCCATAGTAAGCCCCCGAGCCATAGCTACGGAAGATGGCTTTATTGCCATGCTCAGCAATCACCGACGTTAGCTTAGTGCCTATGGTTTTTGCCGCTTCATCCCAGCTGATAGGCACAAATTTACCTTCACCACGCTTACCAACACGCTTCATCGGTGTTTTTAAGCGATCGACGGCATAGGTGCGCTGGCGCAATGAACGACCACGGGCACAGGCGCGCACTTGATAAATATCATCGCCATCGACCACATCGTGATCGGTTTCAACGCGAGTAATAACACCATCACGGCTAAACACTTTAACCGGGCAGTTAGAGCCACAGTTAACCAGACAGGCTGACCAGGTAATTTGCTCGTCGCCTACTGGTGGCTTTGGCGGCACAACATTGGCATCGTCTGAACTGGTTTTACAACCCGTTACGCTTGCTGCACAGCCCATGGCTGCACTCATTTTTAAGAAACTTCTACGTTCCATTAATATTTCCTCTTGCGATTTTCCGCACTGCGCCTTAGCGCAACAAATAGCTAAACGACAACATCACTTGGTGTGCGTTATAGTCATGGTTAAGCTCACCTAACGTGGTTAGCCCCGGCACAGCATTCGTCGCGACTTGAGCCGCATCTGTGTCGTAATATCGTTCGTATTGATAACTCAGCTTCAATGCCATCTGTTTGCTCAAGGCATAATCGGCATACATGCGCACGCTGTGGTTATAAGAAAAGTAATCACCATATGGCTGGCTACTATTGGCCGTGACTAGGGTGCCCCCGACCGAGGTGTCACTGATTGAATTACTAAACAAGTAATCACCACCTAAGGTGAGCTTGTCCTGCATCAAGCCGCCATAGCTAAAACCGGCACCGATATTGATAAACTCATCTTCTATATCGGCGTTCCAGTCCGGGCTCGAAAAGCTCTGACTACCAGCTTGTTCCGAGTTGATCCACTGCTGACCGGCAAAACCGTAAGCCGACAGATGCTTGCTAAACTGCAGACTCAGATTGACGTCATAGCCAAAGTCTTCCGATTCAGTCAGACCGATCTCGGTAGCGTCATAATCGTCTTTAGCGTAACGCCCTGTAACCTCGATGCTCACCCAGGATAAAGGTGAGTGATTAATCTTAAGCTCAACGGCATTACGCTTTCGGTCTGCAAGATAGTACTTGCGCATCAAGGCGTTCTCTTCGGATGAGGTGATCTGGTTAACTTCATAATCCGAGCCACCGCGATTACCATGGCTGGCTTTCAGGTTGATGTTAAACTGGTCGAAGGCGCTGACATTAAATTTGGCCCACAGGCTATCTTCATTGGTCTGTTCACGCTCGCTATAGCTACGCTCGACCTCTTTTCTGTCATAACCCGCTTGTAGACGGTAACCACTGGCTAAACGATAGCTGGCATTGATCTTATAGGTGTTGCGTTCGATGTCCTGAGGCACATTTTGTTTAAACGCGCCGCTTAAGCCGTTGTAACTGTACTGAGTAAACTCCCACACTGAGCTCTTGTTATCGCGTTTGCTGTAATCGACGCGAGCGCCTAATCGCAAGCGATTGCTCAACATAGAGGTCACCGTAAAACGACCATCCAAGGTATCAATCTGCCCATCCCAACTTTGCAGTGGATTACCACTCACCTGGATAAGCGCATCATCCTGGATCATCCGTCCTGTCACCAAACGACCACTCATCACAGTGCGATTAAGCTGATACTGGCCTGAGAGTGAAACCTGATGAGCCTGATTATCCGGGGTTGTCGAATAGACATCATTCATATGAGGCAGACTGAGATCTGTGATGTTATTGCTGTAATAACTACCGAAATAGCTCAACTCAGTTAACCAGTTATCACCGGCTAACGATGCTCCTGCATCGAGCTGCTTAGTGGTGGCATCGACAGGCAAACCAAAATTGACCGGACTCGGGGCTACCAAGCTGCTCGATTGATGACCCGTTTTATCTTCCTGACTATAGCGGATGAAGGTGTTATAAATTCCCTCTCCATAATTGAAGCCTATCGTCGACTTCTCGCGCTTTAGCGCTAGATCAAATTCATTGGTATAGGCGCTGGGTGTTAACATCCCATCGTTATGCCAAAGCTGACTCTGTGCATCGCCCGCCTGATAACTCTTAAGCGATTGATAATCCAACTCCAGTTCATAGAGACCTGATTTACCCACCTTGATATTGACAAAGCCATTGTCCATGCCTAACTGATGCGCTTGCATTTGAGCCTGATACCCGGTCTCATTTTGGTAGCGAATGTCACCACTTACCGCAGCGATGGCACCATCTTCAGCGGTTCCCAGAGCATTGCCGGCATGGATATCGTCTACTGAGTTATAACCCGCAGAGACCGTGACTTCACCGCGGTAGCCATTGGTTGAGACGCAGCGTTTGCACTGGTACTTATCCATATTGATCGAGTCAATATTGGCGTTACCAACACCGAAGTTTGTGGCCATCGCCGAGCTTGAGACGGCCAAGAGCGACACAGTGATGATATTGAGTTTAAATCTCATAATATTGCTCCCTATTAGCGCTGCAGCAAGCTGCCTGACGGATGGTTAGAACCATGGATCTTGCTGTGACAATTCAAGCAACTCTTACCACCACCGAAGGCATCCATTCCTGGTTCCTGCACAACTCGACTGGCATGACCATCGGGGGCATGACACTGTTGACAGAGTTGAGGCGCACGACTCTTCAGCATGCCTTCATTAACGCTGCCATGAGGGTTGTGACAGGTGACACAGTTCTCGGTAACCGGTGCGTGCTCCCACAACACAGGGCCACGCTTTTCACTGTGACATGAATAGCAGGTGTCATTAATCGTCGGTTTATTCAGGGCGCTTTCACTCATAGAACCATGAGGTGAATGGCAATCGATACAGGTCATCTGGTCCCATTTCATCGGGTGAGATGAGCGCTTATTCATATCGGCTTTCTCTTTGGTATGGCACGAAGTGCAAGTGTCATTAACACTGAGCTTATCTAAAGCAGGGTCTTTGGCGCTGTGCAGAGTATGGCAGTCGGAACATGCCACTTCTTCGAGGTTATGGGTACTGCTGTGCCAGGCCATCTGTTTAGGATCGTTATGGCACCCCTGACAAACACTGTTTTGAGCAGAGGCCGACAGTTTACTGTCTTTACCGAAGGCGATCATCGGCTCCTTGCCACCTTTGTTATGCTTTCCTTGAGGACCATGACAAGCTTCACATTGTAAGCCAGCCATTGGTGACTGCTTATTGTTCATCATGCCGTGGGTACCATCGAAAATCGCCATTACGGCTTCATTTTTTCGGTGACACATCAAGCAGGAATCGGCGCCTTTCGATGAATATTCACCAGCCGAGAATTTTTCTGCTAATTTGTGCTCAAGTTGTTCACTAGGGAGATGATTCCAGGGGGTGGCATTTGCACTAAGAGATAAGCACATAAGTGTGACTATCCCAATTAATACCTTATTCAAGAGATGAGAGATCATTAATCGAACCTTACATAATTAACACAATGATTAACTCACCATTTGAACAGGAGTTAACCAGTTAAGATTGTCAATATTCTAAGGTAAACAAGTACTAATTCTTGATTGTTAAACAGGTCAGAAACAAATTTGAGATAGGCTCAATGAATAAACGAAAAATGTGAACTCGAACAAGATTCAATTAATAATGAATCTTATTCACCACATAGTACAATTATACGTAAACCAATGAATCTTAAGGTTATGAATAAAATTCAAACGAGACAGTACCTAGCTAATGTTAATACTTGAGGTTCAAGATGTTAAACCTAAATTACCACTTAAGGGATACCAAATGATGAAGTTCAAATTTTTAATAATTAGTTATAAATTAAGATTTTTATAACTATACATGTGATTAGGCACCCGAGGTCTTAATAGCTTCATCAACTATGATAATAAGCACACCAGCAGGAAAACTTATTTTGACCTAGCTCTAAACCCCAAGAGTTTAGAGCTAATTAAATACATAATCTCAACATCTCTGACGTAGAAAAAATTGAGAGGGTAATGCACCTGTTAAGCTGTTATCAGGGCTAATTATTTTCCTTTAAAGTGAATAGGGGTACACTATGGGTACTAAATTCCAGGTAATTATCCATGCAGATCGAAAAGACAGCTGAACTGAACTTGTTATGGGGCACTCTTATACTTGAGGAGCTTGCGCGCCTTGGCGTGCAACATGTGTGCATGGCGCCGGGCTCACGCTCGACGCCGTTAACCTTGGCCGCCGCTAAACAGACAAAGTTGAAACAACATCTGCATTTTGACGAGCGCGGCCTGGGATTTTTGGCTTTAGGTTTAGCGAAAGCGAGTCTAGCCCCCGTCGCTATCATCACCACATCGGGCACGGCTGTTGCTAACCTTTACCCTGCGATAATTGAAGCCTGGTTGACCCATGTCCCTCTCATTGTTCTGTCCGGGGATAGGCCACCGGAACTCATCGACTGCGGCGCCAACCAAGCCATAGTACAGCCGGCTATTTTTTCTCAATACGCTAAACAGGTAAACCTACCCACACCGGGTCTCGCTATTCGCCCCGAATCCCTGCTGGCAACATTAGATGAAGCCATTAGTAATCAGACTCAACCTGTACACATCAACTGCATGTATCGAGAACCCTTGTACCCTTCCACCATGAGTGCCAACTTCACCGAATATCTGAGCACCTTAGGCACCTGGCAACATACCAGTCAGCCCTATGTTCAATATGGCAAGGCAAAACTGCAGAGCATACCAAGCCAGGACTCACTGGCACGCTTCGTTCATGGCAAAGGAGTGATCATTGCCGGAACCTTGTCTCCCAAAGAGTCCCCGGAAGCCTTGATCTTGTTATCACAAAAGCTCGGCTGGCCGTTACTCACTGATGCTCAATCTCAGCTCAGACAACACCCAGGTGTTATTGGCAATATAGATCAACTCCTACATCAGCCCAAGGCCAGAGCACTCCTGCAACAGGCCGAGCGAGTCTTAGTCTTCGGTGGTCGTCTTATATCGAAGCGATTAATCAGTTATCTTGCCGAGCAAAAATGGAAGAGTTACTGGCAAGTGCTGCCGACACAAATAAGGCTAGATCCCAGCCATAGCGCAAAACAGGTTTGGCTGTGTGATCTGCAAACATTTGCCTCACTAGCCTGGCCCAGATCTTCACAGGTCAATTGGGCTCTGCAGCTGACTCAAGTCAATGACTACCTGGAAACCCTGTTCCAACACCAGATAGACAATGGTGAATTCGGCGAGGCCATGGTGGTTCGTACCATCGCCAGGTCGCAGAAACCATCACAGCAACTATTTATTGGCAACAGCTTACCCGTGCGCCTCTATGATATGTTTGCCCCTATGACCCCTGAGTACGGCTCTACTTACACTAACCGCGGTGCATCGGGCATAGATGGGCTATTAGCGACGGCTTGTGGTATTGCCAAGCATAGCAAGACACCAACCACCTTAGTCATTGGGGATATATCCCAGCTACACGATCTAAACTCCCTTGCCATAGCACGCACCATGAAAGCACCTTTTGTCGTGGTGATCTTAAACAACGATGGCGGCAACATCTTTAACTTATTACCCGTCCCTGACGAGAAGTTAAGAAACGATTATTACCGCCTCTCCCACGGGTTGGAGTTTGGTTATGCTGCCGCCATGTTTGGCATCGCCTACAACCAGGTGGATGATATAGAGGGCTTCAATGCAGCCTATCAGGATGCCATTGAATTCGATGGTCCCTCTGTTATCGAAGTGACCGTGGAACAAGAGCAGGCCAGCGAACAGATAACTACAATCGCTTCCTGGGTAAAGCAGAGCTAATGTTAACCTTAACGTGCAATGGTGATAACGTTAAACCGGCTCTGGTCATGATCCATGGCTTCTTGGGAAGTAGAGTCGATTGGACACCTCTGCTACCTGAGCTGAGCAAACATTTTTATTGCATCTGCATCGACTTACCAGGACACGGAGACAGCCCAGAACTATCACTCGACACACCCGGATTGTATCAGGTGGCCACAGCAGTTCATCAATCTATTTCGGCTCTGCACATAGACAAATACCATCTACTGGGCTACTCACTCGGCGGCCGTATCTCCTTGCATATCGCCCGGCTATACAGAGATCAGGTCCTTAGCTTACATATCGAGTCCGCTCACCCGGGACTCAACAGCAGCGATAGAGAGGCCAGACTCACAAACGATAAAATGTGGAACTCCAGACTCGCCAGCCTGAATTTGAATGAGTTCCTTAATGCCTGGTACCAGCAGGGGGTGTTTTCCGAGCTGTCTGTGGTAGCACGACAAGCCTTGGTCAAAAAGCGCAGCAATAATAGTGCTCAGGCGCTGCAGTCGATCTACCTAGCGACATCACTCGCCGCTCAGGAAGATCTAACTCAGTTACCCAATCAGATTTCGGCTCCCTGCCATTACTACGTCGGCAAGGATGACAGTAAGTTTTTGGCCCTGGCACTGCACTGGCAAAGTCAGTCAAGGTTAACCGTGCATCAATTCGAGCGAGCCGGACACAATGTTCACTTGGCTGCTGCGGATAAATTTTGTCAGCAATTGATATTACAACTCATAGAGACCCCTCAATGATCATCTCCTCTGCTCAACTATATTCTTACCAAATCCCCCTGGATAAACTGCTTCCTGTCGGGAAACAACGTATCGAACTGCGCAGCGGACTGGTTCTCAGACTCCAAGTGAATGAGAACTCAGAAGCCGAGGGAACATCTGGAGTACGCACCGAATTGGTTGAGATAAGCCCTTTGTCGGGTCTGGATATCGATAGCCGTCCCTTAATGGGTTTCAGCCAGGAAAGCTCGCAAGAGGTCAGCCAACTGCTGGAAGAACGTCTCGAGTCGCTCATAGGTAAACCAGTCATCCAGCTGTTAGACCTCGCCGAAGAGACTCAATACCCATCAGTCGCGTTCGGCTTGAGCCTGCTCTATTGCAAGCTTATCGGCCAGCTCGATGACACTGAGCAGTCACTTCTGGAGACTAGAGTCGTTCCGCTTATCTATCGCGGGCAAGATGAGTCCGTTAGCACTTTACACGACCGAGTACGCGCCCTACCTAGGGACACGCATTCGGTTAAGATAAAAGTCGCCCAGACCTCACTGGAAGAGGAGATTCAATTAGTGCATCAGGTACTCGCCATAAGACCCGATCTAAAACTTAGACTCGATGCCAACCGAGGCTTCAGCTTAGAGCAGGCCATCGAGTTTGCCGCTTGTCTGCCTATCGACGCCGTCGAGTACATAGAAGAGCCTTGCATCGATCATAATGACAACCCAAACTTCTATCGAGCCGTCGCTATGCCCTGGGCATTAGATGAAACCCTTAACGATCCTAAATTCAAGTTTGTGATGCAAGCGGGCCTCACGGCCTTAGTCATCAAGCCTATGCTCATCGGCACCTTAGAGAAGATACAAAATTTACAACATGAAGCCGACCAGTATGGCGTGCGCACCATATTAAGCTCCAGTCTGGAGGCCAGCCTAGGTATTGAAGCTTTAGCGAGATTAAACCAGATAATGTCGCCGGATGAGATCCCCGGGCTAGATACCTTAGGTGCATTTAGCGCCGATCTGATCTTCGACTCGGGCAAGGCTAAATGCCTGAGCTGTGATGAACTCACCTTGATCAAATCAGTCTAGGAAAGGAGGTCCCTTGCAACGAGTCCCTGTTATCTCTCCCCTACATCAGACGGCGAAAACTCATCCACATTCGATAGCGATAAGCTGGCGCAGCAAGGGAGTCAACACGGCGCTCAGCTATTCAGATCTGAGCCTGAGGGTCATGGTCCTGGGAGAGCAACTGCTATCCTCAGGCTTAACAAGAGGAGACCGGCTCGCCTGCATTGACCGTAATTCCCCCGAATTAGTCATGCTCTATTGGGCCTGTATCGACCAAGGGATACTCTTCTGTCCACTCTCACCACGGTTTCCCCCGGCACAGATAACCGAGCTAGTCGAGAGGTTCGCATTGAGCCATATCTGGGCGGGAGAGCAGCACCGTGACTCGCTGACTCAGGCCTTAAGCCATAAAGCCATCTCCCTAAACTTTAGCCTGACAAGCCAATTCCATCCGATCCCATCTCAACCGGTCAGGGTCGATACCAAGCTAGCTGCCAACATCATTCTCACATCTGGCAGCAGTGGTACACCTAAGGCCGCGTTGCACAGTCTCAATAACCATATTGCAAACGCAGAGGGTTCCCGCAGCTTCATCCCTCTCGAGCCCGTCGATAGCTGGCTACTCACCTTGCCAGTGTTTCATATTGGTGGTCTGGCAATCATCAACCGCTGCGCCTTAGCCGGCGCGGCGGTCGTATTGCAAGATAGAGACTCCAGACTAGCGGAGCAATTAACCAGAGATAAGATCACTCACCTTTCATTGGTGGCGACTCAGCTGGTTAGGCTGTTGAATCAAGATGCCAGCAGCCTTCAACAAGTGAAGGCGCTGCTGCTCGGCGGCGGGGCAATATCTCCAGCTCTCTTAGCCCAATTGGAAACGCTAAAAATACGCAGCTTCACCAGTTATGGTATGACAGAGATGGGCTCGCAGATCACCACAGGTATTGCCAATGAAGACGGCAGTTGTGGCCGTCTATTACCGGGCCGAGAGCTTAAGATCCAAGACAACAAGATCTATGTCCGGGGCGAAACACTCTTCCTGGGCTATCTCAAGCCTCAATCTCTTACCCATTCTCTTACAGAAAGTGAGAAACAGATAACATTGACAGTGGACCCAGATGGCTGGTTCTTTACCAAGGACAGGGGCTATTGGAACGAGGACGGAAATCTGTGCATCTTAGGTCGCTGCGACAACATGTTTATCTGTGGTGGTGAGAATATCCAACCCGAAGAGATAGAGACGATACTCAAGCAACACCCAGAGATTGAAGAGGCTATCGTATTTCCCCTGTTTGATGACGAGTTTGGCAACTTGCCCGCAGCGATAATCAAGGGAGATATCCCACAGCAAAGTGAACTAGATGCCTTAGTCTGCAGCCAAGCCGCACGCTTTAAACGCCCTCGAAATTACTATCCTTGGCCTGAGGTAGAGCAGACCAGTTTAAAGGTATCGCGCAAGCAGATAATTGAGGCGGTTTTAGGAGCTAAAATCTAAGATGCTTCTAACAGCTAAGATGACGGCCTGTGGCCTATCGCTTCGCGGACGGCTGTGCCTCTCAGCCCTTTCCTGTAGGAGGGTCTTCAGGCCCGAGGCTTCATGATGTGTTCTCTCCCGGCTAAAGCCGGTCCTACAACGAACACAAGCGGCCCGATCCCTACAGCTCAGCCCTATCTGACCGCCATGAATGGCGGAAATGCCGGTTATGCAGGGAGCAATAACTGGCGCAGTCCCACCAGCGAAGCGTCATCTAAGCTCCACCAGCGCAGCGTCATCTCAGCACCACCAGCGTAGCGTCATCTCAGCACCACCAGCGTAGCGTCATCTCAGCACCACCAGCGTAGCGTCATCTCAGCACCACCAGCGTAGCGTCATCTCAGCACCACCAGCGAAGCGTCATCTCAGCACCACCAGCG
>NZ_VOQB01000023.1:0-75365 GCF_009377275.1 Shewanella sp. YLB-07 | reverse complement strand
GCAGGCTTCTCAATAGCCTTTACTGCCACGGCGACTTTGTCCGATAACACAACGTATGTTGCCATACAAGATGGCAGCGAAGTGAATTGGACCATTTTCTATCAATCAGGAAGTGGTGCCACCATTGATGCCAACACAGGAGTGCTAACCACTGGAGTGGATTCAGTGGGTGACATTACGGTGCGGGCTACAGGTACCTCGACTGCGTGGAGTGACACTGCCGATAAAACGATTACCGTGACCAATGCAACAGTCACATCCGTTGCGGTTACATCGGATATCGACAGTGTGGCGGCAGGCTTCTCAATAGACTTTACTGCCACAGCCACCTTATCTGATGGCACAACCCATACTGGCTTAGAGGATGGTAGCGAAGAGGACTGGACTATCGTCTCACAACCTGGAACCGGTGCGACCATCGATACTAAGACTGGGGTGCTAACCACTGGAGTGGATTCAGTGGGTGAGATCACAGTGCAGGTTAAGGGGACCTCGACTGCGTGGAGTGACACTGCCGATAAAACCATTACCGTGACCGATGCGACAGTCACATCCGTTGTAGTCACATCGAATACCGACAGTGTGGCGGCAGGCTTCTCAATAGCCTTTACTGCCACGGCGACTTTGTCCGATAACACAACGTATGTTGCCATACAAGATGGCAGCGAAGTGAATTGGACCATTTTCTATCAATCAGGAAGTGGTGCCAACATCGATACCAACACAGGAGTGCTAACCACTGGAGTGGATTCAGTGGGTGACATTACGGTGCGGGCTACAGGTACCTCGACTGCGTGGAGTGACACTGCCGATAAAACGATTACCGTGACCAATGCAACAGTCACATCCGTTGCAGTCACATCGAATACCGACAGTGTGGCGGCAGGCTTCTCAATAGCCTTTACTGCCACGGCGACTTTGTCCGATAACACAACGTATGTTGCCATACAAGATGGCAGCGAAGTGAATTGGACCATTTTCTATCAATCAGGAAGTGGTGCCAACATCGATACCAACACAGGAGTGCTAACCACTGGAGTGGATTCAGTGGGCGAGATCACGGTGCGGGCTACAGGTACCTCGACTGCGTGGAGTGACACTGCCGATAAAACCATTACCGTGACCAATGCAACAGTCACATCCGTTGCAGTCACATCGAATACCGACAGTGTGGTGGCAGGCTTCTCAATAGACTTTACTGCCACGGCGACTTTGTCTGATAGCACAACGTATGTTGCCACACAAGATGGCAGCGAAGTGAATTGGACCATTTTCTCTCAATCAGGAAGTGGTGCCACCATTGATACCAACACTGGGGTACTGAGCACAACGGCGGATTCAGTGGGTGACATTACGGTGCGATCTACAGGCACTTCTGCAGCGTGGGATAAAACCGCCGATAAAACCATTATCGTGACCGAGTTCGAGCTTTTAATGTGCGGCGCGGTTAACGACAATGACCCGACTAACGCAGCCGGGGACTGCCTAAAAGTAGCTACTGACGGAGCAACAGGAATGCTTTTCACCAGCACTCCCAGCTTAGTCGTAATGGATGCGTTGGGATACCAGGAAGCTGCGGGAAGTGCGAATATCAATGGTGGAAAAACTTATGCTGAAATTATTATTGAGAACGGAACTTATGGGCTTGTTGGGTCTTTCGCGCGCTTTGACCAGATATTGATTGGTGGCGATAACACTAGCTCTACCTCTGTGGGAGGCGTAAGCGGTCAGTATGACCGTTGGTGTAAGAATCTTAGCGATATGAACTTCAATGGAAGGGCTGATTGGCGAAGGGCGTCATTGGCTGAATTAGAGGGTTTGTATAGCGATAGAGGTGGTATGGATATTGGGTATGGTTGGCCTGCTGGCATGTCCAGCTATTGGTCAAGTACGGGGACGTGGTACACATTCTACTACATTACCTTGGGTGGAAGTGGAGGCGTCCACGATTATGCCCCGAGTTGGCCCTTCTACGCTTCGTGCGTTTCAGCTCCTTAGCTTTTAATGTTTAGCCTTTAACCTTTGCTCCCCGAAGGGGAGCATTTTGTGTTTGTCCAGCGAAGTAGGCAAACCCGTCTGCCTGAAAAAAGGCAGAATCGCCCCGTCTGAGGGGAAGATTATTCGAATGGCAAGGGCGTCATAATCCGGTGCTCAGGGGATTTGTAAACTACTTCAAGGTAGCGAATATAAGCCAAATACTGAAACCGTTAACTGGTTGGATACGACGAAGGCTAAGCGCTATTCAGTTGAAGTTGTGGAAGAAAGTGTTAAAACTTCACCGCATACTAAAGCTGCGAGGTTTTAAGCCTCCGTTTTAAAATATCCTAATGACCTTCCTACCGGAATGCCGGGAGCCTATTAGCGCATTATGCGATGCCAAATAAGTGGTTCGAGGAAATGGGCTTATATCAGGTGGGCAAAGTTATGACAGGGGTCTCGCTCCTTATTGCTAAGAAATAGAAGATTACAGGAGCCGTATACGAGGTCCGTATGTACGGTTCTGTGAGAGGGATGAGGCGGTAACGCCTAACCCTACTCGATTTTTACGCTGTCGAAGGTTGGTATGTAGTTTTAATTTTAATTCTATTTTTATTGCTAATAATACGTATTGTAAATTGGAGCAATATCAACTTTTTTTGACGTCAAGATAAGCGAATCCCAATACCGCTGTAAAGCGGAATGGCAGGGAGTTATATAAGGCTCATGTGGACATTCAAGACTTATCTATGAGTGATCCTCTAATGTTCAGCCCCTTATATTTTTAAATCGATAACGGTATTGAGATACAGCATTACCGAGTGATCTTTTTCACGCTAACACGCAATTGCAGTAAAACCTCGGCTGGAGGAGGGAATAATGACTATGATAAACCCTGACTACTCAAAATGCGACAGAATCACTATTTCTCTATACAGCGATTATAATAAACCAATGGGAGAATTGTTTAATGCGATGGTTTAACTTGTTCACATGGAAACCATTAGCACTACTATTACTACTCACGGCCTGTAGCAGTATAGGTATTTCCTGGATTTATTCGTATTCACTGGTCAAAGACAAAGCGGAAAACGATTTATCACAGCGCCTTGCTTACCTAGAGTTTCAGTTTGACCGCGCACTGTTAATAATGAGGAAATTCTCTCAGATAGAGGTAAAAACCTGCTCAGCTGAGGAGTTAAGTGACTTCAAGCACTTTCAACTGAAAAACTCTGGTAGCGGTTTTATCATCTCCCACCCCGATACATTTCCTAAGTATAAATACTGCTCCAGCCTTGGCTTGCTTACGATAGGAGAACAGAAAACGTCGTCTCACCAATTGATTAAATTTGAGGATAACCATGAGCAACTTGGTATGGGGGAGTTTAAGTATAAATTGGAAGGGGTTAGTCATACTGGATTATTTTTGGGGACCAAACTGAACGGTCGTACTGATGCAATGAAAATAGACATAGACGATAGCAAGTTTTTCTTCAAAAATTTCTGCAATGAGTGTCGCTATATGTATGGCGAGTTATTTAATGGTTACCCTATTATTGAACTTGGCAGTGACTTTAGCTCCCCGTTACTGAGTATTGAAATACGCTCAGAGCGCTATCCTTTAAGCATATTAGTGAAGCTGGATTACAACTACACACTAATTAAGTCAATCGGTTCACTCTGGTGGGCTGGAATGGTTGCGCTGGCGTTCTGGCTGGCTATTTTTTTCGCCGTATTAAGTTACCGACAAAAACAAAACTCTTTGTTGAACAGGTTACAAAATGCCCTGCAGAGCGGAGAGCTCATCTCTTTCTATCAGCCAATTATTAATGTGGACTCGGGTGAAATGTACGGAGCAGAGGCATTGATCCGCTGGGTAAAGAAAGATGGCAGCATTATCTCCCCAGGTTACTTCATCGACGAGCTCGAAAGCTCTTCATTGATCACTCCTGTCACGCTTTGCCTGATAAGGCAGGTGCTTGATAATTTATCCGGGATATTAAATCAGGACCCAGAGTTAAAAATCAGTGTCAATATTGTGCCGGAGCATTTAGAGCATCCTCATTTGCTTGACGCGCTTGAATCCATGGCTGCGCAAGGGGAGCAGGTGCAGAGTCTGTCACTGGAAATAACCGAACGGCAGCCCATTTATGATATCGCAAGTGCGAAGATCCAAATTGCCCGCATAAAGGCATTAGGGTTAACCTTGAAACTGGATGACGCTGGAACGGGTTATGGTGGTATTTCGTATCTTCAAGAGTTTGACTTCGACTATATCAAGATCGATAAGATGTTTGTTGATACTCTCCATTTTGATAAGGCTTCGTCGGCGCTTGATGCGCAAATATTAATGGCAGGGCATCTCAATTTACCCCTAATAGCTGAAGGGGTTGAAACAAAGAAGCAGGCCCTGGAACTGCTTCAACGTGGAGTGCACCTGCAACAAGGGTATCTTTTTGCTAAACCAATGCCGCTGGATGACTTTATCTGCTTTTATCAAGAAGCGACAAAGCCCGATAATATTGTGAGGAAGCTCCGTCGGTAGTGCCTACGATTAATCTAAGTTTGCGACAGAACCCATTCGTTTGCGAGTCACTTTAATCATTCAAATAATGACCTATGCACAGAATCCTTTGGCCACATTACGCCCAAACACGTGATATAATCTGCCACACGTGGCTATATTAATTATAGGTAACTACATGATATTTATTGTAACCTATTGATTGTGCGCATGTAAAAAAGGCCGCTTTTGCGGCCTTTCTCATGCTTATCCGGACCTACTTATGCAAAATGATACTTCACTCAATATCCAAGCTGTCGCCCTAGAGATTGCCGAGCTTACCGATACCTTAAACGGGCATAACTATCGCTATTATGTCGATGATGCCCCTAGCATTCCTGATGCAGAGTATGACCGTCTACTTAAGCAGTTGAAAGCGTTGGAAACTGAGCACCCTGAATACTGTTTTCCTGACTCTCCGACTCAGAGAGTAGGGGGTGTTCCCCTGGCTAAGTTCGATCAAATAACGCACCTTAAACCTATGCTTAGCCTGGATAATGTCTTTAGCGATGAAGAGTTTGAAGCCTTCTATAATCGCATTAATGACAAAACTGAAACTGCACCGACATTTTGTTGTGAGCCAAAACTCGATGGGCTGGCAGTTAGCATCTTATATCGTGATGGTGTTTACGAGCGGGCGGCGACACGAGGTGATGGTAAAACCGGCGAAGACATTACCGAGAATGTCCGTACCATACGCTCTATTCCAATGAAGCTTCGCGGTGATAACTTTCCGCCGCTTTTGGAAGTGCGCGGTGAAGTGATCATGCCTAAGCAAGCATTTGATTCGTTGAATGAGCGTGCCAGAGCAAAAGGTGAGAAAGAATTCGTCAACCCGCGCAACGCAGCAGCAGGCAGTTTGCGCCAATTAGATAGCAAGATCACCGCCAGCCGCTCACTGGGTTTTTACGCCTATGCGCTAGGTGTGGTTGAGCCTGAAACTTGGGGATTGGCCGATCATCATTATGGTCAGTTGATGCAACTTAAATCTTGGGGCTTCCCTGTGAGCGCCGAGGTGAAGCAATGTGATAGCGTCAGCGATGTTATCGCTTATTACACAGATATCATGACTCGTCGCAGTGCATTGGCCTATGAGATTGATGGCGTGGTGATTAAAGTCGACAATATTGCTCAGCAACTCAAGTTAGGTTTCGTTGCCAAGGCGCCAAGATGGGCCACAGCGTTTAAGTTTCCGGCACAAGAGGAGATGACCTTACTCGAAGGTGTGGATTTCCAGGTTGGCCGCACCGGCGCCGTGACACCAGTGGCCAGATTGAAACCAATCTTTGTCGGCGGAGTGACGGTATCGAATGCGACGCTGCATAATGCCGATGAGATTGCCAGATTGGGCGTTAAAATTAAAGATACTGTGATCGTTCGCCGCGCCGGCGATGTGATCCCGCAGATTGTGGCTATCGTGGCCGAGAAGCGCCCCGATGATGCTAGTGAGATTGAATTTCCTCAAACATGTCCCGTGTGTGACAGTTTAGTCGAGCGTATCGAAGGTGAGGCAGTTGCACGCTGTACCGGTGGTCTGTTTTGTGAAGCTCAGCGAAAAGAGGCCATCAAACATTTTGCTTCTCGTAAAGCCTTAGATATCGATGGCATGGGCGACAAGGTTGTCGAGCAGCTTATCGATAAAGAATTAGTGGAGAGCCCGGCCGACCTGTTTAAGTTATCGGCTTCGGCGATCACTATGCTTGATAGAATGGGGCTTAAATCGGCAACTAACCTGGTTGCAGCCATCGAAGTCGCCAAGAAGACCACTTTTTCTTGTTTCCTCTATGCACTGGGGATCCGGGAAGTCGGTGAAGCAACCGCGGCTAACTTAGCTAATTACTTTAAGAGTTTAGACAAGCTTAAAGCGGCGAATGCTGAGGAGTTTATCAAGGTTGATGATGTCGGCACTATTGTGGCTCAGCATTTGACCCACTTCTTCGCTCAGCCTCATAACTTAGAGGTCGTCGATAGCCTTATCGAGGCTGGAGTAAACTGGCCCGTTATCGAAGAAGTCGCAGAAGAGTCGTTGTCGCTGAAGGGACAGACCTGGGTATTGACCGGCACCTTGACGCAACTTAATCGCAACGATGCTAAGGCTCAGCTGCAGGCGTTAGGCGCTAAAGTAGCGGGGAGTGTGTCTAAGAATACAGACTGTTTAGTTGCTGGTGAAGCGGCAGGCTCTAAACTGACCAAGGCGCAGGACTTAGGCATTAAGATACTGGACGAAGAGGGCTTACTCGCCTTACTCGCCGGGCAATAATGTCAGTTAGCTTTTATCCTTAGTTTTAAACGCCATCTCTGATGGCGTTTTTTATTTCCGACATTGAAAATGGCTCATTTGGCACCATATCAGTGTTAGGATATTCTAAAAGAACAATAATAGGCAAAGCGTGAACTTCAGTAATATTACCTGGCTCGACGATAAGGGCCATATCAAGCCCCCCTTGTATCTATATTTCATACTGGTATTTATCGCTCGGGGTTGGTGCATCTTTATCGCATCATTGACGCAATCCAGCGATAGAGCGGCTCTGGTAGCCATGTTTTATCCGCAAAAGTCAGATTTTATCATGGCGCTAGTGGCTGGGTTCGGTGCCTTACTCATTTATGGCGTCGTTATCGCCGAGCGAAAGCGTAAACCTCATTGGCTCATGCCTGTGTTTGCTCAACTGAAGTGGATCTTACTCTTGTTGCTGGTTATAGACGGTGCCTTGCTATTCGAGCGAACGATTAACTCTCATTATCTCTATAGCTGGAGCACCGGGCTGGATGGCTTGCTGTTATTTTGGAGCCTGATCTACCTGTTTAAGTCTAAGCGCTTAACCCATTATTTTGCAGATTGGAACAAGGATGAAGATGAGCAGGAAAACAAGCCTGAATTAGTGGAAAAGCCCTCCAATAAGTAGAGTCGGTCTATTTACTGCGATCAGTCTACTAAAATTCAAGTAAAAAAATGGCGCTGCATGTGCAGCGCCTAAAGATCTTTCACTTTTACTATTTAGTAAGAGTAGAAATACAGACTACTAAATTGTATTTCGATCCAGGAATGTTAACAAAATACCTTTTCAAATCTATTATCTATCGACAGCATGACTCGATAACAGCTCTGACATTAAGGACAATTGACAGCAACACTCTTTAAGTCGATGTGATCGGGGTGTCCACATGTCCCTAAAGAACGACTCAACTATAGCATAAAGAATATTGTATACAGTGTTCTGACTTCGGTTTATTTGTTATAAGTTATTTCTTGCGGTTATAAGTCGCTAAACTTCGAGATTCCTCTGCTAATGTAAAATCTTGTTCTTTGTTTAAGTGTTAGCAGATTGCATTAGCTGTGGTTTACTAGGTAATAGGAGGTTAAAGCTTTGTCATCCAGTGTGATTAGTGAGTATTAGCTTCAATTTGGGGGGGAAAGTTGGACCTGACAGTGATTTACTTCATTTTTTTACAATTATTTTTCATTTATTACTTAAGGTTTTTAGTTATTGCTCTATAGTTATGTCATTAAGTTCAGTGGGTTTTCGGTAACCGTATTATACTTAACTTGTTAGTCTGAACTAAAATGGAGTATGACCATTTAGCTGGAATACTTGGTTATGAAAGGCGTTGCGAAGGAGTTTTATTGGGTGGCTAAAGCCGAACAGATACACTTACCCCTATCTAAGTTACAAATTGGGCTCACTGTTAAGTTACCTCTCTCGTGGAAGAATCATCCTTTCCTGTTTAATCGTGTCGAAATTAAAGAAGAAGCCCAAATAGAACTGATTAAAAGCCTAGGAGTTCCCTATGTGATCTTGTTGTCAGGACAAGAGTTACTGCCCGAAGAAATTGAAGAAGAAGTTGTCGAGGAAGAAGTTAAACAAGTTGTAAAAGAGGTGGACCTTAAGGCGCTTGTACGTAAATCGCTTCGGCTCAGCCAACAGAGATTTGTTCAATGTGTGAATGAGAGTCGGGCAGCTTTCAGTAAAACAGGCAGTGACCCCGAAGGCGCCTATCGAAGTTCGGTGACACTAGTCGAAGAGATGCTGGACCATATGCTAGAAATCGATACGCCATTTTTAGCCTTGGTGAGTGCTGGAGAGTCGGATGCTAGTGTGACTCAGCATGGGATCTCAGTCGCCGTAGTTGCCTTGATGATAGCCAAGGCGATGGATATGTCGAAATCTGATATGCGAGATATCGCCTTAGGCTGTTTGTATCACGACATTGGTAAATTAAAAGTCCCGGATATTATACGGCGTAAGAAAGGGGCTTTGACCGAGCATGAAACCAACTTTTTGAAAAAACACCCTAACTTTGGCTATGAGATGTTGAATAAATCCGGGCTATATGATCAAGCTGTGCTGAATATAGTGCTTCATCATCATGAGTTTATCGATGGCACAGGTTATCCTGATGGTCTCAAAGGCAACAAGATACCTATGGTGACTCAAGTTGTGAGCCTAGCGAATGATTATGACAGTCAGCTTTGGGCCGAAAATGTTCGCTCCCCTCAAGTTGCTTTAGGTTACCTGTTTAAGAATCGTGCCGGTAAACATTCCGAGGCTTTAATTGCCGTATTGGTTAAAATATTGGGAATATATCCGCCAGGCACTATAGTCGAGCTATCTGATCAATCTGTGGGTAAGGTGATGATGACCACCAAAGAGGTTAAGCAACCTCAGGTTTGGGCCTGTAAACCCGATGGCAGCGAAGCGGCCTTACGATTTTTGACTAAGGAAGATGTATTAGTCGAGAAAGTGTTAAAGATCGAGGAGTTATCGGAAGGTGCGATGAAAGCGCTGCAGGCCGACATGGGGATTAGTTTTTATTTCAGTGGTGTTCCCAGCTAACGACTAGTTAATCTACTGCGTTCACTCTATGATGTGATGAGTCGATTTCAACTATAGGGTTACAGCTTGAAGATTAACACAGTGAGTATTGTCGGTTGCGGTTGGTTCGGTCTTCCTTTAGCTAAGCACCTTGTTAAACTGGGTTACCAAGTCAGTGGTAGTAAGAGGGAGAGTGAGGCTGCCAATAAACTGCAAAGTGATGGTATCCGAGGTTTTAGCTTAGATCTCGATAATCATGAGTTTAATGGACACTGTTTCGAAGTTGATAAATTATCTCAGATCGATGTAGAGTTAACATCTGAATTTCAATCACAGTTGCAAGGGTCTTTGCATACTGATGCGCTAGTGATCAATATTCCCCCATCCATAAGAAAACTTCCCCATGCTTATCTCAATCGACTCAAGTTTCTTAAGTCGCTGATGGCCAAGCATGTATACCAGCAAGTCATATTTATCAGTACCACTGGGGTATACCCAGCTACGGGAGAGCCAATGACTGAGAGTGATGCTGCGGCTCACTCGCCATCAAGCGAAATTTTACTTCAGGCCGAAAGCCTGTTTTCACAAGATTATCCTACTTGTGTATTGAGATTCTCAGGGCTGATAGGCCCTGCTAGGCATCCTGGGCGTTTCCTTGCCGGAAAGAAAGATCTGCCAGGAACGGATGCGCCGGTAAATTTAGTGCACCTCGATGATTGTATCGGCGCCGTTTCCTGTTTGTTGTCTAGTGAGCTTTTATCGCCTGTCTATAACCTATGTGCAGCGGGTCATCCCAGTCGAGCAGACTTTTATACGCGAGCAGCTCAGCACTTGTCATTAGAGGTGCCGATTTTTGGGGAAGAGCTTCAAGTAGCAAAAATCATAGATGGCAGTAAGATAACCAAGGAATTAGGCTTTAATTACCGCCATAACTCCCCCTTAGACATGTTGAATAAGTGCTAACTTAGGTTAGTTGAATATTTTTGTGTTAGACAAACTATCGGCTATGGTTGCAGTCAATTAATGATTTTATAAATAGCGTTTTTCGTTGGATTTTGTACATAAATTTTATAAAGAGTAGGAGAGACAATGGGTACTATCAAGTGGTCATTTACCGCCTTGTTTTTCGTTATGGCGAGTTTAGTTATAAGCGACAGAGTCGAAGCCAAAGACTTTGTTGAAGGCGTGGATTACGTGCAAGTGAGCGGGATCCCCGAGGCGAAATCACCGATAGTGCGGGAGTTTTTCTCCTATAACTGTCCACACTGTTATCGCCAAGACCCCATTTTCGAGGAGACGGTTGAGCTTCTCGGCGATACCATTGATTTTGAGCGAACTCCCGTAGGTGCAGGGCGTCCAAGCTGGATCTTAAGTCAGGAGGCCTATTATCTTGCGCAGAAATTTAAGATGACCCGCCAAGTCCATGGCAATCTTTTTAAGCGTATCCATGAGAAAGAGGGGCCTTTTACTAGGCCCGAACAGCTCAAGGACTTCTTCGTTAAGCAAGGCGCCGATGCAAACGCAGTGGAAAAAGCGATGAATTCGGTCGATGCAAAGTTAGCCATCTCTAACTATGATACTCAAGCCCAGTTAGCGGGGATCCGTGGGGTACCTTCACTGTTAGTGAATGGTAAATATCTCATTGGTTCTAAATCCAGGACGCCGGAAGAGTTGGCCGAGTTGGTAAAATACCTGTCAGCACTCGAAGGAGCTGATAAAAGCTAACGGAGGCTAGGTAGCTTCCTACTAATCACTTATAAAGCCCCTATGCTGAGCGATCATTGCGGGTTATAAGGTTCAGACTTAAGGAAGAATGGTATGTTAAGTAAAGAAAGTACTGGTCTAATTATCACCGACATACAAGGAAAATTGGCTCGGTTAGTTCATGATAGTGACGCTTTGGTTTCAAATTGTGCAAAGCTGATTAAAGGCGCACAAGTTCTTGGTTTACCGATAATATGGCTTGAACAAAATCCAGATAAACTGGGTTCGACGGTCGATGAACTGAGTGCTTTGTTGGCAGACCAATATCCCATTCCCAAGTTTACCTTTGACGCCTGCGAAGAGCCTCAATTTATGCAAGCGGTGCGCACTGCAAATGTAGATACATGGCTGGTTTGTGGTATTGAAGCACATATTTGTGTTTATCAAACATCATTACATCTGAAACAATTAGGTTTTAAAGTGCAATTAGTCTGTGACAGCATCTCTTCACGTACGCTCGCCAACAAAAATTTAGCAATAACTAAGCTGGTTAATCGAGGCGTCGATGTTTCGGGGGTAGAAATGTGCTTATATGAATTAGTTAAGGATTGTCGAGCAATCGAGTTTAAAGACATACTCAGTTTAATTAAGTAGTTAGGTAAACTTTATACCCGAATTCGACATCTAAGTGCACCATTTTTTCTAAAGTGTATAACGCAGTGGTCACTGGTGATATGGGCGGTGTAGCCTTATATCTGCCCAATTGCCCGGCCTTATCTAAGAGCGTTGTAAGCAGCGTGAATTCGTTATCTCGCTCGTATTGTTTTTAGAGGTTGTTCTCTTCGGTCCAATCTTTAAGTTTTTCTAGTATGTCTAATGCGGTACGACCAAAATCTGTGATCTCATAGGTGACTGCAATCGGTCGAGTACAGATCACTTCTCTGATCACTAGCCCTTGGTTTTCTAATTCTTTAAGGCGCTGATCGACCATTTTCTTACTCGCACCACCTAGCATTCGAGATAATTCATTAAAACGCACAGGTCCATCTTTCAGGTGCCAGAGAATTGAAGCCTTCCACTTTCCGCCTAAAATTCGCATACCTCGCTCAATCAGGCAGGGTTCTTCGCAACTTTCTAGATTTATTTTTTTAATATTGTTCTTTGTTTTTAAAGTGTTTTCCATATTTATTCCAATCTAGTCAGCCTGGTTACTAAAAGTATACTGGTTGCTTTAATTCGCCACTCTAGCAAAATGTAACACAACAACCAATGATAACTTGTTATATGGAAGCCAATAGATGTCAATGCTCGTCTCTTACGATCCAATCAATCGAATAGCACTCGGTGAAGTGCCGATAACAACCGCTGAAAAAATACCAGCTGTGGTTAAACAAGCAAAGAATGTCCAAAAGGCATGGGCTGCCTTGTCCCTAAACGAGCGTCAACAGAAAGTGACCTTGGCATATGAACATCTAGTTAAAGTCCAAGAGGCGCTTACGCTTTTGATCAGTAAAGAGATGGGAAAAGACTATCGTAGAGCCAGTTATGAGGTCGGTGGTACGATTCAAAATAGCGATTATTTTTGCCAAGAAATAGCACATGCACTTGCACCTGAGCCGAAGGGACATGGGGTTGAACTGCAATATCGCCCCTTAGGTGTAGTCGCGGTTATTTCACCTTGGAATTATCCGCTAGCAATGGCAAATAATTTACTGCTTCCGGCATTAATGGCGGGTAACAGTGTGGTGTTAAAACCGTCAGAAGAAACGCCATTGGTGGCGGATCTTTTTGTCAAAACACTCAATGAGGTATTGCCTGCAGGGGTGTTACAAGTTGTTCATGGTGATGCCGTTACCGGAAAGTCGCTCGTCAATGCCGATATCAATATGGTGGCATTTACAGGCTCGCTCGCGGCTGGAAAACACATAATGGCCAGCGCCGCGTCATCGCTAAAACGGCTAGTCATGGAGCTAGGGGGTAACGATCCCATGATTGTGATGGCCAGCGCAGATATTGATGAAGCGGTGCAGTTTGCCGTAGCCAGTTCGTTCGAAAATGCAGGCCAGATGTGCACTTCAACTGAGCGGGTATATGTCGATGCACGCGTAGCAGATGAGTTTGAACAAAAGGTAGTCGCGCTTGCCAGTCGTTATCGAGTCGGCACGTGGGACCAAAACAACGTTAATATTGGTCCTATTGTGAATCAGAAACAGCATCTAAGTGTCATTAATCAGCTTAAAGATGCAGAGGCTAAAGGTGCTAGATTCCTGTTAGGCACTGCAGACTATGAGCCGCCTTTTATACAGCCAACTGTCGTTGCCGATATCACACCTGACATGTGCTTAGAGCGTGACGAAACCTTTGGCCCCATAGTCGCGATTAGTCGTTATAAGCATATATCAGAGGCGATCGAGCGTGCTAATGCTAGCCAATATGGCTTAGGTGCGACGGTATTTGGTGGCGCAGGTGCCCCTGCCGTTGCCGAACAAATGGAAGCCGGTATGGTGGGAGTTAACCAAGGTGCAGGTGGGGAGGGGCCTTGGGTAGGTGCTAAGCAAAGTGGTTTTGGCTTTCATGGCACCGCCGCGGGACATCGACAATTTTCTCAGGTACGCGTTATCAGCAAATAAGGCCACTCATCAATTCAAGTGGACTGGCTTCACGCAGTCACGTGAGTTAAAGAACTATCAAGAAGAGATAACTATGAATCAAGATAACGACACGAACGCTAATTTTTTTGTTGCGGCGTTAGAACCTGGAGCCGAGCACCCCTCATTACCAGCCTGGGGTAACCATGAGCCTAACCCTGCAAATTTGAGTCATGATGTCGATATTGGCCAGATTGAGCGCCGTGAGTTAGCGCGAGTACCCGGTGCATTTCAGTTATTAAACGTCTTGTCTAAAGCGGAATGCAAAAGACTAATAAACATCAGTGAGCAACTTGGCTTCCTGCCCGATGCTGCGGTGTCCTTGCCCCGCAGTGTACGCCATAACGACAGCCTAACTTGGATCGTAGACGAAAAAACAGATGGCACTATTTGGCAGCGTATTGCTCATTTAATGGATGATAGGCAGGGGATTTTCGGCGGCAGCAAAGCTTTAGGCATAAACGCCCGTTTTCGGTTCTATCGTTATAGCCAAGATGACTTTTTCAAACCACACTCGGATGGTTCTTGGCCAGGTAGCCGGATCATAGATAATGAGCTTATTGCTGACGCTTTCCCCGACCGATATAGTCAAATGACCTTGTTAATCCTGCTCAGTGAAGACTTTCAAGGCGGCGCTACTCGTTTTCTAGTGAATGCCAGGGATACAAGTCGACCTGCAAAAGCAGGAGATCCCGTTGCAAATGTCGACGTTCGAACTCCTGCGGGTAGTATATTGTGTTTTCCTCATGGTATGCATCCATTGCACTGTATACACAGCTCAGTTGCGATTACTGGAGGGGTTAAATACATTATCCGCAGTGATGTATTGTTTGAGGTGTAAGCTGGACAGGCGTGACTAACCGAAATAATGAGTCACGCGAGTTACCTTATTGATTTTCATCATGATGAGGAACCACCAACACATTACTACGGATCCGAGCTAAAATTGACTCGGCAGTATTACCTATTACATGGCCAAGCAGACCTTGGCGTTGACGTGCACCTATGACTAAATACTGCGCTTTTAAACGGCAACTTAATTCAAAAAGGCACATGTCAGCGTCTCCAGCCATAATATGCACATGGTTTTTATCCAGGCCTATTTCCTCAATGACTTGTCGATGTTGTTGATAGGCATCTTTAATCAAGGTACGACTGTTCACTAGATCCATATCCCGCAATATTTTAGGTAAGCGGATCACAAAACCTAGATGTAAGTCATGACCCGTAGAGGCTGCAAGTTTATGTGCTTGTGTAATGACAGCTTGATTGAGTGCTTGCTTTGATGGCTTATTACTCCCCAGGTCTACCGCCATCAAAATCGACTTTGTCCGATTGAGAGGGTTATTACTCAGTAACATGAGTGGCACCTTGGTATGGCGGATAAGTTGCCAATCCATAGGAAGAAAATGTGCCGACTCATGAATCGATTTAAGCATCATGGCATACTCATCTGGATGAACATGTTCGCAGGCATGTTCGGACAAGGTTTTACACCAGATATTGGTAAAAGGGACATCATTGGCATCGAGCTCACCCAGCAGGAGCTGCACTCGTGTTTTGTCATCGGCCAAAATTTGCACGCGCGCAGCGCCCGCGATGCGGGGATTATAGTAAGCATCTCCACTAAAGGACTCATAGCTGTAGGCCATAATTTCAGGAAGTAAGCCCAACTGATTGGCTAATAAAATCCCTGCACTGATCGCATCGGTTTGCTGCTGATTACGTTGTGAAATGATAAATAATTTATCCATGAGCTACTCCTTCCTTGACCTTAATTTGAACATAGCAAATGGTGTAATTTACACCTTGATCTTCATCATTAAAACGCTCAGTATTTACTCAGTTCTCGCTGTGGTTACGAGGGATGTATGGCGGTAGAGCAGTTTATTATCTCGTTATGCTTGATCTTATTTTGCGGTAAACTTTTCGGAAGTTTGTTCGAACGCTTTGGCCTACCTGCAGTGGTGGGTGAAATACTCGCAGGCCTATTGTTAGGACCTACATTGCTTAATTATATTGCCCCCCACCCGACCTTAGCTGTACTGGCCGAGTTAGGGGTGATCTTGCTGTTATTTTCCATCGGCTGCGAAACATCTATTAAACGGTTATATCTAGCAGGAAGCCGCGCAGTGAGTGTTGCTGCGCTAGGGATCATTGTCCCCGTGATTGTGATCGGCCTTAGCAGTGCCTACTATCTCACTGATTCGACCTTTACCGCGCTCTATCTTGGTTGTGCATTAACTGCCACAAGCATAGGTATTTCATTGCGCGTGTTAGCACAAACTCAACAAGCCCAAACTCCAGTGGGTAATATTATCTTAGGCGCAGCGGTTATCGATGATATCGCGGGTGTGATTTTACTCAGTGTATTATTTAACTTTGCCAGCCAGGGGGGCCTCGATGCTGGCAGTACTATATTGCTTATAGTCAAAGTGCTGTTGTTTTTATTGTTCACACCACCAGTTGCACGGGCTCTGCTGTATCTTGCACGAGCTCTCAAACCTGTTGATGATAATTCCGGCTATGAAGTCATCATTACCATGATTTTAGTCTGCTTTTTTGCTTGGCTTGCCCACTTGTTTGGCGCACCTGCACTACTCGGTGGCTTCGCTGTCGGTTTAGCACTCAGTCGGCAGTTTGTTTCGCCTTTTAACCGTTACTTAGTTAACCCCTTTGCCTTTACCCACAAAATGGAATTATCAACAAAAGCGTTAGTGGACGTGTTTGCGCCGATCTTTTTTGTTTATGTTGGTATCAGTTTAGATTTAAGTCAGTTGGATTACAGTGCTAGCGGGATCTTACTATTGCTGTGGTTATCTTTGCTGGCCATTGTCAGTAAACTGTTGGCGGGTTGGCTAGCTGGTGGGCAATGGCAGACCAAAGCGGTAGTAGGCAGTGCCATGGTACCCAGAGGGGAGGTCGGTTTAGTGTTTGCCGAGTTGGGACTGAAAATGGGGATTATCGACAGCAAACTGTTTACTGAATTAGTGGTGATCATAGCGGTCACGACTCTCATTGGCCCGCTACTGCTAAAGTGGAGTTTAAAAAAGTACGCTCATCATTAGCAAATGGAGACAGGTACGAGTCGAGTGAGGGAAAATAAGCATGGGTTCTCCAATGCCACTAAAACTGAATGTTCACTCAGTTTTAGTGGCGAGTATTTTGTAAATAGCTGGAACTGAGACGGGTTTCAAAAGGTATGAATCACAATGGTTTTTGATGGTTAAAATATCCCCGCTTGGACTTCTGGATGTCACGATAATGATATGGCAGGGCTTTACTCTATAGCTAGAACGTTGCTCTAATTGACGTATTTTATTTAATGCATATTCTCCGTTAAAGTATGGCATTCCGCGATCTAGCATAATTAAATCAAAAGGTTCTCCGGCTATGAGTGACTCCCTGAAACTATCAACAGCTTCATACCCGTTCGATACTGTTTTTATATAGATGTTATCTATTGAATTAGAATTAACATAAGAATATATGAGCCTTTTGTTAACTTCAACACCTACGGGGTCATCATCAGCAATCAAAACTCTCATCATGAATTCCTTATTCTTATAACTTTTTTCAACATTCTGAACGTTAACTATGAAAATCCGAAAAATACCATCGCTTCATCGAATAAAAAAGCTGTTATCAATAAGGCCACACCAAACCTAAACAACCATTGCATTCTTGTTTTTCTATGTTTAGCCGTTGCCTTATCTGGTAGAAGAGGTTCGCTGCAATTGAGGCAAACACGTCTTCCATTGGGAACGATACGAAAGCAAGCTGAACAAAATACTGACTCTCGTGAATTTTCATCCATAAAACCTCCTTAACAATAAATAGATTAATCAGTATATCTGTTTATCGTGTGTATATTTGAAATGACAAAATCTAAATTAGATCTTGAACATTAATTAATACCTAAGTGGAAGCGATGTCAATCAAAAGTTTATTGTGACGTTTTGATTCATTTGAGCGTGTAGGTGTTTGCTTTGTTGTTTTTTGGTGTTTTTAACTGCTATTTAGAATGGGTCTTTAATACGTTATTTTTAAATGATTATTCTGGAGAGAAAATCTATTTCACTAAAATGTTTTGTGAGGAGAAACTGGATAGCTTCATTGTGAATGAAGCCGAAGGAGAGTTCATAGGTGTTGTATTTACAGTGATGAATGAAGTCAATAATATGTTGGTTAGGGCCGATGACATCAAATTTAATATTATTGATCAAGTAGGTTGTCAGTTAAGAAATATTACTTGTTAACGTAAAATTATTTTGTAATATAGCTAGTGGTAAAGGTAAGTAAGAATAGGTTTTTAAGGTGTTGAGGTTTTTGATTTCGAGTCATTTTAAAATAGAAGTAATCAGGTTTGGAGATGATTAGTTGTATCTCATTTAGTTTGTGGTGGTTGTAAAATAGGAGCGAAAGATGAAGTATCTGATTTGGAGAGCTAAGGTAAGATTATTGATCGAAAAGCACTCGGATTCTGCTGAGGGTTGGGAGTCTTTGGCTGATTGGAAGGAATATTTTATCATGGGTTTTACCCCACTTAGGGCAATCCTCAATGTCAGAAATATAGCTAGTGAGAATGTCGAGTGACTGTGAACATTTGGGTAAACGACAGCACTTCTCTCAACACTGCCAGTATTTTCAAGCTGGCTAAGGGTTTCAATCACTCCTCCTGTTAAAGCTGGCTCATTATAAATTGAGTCAGAACCTGCTGTCTGAATTTCACCATTTACACCCCTAACACTTTCTTCGTTTCGAATAAAACATAGACTTGTTCGATTAGTTTTATCGCCAAGTAGAACATTTAACCAGCTATAGACTCAGTATGTTATTGATTAGCAATGGGCGGGTAGGGTTTTTAACTTAAGTTTCAATTACTTGGTTGTGTAGCTGTCCGTAAGGCTAGTTACGTTAATCTTGTTTTTCAGTTTAAATATTCAACGAAAGGGCTCGTTATTATATTTGGAGTTTAATTATGGAAAAAGTACTTAACTCTTTCGCTCATCGCACTCAATCAGTCCGTGAGAATGAATTGGAACTGTTATTGTTTAGGCTAAATGCGACACAAATTTTTGGCATAGATACTCAAAAAGTCAGAGAAGTGGTTAAGCAACCTCTGTTTAGAGCTCTGCAGACGCCACATCGCTGCATCAACGTTGAAACGAGTATACGTGGCATATCGATTTCGGCGATCGACCTCAGAGGTTTGATGGGGTATAGGGATGTCATTGGTGAGCATGAAAATAATATGATCATCACTGAGTATAATGGCAGTGTTCAGGGATTTAAGGTGGGTGAGTTTTTAAGAGTCGTTGAAATATCCAGACGGGATATCTCATCGATATCTAAGGTTGTTCGCTCCGATAAATACTTAACCGGGATATCTACCATTATGAACGTAGAGAGAATGGGGAGAATCGATCCTGTTTTCATCATAGATCTTGAGAAAATACTGGTGGACCTCGTCGATTACGAAACTCTGAAATGTTGAATTCGAGAGAATTGTTGCTGAACATGTCTAGATTTTTTATTTTTCTAAATCAATAACTTTGCAGCGTATCGGTAGCGTTGGCATGCTGGCACCTGAGGATAAGCTACGGACGAAATCGATGGCTTTTATCAGATCTTGTGGTTCAATTTTTAGGTCATTCGCGATACGTCCATCATTAGTCATATCAGTATCTACGACACTTGGACATAAACAGCAAACTTGAATGTTATCAGGAAGAAGTTCCTGATAAAGAGATTGACTATAGCTAACGATAGCCGCTTTTGTGGCTGAGTAAGCCGCAATTTTTGCTACGGGCTCTAAACCAGAGGTAGAACCTAGGTTATAGACTTCACCGTAACCTTGTAACTTCATTTTTTCGACCACCAAATTACATGTCGTGATAGTCGAGACTAGGTTTACGTTTATCAACTCAGAAAGCTGATCGAGAGTTAGGTTGGTGTGTCCAGCCATTAAAATACCGGCACTATTGACCAAAACATCAATCGTGTCGTGGCGCGCTATAATGGATTTAATCGCTGATTCAACTTCAGTGGGCTTGTTGAAATCTACCGTAATGGTTTCTATATTGTTTGTTGTATACAGTGATTCCAGCTCCAATTTTGTCTGGTTAAGGTTGTCCTTATTTCGGGAAACTAAAATAAGCGAGTAACCTTGCTGAGCAAAGTAGTGAGAGATAGCTTTTCCAATACCACGACTAGCTCCTGTGATTAACGCAAATTTGGACATGAGTGGTGACCTTTATCATTAGTTTTTGGCAATATACATTTTTTTTAGGACTTTCACAAAGTTGAAATATTGTTATAAATATCGAGTCTAGCGGTTATAAGATGTGTGTTACCCAACCATCTATCATACGTTTGATGCTGTGTTTAGCCCTCACTTCTCCTTAAATGTTGCGGCCTTACTGAGTCAGTGGCGGCTGATTACCATCGAGCAGAGACTCTGTTGCAACCATAAGAGAATTAAAGCGTTCCTTATGAATTTGAGGGCATTGTTCTGCGAGTTAATCGTGTCGTATTTTAGTATCGCGGATGGTGTTGTTATCTGGTTTGTTTTTGGCGTAAAGAAAGACAGTAATGATCAGTATACGTATGAAAGGCAAAGGCAAAGGTGGTTCTGTTTAATATGAATAAAGTGCAGTTTGGTTTTAAACCTTCGTCGCTTATTCTAGTGACTAAATTAGGATGTTAGCTTGCTAGTTTCCTAACATTATAGGAGTCAAGAATTCTGCCCAAACGAAACGCCTGTAACCTTAGAAGAGTATTTAGGTTGGCTTTGGTTAAAAAACCTAGTTTGGGTAATGAAATGATATTAAACTGTAGCGATGAACTTGCTAAATTTATTCGGCATTATCAAACGAAATGAATGTTTTTTTTCGTTCCTCAACATTTTAGTAAGAAATTTATTGTCCATTATTAGGGCGCTACACACATTTTTAGGTATGGAGTACCTTTATATGAAAAAATTGAATTTATCAGTACTTTTATTTACTTTGTTTTTCTCTTTGGCAGCGACTGCTAATAGCAGTTTTCGTCTAGAAAATGGCAAGCTGTTAACTATAGGTAAAAGTAAGTCTGAAATCATAATGCTCGCAGGTTCGCCAATTTCTGCAGATGTTGAAAAAGTAGCAATAGACAAGGGTCAAGATGGTGACTCAGTAAAGCGGGAAGTGTTAACTTATAAGCTAAAAGGCTCTATTGGGGGCTTCTACCTTGTTGTTGTAACCATTGAAAATAATAGAGTTGTATCCATTACATCAAAGCAATATGAGCGTTTTTAACTGTTTGGTTATTAATTATGTATAGCAAGGCGGTTAAGCGGGAATAAATACAGTTGCTTGTGTTCACTTCGTTCACTATTTTTAGCCAAACTGTATTTCCCCTCTTAGCTTAGAAGACTAACTTAGACATATATGGCATAATTTTAGTGTTCAATACTGTCAGTGTTTTCAAGTCGGCTAAGTGTTTCAATCACTCCTCTTGTTAAAGCCAGTTCATAATAAATTGAGTCAGAACCTGCTGTTTGAATTTCATCGTTTTCGTCCCTAAATACCCATTCCTAACACTTTTTTAGCTCCGAATATATGGTCCAGTTTTATTGGGGAAAATAAATGCTCCTGTTCTTTCCCTGAGTTAGCCCCCTTTGATACCAAGGTAAAAGATGACCTCGATGTAGTCATACTGACTTATTTCTTTATTATAGTGCTCTGCTTCATCTCTATTTTCAACGAGGTAATTACCTTGATAAAAATGCGTATATGGGTTGTGAGTCTATTTTTAGCCATCTTAGTGATGGGGTGTGATCGTAACAATGATGACGATAAAACGTCAGTAAATATTCACTGTCCACCTCAACAGAAATAAGGGATCTACCTATGTCACTTTGTATGAGTCGTCGTAAATTTCTAAAAAATGCCAGTGTTGGATCTGCAAGTGTAGCGGTATCCGCCATGATCCCCGCTTCCATTGCAAAAGCACTATCCATCTCTGCGAATACCAAACATGGCGATATTCGAGATGTAGAACACATCGTTATTTTGATGCAAGAGAATCGTTCATTTGATCATTATTTCGGTAAGCTAGCAGGGGTGAGGGGATTTGCTGAACGTCATCCTGTACCGACGAGTTACGGCAATATTTGGCAACAGAAATTTACGGATAGATTAATTTATCCGTATCACTTAGATGCTCGATTAGGTAATGCACAGCGAGTAAATGGTACACCACATATTTATCCAGATGCGCAAGATGCCTGGGATTTTGGCCGCATGAATGCGTGGCCTACGCACAAAGAAAAACAATCGATGGCGTATTACACTGAGGCGGAGTTACCATTTCAATACGCTCTCGCGAATGCTTTTACCCTGTGTGATGAGTATTACTGTTCGTTTCATGGTGGTACGAATCCAAACCGTCTTTTTCTTTGGACTGGGATTAATCATCATGCCGCAGATCCAAATGTTCCTGCTATTACCAATGATTTTTCAAATTTAGGCAAGCCAAGTGAAGGTTATACGTGGAAAACATACCCAGAGCGCTTAGAAGAAGCGGGCATAAAATGGAAGGTTTATCAAAATCTCCCCGATAATTTTACAGACAATCCACTGGCCGGATTTAGGCAATACCGAGAGGCTAACGCACAAAAAGGCAATGATTTAGATGGCAAGCCATATCCTGTTTGGGCAGAAAATGATAATGCGATTAACCCGCTATTGAAAGGGGTTAGCAACACCATGTCAGACGATGGCTTTTTAGACAGCCTGAAAGTGGATATTGCCAATGGAACCCTACCAGAAGTTTCTTGGATTATTTCGCCCGCTGAGTATTCGGAACACCCGGGGCCATCAAGCCCGGTACAAGGTGGCTGGTACACACAACAAGTCTTAGATCTTCTAACGGAAGATCATGAGGTGTGGAGTAAAACGGTCTTTATCGTTAACTTCGATGAAAACGACGGGTTTTTCGATCACATGCCGCCACCGTGTGCGCCGTCGATTGAAAACGGGATCAAGTATGGTGACAGCACCATAGACACTTCTGGAGAATATCACTCAGACGATCATCCTTATGGTCCGGGGCCGCGTGTTCCTGCTTTGGTTATTTCGCCATGGAGTCGAGGTGGTTGGGTGAACTCTCAAGTTTTTGATCATACCTCTATCATTCAGTTTATAGAGTCTCGCTTTGGTGTGATTGAAGAGAATATTACCCCTTTCAGACGTGCGGTTTGTGGAGATTTACAATCGACTTTAAATTTCACGGATCCGAATGCTGAATCCTTAATGCCCTTACCTGTTATTAACAAATATGACGCGGATCAAATAAGAGAGAATCAAGAGACACTGCCTCAATTAGATCCGCCGTCTGAAGCCGAACAAGGCTTTCCCGTCACAGGTCGTGGGATTCGTCCATCTTGCGCGCTGCCTTATGAATTACATGTCAATGCTGCTGTTGATAATGCTGATTTTTGCATCAATTTACAGATGAGCAATACAGGGGAACAAGGCGTTGTTATTCACGTGTACAACATGTATGAGCTGGACAGTATCCCTCGTCGCTACGCGATTGGTAGTGGAGAAAACATCAATGCGTCGTGGTTGGCAAATGAGAGTAACAATGAATATGATCTATGGCTGCTTTCTGCCAATGGTTTTCACCGCCGTTTTAAGGGGCGTTGTGATAAGACAGTAGCAGCGACGCAAGAGATATCAGTCTGTTATGACGTCACAAAGACAGATCCCGCAATTATCATCACGTTAAAAAATCAAACAGAGAAAGATGATGAACTAACTGTCGATTTTAGTCTTTATGAAAAAAGTAATGTGCAAACGTATCTGGTTACTGCTGGTACAGAAATGGAAATTAGGCAGTCAGTAAAAACGTGGGCTAATTGGTACGATTTTACCGTAACAAGCAAAGATACTGGATTATTACGGCGGTATTGTGGACGCATTGAAACAGGCCTTCATACTTATTCTGATCCGCTGTTAGGTTTGCGTTAAAAACGGAGCTTGTTCTTTATCGAACCGTCCAGCGATAAACAGTCCATATATGGCACGATTTTAGGCTTATTGACTGTTAGCGCATTAAAACCGGGGAATCATCAGGGCAAACTAACTTGACTGCACCAGGGAGCACACGGATATGGTGCGTGAGGTGAAAGGTGGGTTCACCATCTAAATTTACTGGTAGTGGAGTGTCAGAAGTTAAGGTGATTTCTGTCACTTGCATTCGATTGACATATTCACCGCTAACATGGGGATCTTTAAGTTCATCAACGACTTGCTTAAGTGCTGAACTTGGGAAGTGTTTCACCAAGACGACATCAAGCAATCCATCGTTTAATAAGGCTTTGGGCGCAAGGTTTTGTCCTCCGCCCGCTAATCGGCCATTACAGATCGCGCCCAATAGTCCAGCACCTTGCAGTTGGATCTGCTGTCCATCTGCTAAGGTTGCCGCGATTTTTCCTTGATACGGCGTAAAGTTAAGGGCTTGTATAAGTCCGGAGATGAAATAGGCTTGCCCGCCTAATAGATTTTTTAGTTCAACAGGGGTATCAACGGTGATTTGTGCGCCGAATCCGGCCGATGCAACATTAATAAAATGGCGGTCATTCGCCAGAGCTAAATCAATGGGATGTGCGGTAGCGGTCACTGCAAAGCTCAGGGCAGTGTCGATTTTTAATGGGATAAGGCATGCAGTGGCAAAATCATTGGCCGTGCCGAGTGGTAATATCGCGAGCTCCATCTCTACCTTATTAGGATGAGCTGAAGCGGTTGGGTTAGCCAAAATAGCTAACGCATCGGCAACTTCATTAACGGTTCCATCACCACCACCGGCTATGATACGGGTGATGTTAAGTGCGGCAGCTTCCTTAACATAACGAGCCACATCCCCGCCTTCCCACGTACAGCGAACCTCAATGCTATGTCCTTGCTCTCGAAGTAAGTTAACAGTCTGCCTAATGAGTGGCAAACCTGCTTTCTTGCCGTTAAGAATTAACATCGTCATAGTGAGTGTTCAGTCCTGAAATTGGCTGATTATTCAGCGTATGTACTATACCTTAGACCAGTACTGAGGTCTGGCCACAATAATAAACAGCACCATCCACATTTAATGATACTGGCAAGGTTAAATATTTCTTGTGAGCATGAGTTAAAAATTACTCCTCCTGTTAAATCCTGCTCATTATTGAGTCAGAACCTGCTGTCTGATTCTCATCATTTTCGCCCTCAAAAAAATAACCAAGACACCCAGGATTGTTAGATGAAGATCCCTTGGCCACGTTCCTTTTATGCCGCAGCGATTATGGTTGGGGGATGTGGTTTCCCTCCGCCAATACTCACTGGGCTGGAAGAGGGGCCCCTTGGCGTTCGCAGTACATGAAAATTCGCCGTTTTGAATATATCCCAGAGGCGACAACAGGCGCAATTTATCAGAATCAGGGAGAGTCCTATCCTAAAGATTTTTTCAGGGCGTTAAACGGACTGACCGTGGCGAATCAATTGGCTCAAGTGTATGCCAGTGCCCCCACCGGAGAGAGCATTTATTACACCGTTGAAATGAGCAGTCCCACCCTTAAGATTGAAGGCCATCCGCCAGGGAAGGTGTACTTAGTGCGCGGCTTTGACGCGCTGACGGCAAAAGATCACCAAGGCAATCTGATTGAATATCACGCGGCAGGTATTGAGATCCAATTCCCGAAAGTGGGTGAGGGCAATAGCACGTTGAATATCGCGGTGCCCAATGTGAATGGTGACGTCTCGCGAAGCTTAAGGGTCATTAAGGAGGCGGGTGACAAAATTGAAGTGGTATTGCGTTTATACACCAGCTCTGGCTATCAATCCGGCCCTGCTGCTCCTGAGCTGCGATTAACCGCTAAAAGTTATGAGAAAAAAGAGGGGGTGATCACGCTGGTGTGTGGCTGGAAAATTGAGTTTATCAATAAAAAGTGGCCCGCAAGAATCTATACCGCATCGGATTACCCCGGCTTGGATTATCTGTAATGGCGATAGCGTATAGCCGCTTACTTCGTTACCGCACCGTGCCTTATGTCGATGGTGGGCGAGATATGAATGGCTGGGATTGTTATGGCCTGGCGCGGTATGTGGCTCAAACCCATTATCACTACTCAGAGCTGTCTATGTTTGACACCATTTTAGCGGCCAATAAACGTCAACTCACCAAAGCCTACCGCGCAGAAACGACCACGTTAACTCGCACGAATACGGCAGCCGATGGGTGCTTGGTGGCTTGTCTGCAGCAGGGTGTTTGTGTGCACCTTGGCATCGTGGTTGAGGTTAGCGACAACAACCAACTGGTCGTGCTTCACACGGGCGAGAAAACAGGGGGCTTAATGACGCCGCTCCCGTTGTTTTTACATCAACAGCAGCAACTGGAATTTTGGCAATGATATCGTTAATCGTGTACCCCAATAAGCTAGATAAAAGCGTGTACTCATCTTATGGAGTTGAGCAGTCGAGCACACTCTTAAGTACGTTAGAGGGGTATTGCTTATCCCTTGAACGCGATCAATTTATGGTCTTTGTTAATGATAAGCCCCTGTTGTTTGAGCATTGGTCTGCGTGTCGACTTAATGACGGCGATATGGTGGAAGTCGTGATCGAGCCTAAAGAGCCTATTACTATCTTTTATGCGGTGGTGGCTGTGCTCGCGGTTGGCAGCGCAATCTACAGCATGAACAATATCCCCGATACGTACAACAGCACGACGCCGAAAGGCTCCTCTATTTACGATATCAATTCTCAAGGCAATCGAGTCAGGATCAATGGTGCTGTCCCTGAGTTATTAGGACGGCATAAAGTGATCCCCGATTTAATCGCGCCTCCTTATAAAACCTTTGAGGATAATGAGCAATGGCTGCTGTTGTTGATGTGTGTAGGCGGGGGGAATATCGATTTTGACCATCCAGATAAGCTCAATTACCCCAATGATAAACTTATCTACATTGCTGAAACGGAAGCGGATCGCTTAGGTATTGATTGCCAGTATTTAATCGCGCCCCCTGGTTCTGATTTAACGGCTCATCCAGCGCATCAAATCATGTATACGGCACCGGAAGTGGCCAATGGTGAGGTTGAGATTGAGGTGGCTGGGTTAGTGATTGGGGTGGCGTCGAGCTTTAATAAGTTTTTAAAACCCGCTTCAACGAGCAGTTTACGGCTGATTAAACAGGAGTTGATAGGGGGCCTTGAGCCTATTGAGCGAGAAATATCACAACAATGGCCAGTGACCTTTACCAGTGGCTCGAATATCGAAATAGAGGGCAGTACAAACGACAATGGTTTCTACAGCATTGTTTCGGTAAACGATAATCGTCGCGTGCTGATATTGAATAAACTCGACACTGATGGCATCGATGACCCCAGTTGGACAGGGTTTGTTGGCAGTGTATTAATCGCCTTTTCTCAAGTGAATTTAACCGGCTCCGTTGACGGGAGAAAGTCAGGGCCGTTTGCAGCCAGTAAGAGCGGAAAATCAGCTCGCTATATATGGATAGATTATAAATTTCCCCGTGGATTAGGGAAGCTTAACGACCGAGGTTCCATCGATGAGTTAACCGTGACGTTTCGAGTGGAATGGCGCGCGATTAGCAGTGCTGATGCGTGGCAAGCCGCTATGTTTACGCATACCGATAAGACGCTTGACCAACTGGGGTTTAGCCAGCGTATTGATATGCAGATTGATATGCGTGCAGAGGTCAGGCTATCACTGGTGACCAGTAAGCTCGATGATTTAAAAGCGCATGATGATTTGATGTGGGTGGGACTGCGCTCTGAGGTGCAGTCTCCTGTGAACTATCCACACGACACCTGTTTGCTGATGAAGCTTAAAGCCTCTTCTGCCTTGTCGGCAGCGGCCTCAACCAAAGTGAGTGGTATAGGCACACGGGTGATACCGACCATGCAGCCAGATGGCAGCTTTGTGACGGATAAAACCCGAAATCCTGTTAACGCTTTGGTACACCTGTTTAGCACGTCAAACTTAGATTATCTCACCGATTTAGACCATTCTCGATTGCAGTATCTCAATGATATCTGCGCGTCCCGTCGGCAGTACTTTGATGGGGTTTTTGATAACCAATTGACCTTTATCGATGCCGCAAAACGTATGTTAGATGTGGGGTTTGCGATACCCAGTATCGAGTGGGGCAAGTTAAGGCCGGTAAGGGATGATGCCAATCGAGTCGTGGAGCAGATGTTTCAACCAGATAACATGTTGTCGCCGCTTCGGGTGCGTGAAGAGCTTATCATTGATGATGAGTTTGATAGTGTTGAAGTTGAGTACATGGACAGTACGACCTGGAAGTCATCAACGGTCTTGTGTTCATTACCTGGTGACTCTGGTACTAAGCCTAAAAAGGTACGTGCGTTTGGGATAACGGAGCGGCGTGAAGCATGGCGCTATGGCATGCGCAAACGCAGAGAGTATAAGTATCGGCGTATCACTTATCTGTTTGATACCGAGCTCGATGGCTTTAACTGCGAGCGCTTGTCGTGTGTAGGCATTGCTGATGAGGATGACTTTCAGGGGCGTATCGTGAACTTTGATAGCCACGATAATGTCGCCTTGCTGTCTGGAATTATCGAGTGGATACCAGGAGAGAAACACTATACGGTTTTAAGGGCACCGGATGGTTCCCCTTGGGGGCCTGTTGAGGTGTATCAAGGCGGCTCAGATAGGGAGTTTGTGCTGTCCAGTTTACCGCCGTTCCCCATCTCTCAGGGCAGTCAGGATGACGTGCTATACCGCTTTGGCATACTGGATAACATAGAGACGAAAGCCTTGATAAACACCATGCAGCCCGCAGGGACTGAAAAGGTGTCATTAGTGGCATCTGGTTATGATGAACGGGTATATGCAGATGATAATAATGAACCACCTACATAGCAACAGTGTATTGGTTTAACTCGTTAGATTTGGATGAGAGAAAGTATGCTGAAGTCTTAGTCCATTATTTGAACTTAAAACCATCTTAATGTTGCCAAAACCTCACTTTGGAACTCTTCAGCTACCTCTTCAAATCTTTCATAGTTTCCGCCGAACATACCTGCTTTAATAGGCCCCCAATTATCCTTATGTAGGCTTGCCTCACTCTTTAACTTCTTGAATGGTGAAGTACCATTTCTATGGTTTTTCCAACCAAACCGTCCTATTGGCGCCCCCAGATAACTATCTTGTTGCTTATTTAGATCAACAATAGCTAAGGCAAAAAGAATTTCGAACTCATCAAAAACAGCTTCATAGCCTTTACCTAAGAAAAATAGGTCATCTAGTCTAGGCTGAAGTATTTTGAATAGGTACTCACTTAGTGGGGTGTGATTACGCTCGTGATCTGGGATTGTTTTGAACATATCCATTAACTCGCCTGCTGCGCTAGCAACTTTTTGAACAAAGAATGATTCCTTGTCGTAGGAATCACTAGAGCCTAGCTTAGTATAAAATAGCGCAGCAAGACTCAAGTAATTCTTACTTTCAATCGCAGCTATACCAGCGCAGTAGGTCAGTAGCAAAAGTGGATACCACCTAAGTTCAACCCAAACAACAAGCCCGTCTTGATTTGCCAATAATCGATCGCAGGATCTAGAAATAATCTTTGTAAGTGAATTCAATTGGCTATCTTTAGCCCAATAGGATAAACAAGCTACTATGGCAGATAGATCTTTTGTGTGTTGCTCATAAGATACTATTCGATCCAAAAACTCTTCGTTTGAGAATTGACCACGAACAGCAAAACTGTCTTCACTTGTGGTAGATAAGAATTGGCGAACCTCCTCAATGGTAAAATCATGAAGTTTTATTTGTGAACTTTGAGAAGATATCAGTTCTTTGACGTAATCGACTTTTTCTCCAGTGGTTTTAGAATTTCTTACTTCATTCAAATATGGGATGGTTATTAATTCATCAACACCTCTCGTTTCATCGTCTAAAGAAGTATCACGTTGTGGTGTAAATATTATAAAATCGCCATCACCATCAAACTGACCGTAATGAGGCGTTTGTTTAGAATTTATATCATTAGCAACCTTTGAATAAACGTAGGCCATTAAGCCACTAGCTGTAATAACTCCGTATTCGTTAGCTGCTTTCCCCCTTATCCCCTCTATAAAGTGACCTGTAAAAACTGAATGATTGGGTATTGGACCGCCAGAATCAGCTACAACTTCATTAGCTTTACCAGCTGTAATAACTTGCCTAGAAAACCTTTGGTACATATCCCTTAAAAACCGACTGCTTCCTGGCTTTAAGTCTCTATGAACAGCAAGTCCTCCATAACAAGCATCCATAACAAACAAAATGTGTTTCGGTCTAATTAATTCTGCATTTCGGGTGAGTTCATCCCATCGAATAAAAGTAGAGTAATCATCCATATCTGCATCATATGGCACGAGAAAGCCGACTTCACCTCTAATACCCGATTTAGTATGACCATGGCCAGCAAAAAAAACAAACAACCGATCATCAACTTTTACGTCATCTTTAGAAAACCGTAGAAATGACTTCAGAATATTAGATTTAGTAGCTTCTTGATCAATGAGATAAGTAACATTCTCTTTATCAAAGCCAAGCTCATTTATTAAAATTTCGCTTACTTCTTTAGCATCATTAACTGCGTACTCTAAAGGAGGAGCCTTCGTATACTGATTAATTCCTATAACAAGAGCTCTACTAGTCTCGTATTTTTGTTGAAGTATAAATTTTAAATCACGCACTGACTTTAATCCTCGTATGCGATAACGCGCTGTGATGCTGAGTAAGTGACCGAGCTACGACTGACTTCCCCTCGCAAGTACCGATGGTCACCGAGCGTTTTGAGTTGCTGATTAACACGTTCTCATCTTATTTGCCGCAACGAGGACAGCTCCCTGGAGTTGGTGCAAAGTTTATGGTTGATGATCCTATTCTATCACCGAAAAAATCACCACCACGATGCTTTACTCCATCCAAAGAATCACCTCTTTTAGTACGAATCATATGCATGAGTTGTTGTTGTTCAGCTTGAGATAGTTGCATAAACTGATTAATTATACTTTCAACATTACTTGTCATTATTTTTCCTTAATAGTTACCACAGGAGTTACATTTTGTCGGTTTATAAGAAGACGGCACCTTTTGACACGCATGACATATTTGACCGAAATACAGTAATGTTTGATGGTTAGCAAACCTCTTTTCTTTATCAGTTATATTTTGTCCTAAATCTCTGAACTCTCGGTCTTCGTACAATTTTCGTGTTTCTTCAAAGTGTATTTCAAGGACTTCAATTGGCTGATTTGATTCCTTGATTTTCTTGAACTGATTGTACAATTCAGTATTGGATCTAAGTGACTCCACTGCATACTCATATGTTTCATCCCAGCGTGCGACAATTGACCATGTTGATAGGGCCAATTGGAAAACACCTGTGATACCAGCAGTCGTAAGTAATACAGGGAGAATCTTGCTGTTATAGCCAAAAGATAAGACTATCGCGCCAACTATCACCGGAGTGACTAAGCCAAAAAAAGTTATTAACGTTCGCCTCAGTTTTAATGAATTTGCCCGTTTTTCAAATATTCTAGTAGTTCCAAAAGCCCAAAACTCGTAGTTGTTCGCTTTCTCTTTAATTTCCATCAAGTCTAACCGTCGCTCCTAAAAAATTAACGCTTATAAAAATGATATTTGAAGGCATTAACGTACCAATATACTTTAGAAAAACAATACCATACTTGGTTCACAGAAAGTAAAGATAACCGTATAAATCATTTAATATTTTGTGGGTTAGGTTTTGTATAGAGGTATAAATATCTCAAATAAAAATGAGCCATTGCATTTGACAAAGAATGGGGCTGAAATGGCTTAGAGTGATCACTTTAATCTGAACCAAAAGGGAGATTAAACTCGATTTAAAGATGGTTTAAATCCATCCTGATACTCGGGTCTATTTTTAATATTTGAACGTTAATAGGACTTGTGACAAGCAAGATATTCACTTTATGTACCTTTTCAGAACCTCGCCATACGCTGCAGCAATAATGTTTTGCCAAACCATGTGAACTGGTAATTATTTAGATGAGACCTGTTCTCATTTGCCAAACCGAGTGAAATGTTTTGCCAAACCTCGCGACGCGCTACAAAAATTTCAAACAAAAACTCTCCTACCTTAGTCTAAGGTTTAGCCTTGAAATGACACCTAGTTTACGCGCACGTCAACTTCTATCTGTCTGTTTTTTAACTGCTTTAACTGTTAACCCTTGCTGGGTTGCCGTTAGCGTTAGACTAAGGTCGCGATTGTTGTTGTGCTCTGCCTTGATAGATTAACTGTGACTTTAAATAACAAATCAGCACAGGGGAGTCGCTATGAGTTTTGAAAGCAACGACAAGGCAGAGGGATATTGGCGCGAGAATTTACGCCTGGTACTTAAATTATTAGCTATATGGGCTGCAGTATCTTTTGGATGCGGCATTTTACTGGTAGATGTACTGAATGAAATTCATTTTATGGGATTCAAGTTGGGATTCTGGTTTGCACAACAAGGTGCCATGTATGTGTTCGTCGCGTTAATTTTTGTCTATGTGGCGAAAGCCAATGCATTAGACAAAAAATATAATGTTCACGAAGACTAATGAACCGAACCTAGATAAGGAGTCATGAGATGGACGTACAAACGTTAACTTATTTGATTGTGGGCACAACATTTGCCCTTTATATCGGAATTGCGATCTGGGCGAGAGCCGGTTCGACAAAAGAATTTTATGTTGCAGGTGGTGGTGTTCACCCGGTAATGAACGGCATGGCAACGGCGGCAGATTGGATGTCGGCAGCCTCATTTATCTCCCTCGCGGGTATAGTGTCATTTACTGGCTATGACGGCTCAGTGTATCTGATGGGTTGGACGGGTGGTTACGTGCTGCTGGCATTGTGTATTGCCCCTTACCTGAGAAAGTTCGGTAAATTTACCGTACCTGATTTTATCGGTGACCGTTTCTACTCACAGACCGCACGTACCGTTGCGGTTATCTGTGCCATCTTCATCTGTTTTACCTATATCGCGGGTCAAATGCGCGGTGTGGGCGTGGTGTTCTCCCGCTTCTTAGAGGTCGAAGTTGAAACTGGCGTCTACATAGGCATGGCGGTGGTCTTCTTCTACGCCGTACTCGGTGGTATGAAAGGCATTACCTACACTCAGGTTGCGCAATACTGTGTACTTATCTTCGCCTTTATGGTGCCGGCTATCTTTATCTCTGTGATGATGACGGGTCATATCATTCCTCAAATTGGTTTCGGCGCTGAGCTTATCGATGCCGCGGGTAATGGCACAGGGGTGTATCTGTTAGATAAACTCGATGGATTATCCACAGAACTCGGATTTGGGCAATATACCGAAGGTTCTAAGAGCATGATCGATGTGTTCTTCATTACCGGCGCCCTGATGTTTGGTACTGCGGGTCTTCCACATGTGATTGTGCGCTTCTTTACCGTACCTAGAGTGAAAGATGCACGAGTATCAGCGGGTTGGGCGCTTGTTTTCATCGCCATTATGTACACGACCATTCCTGCACTCGCGGCGTTCTCTCGTGTGAACATGATTGAAACCATTAACGGTCCTGAGTCTACCGGTGTTGCTTATGAAACGGCTCCCGAGTGGATTAAGAACTGGGAAAAGACAGGTCTGATTGAGTGGGATGATAAGAACCAAGATGGCAAGATCTATTATGCCAAGGGTGCTGAGAATGAGATGAAGATTGACCGAGACATCATGGTTCTCGCGACACCTGAAATTGCTAACTTACCAGCTTGGGTTATCGCGCTTGTTGCTGCGGGTGGCTTAGCGGCTGCACTCTCGACATCAGCGGGTCTCTTGTTGGTTATCTCGACATCGGTATCTCATGATTTACTCAAGAAGAACCTGATGCCACATATCTCAGATAAGAAGGAGTTGATGTTTGCCCGTATTGCGGCGGCGCTGGGTATTGTGATGGCGGGTTACTTCGGCATCAATCCTCCCGGATTTGTCGCAGCAGTGGTGGCCATCGCCTTTGGACTCGCCGCATCGTCACTCTTCCCTGCAATCATCATGGGTATCTTCTCTAAGACCATGAACAAGGAAGGCGCAATCTCAGGTATGGTGGTCGGTCTGCTATTTACTGTAGGCTATATCGCATTCTTCAAGTTCATAAACCCTGAGATCAACAATGCAGAGCATTGGTTCCTGGGTATATCTCCTGAAGGTATCGGTATGCTAGGCATGATGATTAACTTCGCCGTGGCCTTTGCTGTAAGCAAGGTAACAACAGCGGTACCTGCAGAGGTGGTGAGTATGGTCGAGTCTATCCGTTTCCCTAAAGGAGCGGGTGAGGCGCAAGATCACTAGTTAGATGTTTATCTGACTTTGGTATCTGACTCAGGTATCTACATCTGGTATCGACATAAATGAACAGAGCGCTTAGGCGCTCTTTTTTTGTTTAAATAATGGATGAAACAAGTTAATCCAAAACATGTGTTGGAATAACAATTATAAAATTCATGTCCATTCCAACGGTGACTTAGGTATCCAACAGGTATTGGACTTTAACAAGCTGGATCAGCAAGCCTACCCGAGAAAGGATCATCGTTTCACCTTACATCACATGGGCTATTTCACCGATAAACAAGCCGATGAGATGAAGAGTCTGGGCATGGAAGCTTCGGTTAATCCTTTCTATCTATGGGCGTTAGCGGATAAGTATGCGACTGATGGACTCGGCCCCGAGCGTGCCGACTCTCTGGTTGCGGTGAAAAAGTTAGTCGATAGAGATATACCTGTGTCTTTCCATTCAGACTTTGCCATGGCTCCGGTTGAGCCGCTGACATTAGCCTGGACCGCGGTAAATCGAGTGACAGCTAACAATCGCAAGGTATCTCAAGATCAACGTATAGATGCATACACGGCGATGAAGGCAATTACCATCACAGCGGCGAGAACGTTAAACCTGGAGGCCAAGATAGGTTCAATCGAAGAGGGTAAGGCGGCTAACTTCACTATATTGAAATCCAGCCCGCTTAAAATAGATCCCATGGCGATCAAAGACATCGCTATCTTAGGCACGGTTTTTCACGGCGATATCAATATCAATAAGGCGGCTAATCTGAAACATTAGTTACACTAAGATCTAGTCTCTTTTTGAAAAAAACTAATTTGAAAAGACTAGGCAGTGACAGAAAAGAGTGAAATCGATTTCGCTCTTTTTTATTTTTACTCTTCAGCAAATAACCCCGTCTTATTGCTCAAGTTCCTCGTGCTCATCTGATTGTTTCGGGTTTTAAAACCCCCGCAACCTCAGGCAGTGCCTGGTATTAAGGCATATACTTACCACATTGCTCATGGTGCTTGCTCCTGCTTATAGTTGAAAGTAACAGCTACAAGCCTGCAAGATTTGGTGGTGTGGTATGTTTGGCTTATTTTTGTCTGCTTCGGTTATTGTGAACAGGTATTTCGCTAACGGCCTAATATGCCTCTGTTTACTGCTGACCAGTCTCACATCTGCTGTGATGGCAGAGACGCTAACCCGAGGCCCTTACCTTCAGCTAGGCACAGAACACAGCATGACGGTAAAGTGGAGGACGGATGTCACCGGGCCATCGGCTGTCAAATATGGCACCGAACTCAGTAATTTAGCTGGTAACGCCACGGGTCTAGATGAAACCGATCACAGCGTCACTCTCAATGGACTCGCGCCCAATACTCGCTACTATTATGCCGTCCTCGATAATCAAGGCGGCGTGCTTACCGGTGGCGACAGCACACATTTTTTCTTTACCTCGCCAAGTGTCGGTAACACAGAGCTGACTCGGGTGTGGATCATCGGCGATTCAGGTACGGCCAATAGCAATGCCAGAGCCGTGCGGGATGCCTATAAGGCCCGCACAGGCAGCAGTTATACGGATCTGTGGATCATGCTGGGGGATAACGCCTACTCGACGGGCACAGACAGTGAGTATCAGGTGGCAGTGTTCGATATTTATCCTGAATTGTTAAAGCAATCTCCGCTCTGGTCAACCCTTGGCAATCACGATGGTGCCACTGCCGACTCTGCAAGCCAGCAAGGGCCCTACTATGATATTTTTACCTTGCCAACAAACGGTGAGGCGGGCGGTGTACCGTCGGGCACCGAGGCCTATTACTCGTTCGATTATGGTCAAATTCACTTTGTCTGTTTAGAGTCATATGAGACCAACAGATCCGCTAGCGGCGCCATGTTGACCTGGTTAGTTAATGACTTAGAAGCCACCAGTCAGCCCTGGATAGTCGCTTACTGGCATCACCCGCCATATACCAAAGGCTCTCATGATTCTGACTCAGAAAGCCGTTTAATCGAGATGCGGGAAAATGCACTGCCAATTTTGGAATCATATGGCGTCGACCTGGTGCTATCGGGACACAGTCATTCCTATGAGCGTTCATACCTTATCGACAGTCACTATGGTCATTCGTCTAGCTTCACAGAAGCGATGCAGCTAGACGCGGGTGATGGCAATAAAGCGGGTGATGGCAGTTATCAAAAAATGGCTCAGATCCAGCAAGCCAACAATGGCGCCGTGTATCTGGTTGCGGGCAGCTCGGGTAAAATTTCAGGAGGGGCGCTCAATCATCCTGCCATGTACGCTTCGATCAATCTGCTTGGCTCGGTTATTTTAGAGGTTATGAATAATGAGCTGACGGCCACCTTTATTGACAATACTAATGCCATTCAAGATGAGTTTACCCTGACGAAGGGGCCGGATGTCCTACCGCCGACAGTGACGTCAATTCAGGCGATGGACTCTATGACAGTGAAACTGAATTTCTCCGAAAACCTAACCCAAGCCAGTGCGACAGATATGTCCCATTACCTACTGGATAAGGGGGCGAGTGTTATATCGGCGCAATTAAGTGCCAATCAGCGTCAAGTGACTCTGATCACATCAGCGCTGGTGCCATCACAAGTCTACACCTTGACCATCAATGGCATTCAAGACATCTCTCTTAATACTATTGCCGCCAATACTCAGCAGGAATTTACCTATATCAACCTGATCACCATAGAGTTTCAGGATGGTGTCAGCCCTGAACTCAGCTACAGTGGCACCCGTGATGCTTATATTAGTGAGCTCAATATAACGACTAACTATGGTGCGAACACCAATCTCTATATCGACGGTGACGATGGGGCCGGTGTCGATCTTTCGAGCCTGCTTAGCTGGGATATAAGCCAGATCTCCTCCGATGCAATTATCGAGTCTGTGGCCATAACCTTGGAGGTTTTTAATCCATCTTCAAGTCAATATGAGGTTTACCCGCTTAGCAGAGCTTGGGTTGAAGGTGAGGTTTCTTGGGATCAATATGCCACAGCTCAGTCTTGGCAGCTTGCTGGTGCTCAAGGGCTTGGCGATCGCAGTTGGGGAGCTTTAGCGACTATCTCTCCATCGACAGGCTTGTTTACGCTCAACTTTAATGAAGCTGGCATTACACTGGTTCAGTCTTGGCTTGATGACTCGGTCACCAATTACGGGGTTATCTTAGCTAATACCTCGTCCAGCGATGGCGCCGACTTTTACTCGAGGGAATCGAGCAGTTTTCATCCAAAATTGACTCTGGTCTATTCAATGCCTGAGCCTGAAGGGGATCTTGTGCCACCCACTCAAGTTGAAAACCTAGTGTTGATGTCTGTGGGTACCGATACCGCGTCGATTTCATGGGATGCAGCGAGCGATAATCTGGCTGTAAGCGGATATAAAATTTTTCGCGATGATGTGATGCTCACCACGTCGACTGATACGAATTTTAATGACAGCGGCTTAACGGCTTCGACAAGTTATATTTATAAAGTCGTCGCGTTCGATGGTGCCAATAATGAGTCAGTTCCCAGTATCGGCTTGGATGTGACCACTCAAGCTGTGACTGCTTCACTTCATATAGAAGACATTGGCTTGGCGATAGAATCCGTTAACAAGAAAAAGCTCAGGGCAAGGGCCGAGGTGTTAGTGGAAGATAGTGTGGGCATACCTGCTGCCAATGCTAGCGTTCAAGGCACTTGGTCGGGTCTGTCTAGCTTATCTGTGTCTGGGGTGACAACGAGTGGAGGTAAGGTGAGCTTTGGCTCAAGTAATGTGAGCAAGAACAGCAGCGGGCAATTCATCTTCTCGGTTAACTCAGTTAGCCTCACCGGATACGGTTATCAAGAGAGTGATAATCTTGAGACCAGTGATTGTATTGGCCCAGATGCCAGCCCATGTGATGGCCAGGGTGATGGTCTGAGTGCGCCAATGGGATTATCCGGCAGTTTCGATGGCAATCAAGTCTTACTTGATTGGAGCCCTGTACCTCAAGCGACACATTACTACGTTTACCGCTTGGGAAGTTCAGCTAATGACTATAGCCTTTTGGATCAATCATCAACAAGCAGTTATCAAGACAGTGGGATTAGCTTTAATACCAGCTATTACTACAGTGTTTCGGCAAGTGATGACATGTATGAATCGGATTGGTCAGCAGAAGTCCAGGTGACAACGACTATCTCTCCTCCCACAGTGTTAACAGCCGATGGTGTGTCTTTGTCTCTTAAGAGAAAAGGGCGAGCTTATGATGTTATCGCACAAATCAGCGTGAAAGATGATTCTGGTAATACTGCATCGCAAGCCTTGGTGAGCGGCGAATGGACCTTAGCCGATGGCCCTAAACTGGCGGATTCAGGGACAACAAGTGAAGCTGGAACCTTAATCCTCAAGCTGACTAAAGAGTCGGCAAAGAGTGGCGACATCTTCTTTTTTACCGTGACAGATATTGAACGAGGCTCAGATAGCTTTGATGGCGTAATGACCTCAAGCTCTGTGACTGTGCCTTAATGATGAACGCTGAAGTGATGGCAATATTAGCGATGAAAAGAGTTATGAAGATATTAATTGGCGTATGTCTCAGTTACAGCCTATTTTGTTCAGGGCTTGCGGGTGCCCATGCCCAGCTCGATGTTCGGGTTCAGCATATGAATGACTTGCTTGCCCCTGATTTGAATGCCCAATTAGCCTCCCAGACTAATAATGCCCACCTATTGCTGCAGCGTGGCGAGCTTCATAGTGAAAATCATCATTGGGGCTTAGCCTGGCAAGATTTTCAAAGCGCCATGGATAGCACTGACGATGCCAACCTGCGTATCGATATCTGGTTTTACATGGGAAGAATGAGGTTGCAATCCGGAATGCCAGACGAGGCCTATAACTTGCTATCTAAGGTGATCAAACTCGAGCCAAGTTATAAGTCGGCCAGGCTCAATCTGGCGCGCACTTATATAGAGCTCAATGATTATAGAGCGGCCGTCGATGAGATGGATATTTTTATGAGCCTGTTACAGCGGCCCACCCCAGATCAATATATAGAACGTGCGAATATGGCAGAGCTGATAGACAATGATGGGGAGGGCTTGGTCATCGAGGGGCTTAATGAAGCTGTTAATCAGTTAGGCCCTATCGTCAGTCTAGTGGACTTGTTAGTCGACAGTTATCTTGAACAAGATAAGCGCGAAGAGGCGTTGAGGGTTATCGAGCTGTTGCCCCATGACGTTAATAGCTTGCCTCGTTGGCAACTTAAGAAAGGAGATATCTACCAAGAGCTGAAGCAATATCTTGATGCCGAAACTGCTTATAAATATGGTTTAAACAGTATAAGCCAGATGCCTGAACATCGGCGTTTAACACCTGCAATAGAGGATTTAAAAAGCCAGCTTGAAGCTAAATTCTTAAATTAAATGCTGTTATAAATTACCCTGATTGAGCTCTTCTTAAAAAATTGCCCACTGTGGCCATTGGTCGAATACCCTTATCTTGTTCAACTGGGTATAGTTTTGTTATCAGTCTCTTCCGGTTTTCTGGTGACAGTCTATGGATGCAAGTGAGCTACAGCCAATATCTCAATTTATTAAGGCCCAAGCGCCGTTTGATACCTTAACTGCAGCCGCCCTCGAGCGTTGTTGTAAAAGTTTAACCGTCGGCTATTACAGCAAGGCATCGGCGATAGTGCCTCTGGATGAAACCCATCCTCAGCTTTATATCGTGCGCAGCGGTGCATTTGAGGTGCGAGATGATGATGGCGAGTTAGTCGACAGACTCGGTGAGGGGGATTATTTTGGTTTTCTCTCGCTGCTGTCCGGTGAAAAGGTCAGTAATCGGGTACAGATATTAGAAGATGGTCTGGTTTATCACTTAGATCCCGATACGTTCAATTACCTTCGCGGTGAAAATCGCCACTTCGATCGTTTCTTCAATCGTGCTTTCGCGAAACGGCTTCGCCATCAAGGCCGATTTAAGGCAAAAGAATTGGCTACCACGAGTCGGGTAAACACCTTGATGTCGAAACATCCTTTGGTGATCGACAGCAATTCTACGGTTGGTGAAGCAGCGCAAAAGATGCGTTTGGCGCGGGTTTCTTCGGTGCTGGTTATCGACAATCACCAGCTGGTGGGGATCTTGACCGACAGAGACTTGAGAAATCGCGTGCTGGCTGAAGGGTTAGACGGGCATCTGCCCGTGCATCAGGCGATGACGACCCGGCCGAAGACATTGACATCAAGCTCCCTGGTATTTGAAGCCATGCTGCTTATGAGTGAGCACAGTATTCATCACCTGCCCATCGTAGATGAGGGAAAGCCCATTGGTATCATTACCAGCACAGATATATTACGTGGCCAAAGCTCCCAACCTTTATTGCTTATCGGTGAAATAGAGAGACAAGACACAGTTGAAAGTCTTATTAGCGTGAGTAAGCAGATCCCCTTGTTGCTGCAAAACTTGATCAGTGCCGATGCCAGAGCCGAAGAGATTGGCCGGGTGCTGACGTCGGTGACTGATGCACTGACCAGGCGCCTTATCGTGCTGAATCAGCAGTTACTGGGCGAAGCTCCCATGGCTTTTTGTTGGCTGGCATTCGGTTCTCAGGGGCGACAAGATCAGGCTGCGTGTTCCGATCAGGACAATGGTCTGTTACTCGCCCATGAACCCGATGAAGCGGCGGCGGCTTATTTTGAGGCCTTATCGAAATCGGTCTGCGCCGGACTGGATCTGTGTGGTTATGTTTATTGCCCCGGGGAGATCATGGCGCAAAACCCCCAGTGGCGCCTCACTTTGAAGCAGTGGCAGCATAAATTTGAAACTTGGGTCAATACCCCTGAGCCTAAGGCACTGATGCACGCCAGCATTTTCTTCGATATGCGTCCTGTCTACGGCCCAAGCTCGTTATTTAATGACCTGCAAGATACCGTGCTGGCAAATACCAAGGGCAATGATATCTTCCTTGCCGGTATGGCAGGAAATGCCCTGACCGAGTCGCCGCCCCTGGGCTTTTTCAAGAAGTTTGTTTTAGAGCGTGATGGCCGTGAGGTCAAGGGTATAGATCTGAAACATAAGGGCAACGCGCTTATCAATGACATTGCCCGGGTCTATGCCTTGTCGGCCGGGATCAAGGAGGTAAATACGGCAAAAAGGATCCGAGAATTGATGGATCTCAATATCATCAATCGCAAAGATGCCCTCAATCTGGCCGATGCCCATGAGTTTATCGCCCATATGCGCTTATCCAATCAAGGCTATCAAGATAAGCACTCACAGGAGATCACTAACTATCTCAAGCCCCAGCATCTGTCTTCTCTGGTGCGCCATCAACTCAAGGATGCTTTTAAGGTGGTTCATGATGCTCAGTCCGGCATTAAACTTAAATTTACCCGGAGTTTTTAAGGTGATTAATGAGGTGGTTCATGATGTTCAACTCGGCATTAAACTTAAATTTACCCGGAGTTTTTAAGGTGATTAATGAGGTGGTTCATGATGTTCAACTCGGCATTAAACTTAAATTTAGCCGGAGTTTTTAAGGTGATTAATGAGGTGGTTCATGATGTTCAACTCGGCATTAAACTTAAATTTAGCCGGAGTTTTTAAGCCGTGATCTCTCTGCTGCTCAAATCTCAGTTGTGTTGGCGTGCCTTTCGCTGTCGCTCGGAAGTGATGAGGCAGTATCATCGCGAATTAATGGCCGTGATAAGCCAAGATGTCAGCCAATCTAAGTTAATAGCCCTAGATCTGGAAATGACAGGTCTAGACCCTAATCATGATCAAATTCTCAGTATTGGCTTAATTCCCATTGAAAATAACTTGCTGCTACTCGATAAGGCGGAGCAGAAGCTCATCAAAGTCGACGGCGGCGTGGGTCAGAGCGCGGCGATCCACGGCATCTTAGATAAACATTTGCAAGATGCGATAGACATAGAGGAAGCCATATCCTGGTTTCTTGAAAAGACACTCGGTAAGGTGCTGGTGGCTCATCATGCACCTTTAGATATCAATTTCCTGCAAAACGCCATGAGTAAAACAATCGGAGAGTCAGTTAAGCTTTGCGCGATAGATACCCTGACCGTTGAGCGCAGACGTTTACTGAGAAAGCATGATGTATTAAAAGAGGGGTCCCTGAGGCTAGGTGCGTGTCGTACTCGGTATGGTTTACCTGTGTACGCCGCTCATAATGCCTTGGTCGATGCCTTAGCATGTGGTGAGTTATTGCTTGCTCAGGTTGCAGCTATTGGCCAAGGAGAGCCATTAACGGTTGCCGAGTTACTTGCAATTAAATAACGCACAAACATACTTACAAAGTTCATATTCACATCTTTAGGTTAACTGACTAATCTCGAGTTAAGTTTTTATCTAAGAGGCTTATTTATGGCTTTACCTCTTCTCCTGGTTGGTAGTGCGCTGGGCGCGGTATTTTTGGCCAATGAAAGAGAGAAACGTCATCAGTTGGAGCTGAAGAGGCGCAGCGGCACAGTGCCGGTTCCCGAGGGTAATAATAAGCACGTGGGTCTTCACCCGAGTCTTTGGCAGGCGGGCCATAAGCGGGTTAAACCTTTACCCGGGACTATTATCTGTTGCTTTGTCTATGGCGTGATAGAGCACACAGGGATCTGGCTCGATGATCATACCTTGATAGAGCTCCATGGCAATGGTCTTATCCGCGCTGTATCGACCCAACGTTTCTTAGCCGGACGCACAGGCAGTAAGATCTATATCGCCTGCAGTCATGATCATCGACCGCTGGTGGATGAAGATGCGTTAATCAAAGCAGAGCAGGCTATTTTTACTTATCGGGAATATGACTTGTTTGATAACAATTGCCATCGTTTCGTCTGGTCCTGTCTCAGTGGCAAGGAGGAGTCATTACCGGGCTTTAATGATCTCAATAAACGCCTGTCAGTCCACTTTGGACAGAGTATTTATTGGGATGAAGCGATATTTTAGGATGATTTATCGATAACGCTGACTAAATTGTATTGTCCATTGTTCTAATATAGAAACAATTTTGCCCTAATGTCACTCCTCCTGATGTAGATGTAGTCAACTAAGGGGAAATTCGTTTGAAATTCTTCTTTCCATATGGATGAGATTGATAACTATTGTAAATAACTAATATCCGATTGCGATTGACAGCCCCGTACCATCAAAGATTCCTCATTATTTACTTGACCTCTGCTCCAATTCTTGAAATTTATTGATCCATAAGCCAAATATCTTGGTATTGTTGATTGGTTTTGTGAACATTAGCAACACGCCTTATTGTGCTTTTTGAGTCTGATACTGGCTGCATTTGACCCTATGCGTTGTTTTGTTATACCTAAACGAACTAAAAATAATGGCTATTGCGTGACTGAGTTTACATCTTAGGGATCTGCATTAGAAAACATCACTATCGCCACCAGGAAGACACTATGAAAATCGGAATACCAAGGGAGATCCTCGCGCAGGAGAGCCGGGTAGCCGCGACTCCAGCCACTGTGATACAGCTTAAGAAATTAGGCTTCAGTGTTGTAGTACAAAGCGGTGCCGGAGAACTAGCTAACTTCAAAGATGAAGCGTATCGAGAAGCTGGCGCCGAGATTGTTAGCCTTGAAGATGCATTTCAAGCCGATCTCATACTGAAAGTTAATGCACCGGCTATCAATAGTGATACGGGCGTTGACGAGGCCGATCTATTAAAATCCGGTGCGACAGTAGCAAGTTTTGTATGGCCGGCTCAGAATCCTGAGCTGCTAGAAAAATTCAAGGCTAAAGGCATTAACCTACTCGCTATGGATATGGTGCCACGTATTTCACGTGCGCAATCCCTCGATGCCCGTAGCTCTTTAGCCAACGTCGATGGTTACCGCGCCGTTGTCGAAGCTGCGAACCATTTTGGACGTTTCTTCACCGGACAAATCACAGCGGCGGGTAAAGTGCCGCCGGCAAAAGTCTTAATTATCGGTGCTGGTGTTGCCGGACTTTCAGCCTTAGGCGCCGCGGGAAGTATGGGCGCCATAGTGCGAGCCTTCGATACTCGTCCCGAGGTGAAAGAGCAGATTAATTCCATGGGCGCCGAGTTCCTGGAACTGGATTTCGAAGAGGAGTCTGGATCCGGTGACGGTTATGCCAAGGTCATGAGTAAGGCATTTATCGATGCCGAGATGGAGCTCTTCCGTCAGCAGGCCAAAGATGTCGATATTATTATCACCACGGCACTCATTCCCGGTAAGCCGGCTCCCAAGCTTATTCTTGAGGACATGGTCTACCTGATGAAGCCCGGCAGTGTGATTGTCGATCTCGCAGCGGCCAATGGCGGCAACTGTGAATTGACGGTACCGGGTGAAGTAACAGTGGTGAACAATGTGACCATTATCGGTTACACCGAGCTCTCCCGTCGTTTACCGACTCAAGCCAGTCAGCTATACGGTACTAACTTAGTTAACTTACTTAAAATTATGGTGCCTGAGAAAGATGGTAACTATGAGATTAATTTTGACGATGAAGTGATCCGTGGTTTGACTGCCGTGAAGGAAGGGGAAATCACCTTTCCGCCACCTGTGATCCAAGTCAGCGTTCAACCCAAAGCTAAGGAAGAAGCCGTAGTAGAAGTGGTTGAAGCTAAGCCTAAAAATCCATGGGTTAAGCCAGCTCTTGCCGTTGTCGCCGCGGGTCTGTTTGGCCTGATTGCCAACTCGGCACCGCTTGATTTCATTCAGCACTTCAGTGTATTTGTGCTCTCCTGCGTCGTGGGTTATTACGTGGTGTGGAACGTGAGCCATTCGCTGCATACGCCTCTGATGAGTGTGACCAACGCCATTAGTGGCATCATAGTCGTAGGTGCTCTGGTGCAGATGAACAGTGACAATACCGCTGTTTTAGTATTGTCGGGGATTGCGATATTGATCGCCTCAATCAACATTGCCGGTGGTTTCACCGTCACTCAGCGCATGCTGAAAATGTTCCGTAAAGACTAAGGGGAAAGATTGATATGTCTATAGGATTATTAAGTGCTGCCTATCTTATTGCAGCAGTCTTGTTTATCTTTAGCCTCGCAGGCTTAAGTAAACAAGAAACCGCACAACGCGGTAACTTCTTGGGTATGATCGGCATGGCCATCGCCATAGTGGCGACCCTAGCCAGTACTCAAATTGACGGTAATAGCTGGATCATTACCGGCGCCATGGCTATCGGTGCCGTGATTGGTATCCGTTTAGCGTTAAAAGTCGAGATGACCGAGATGCCAGAACTTGTGGCTATCTTACACAGTTTCGTGGGTCTGGCGGCAGTGTTAGTGGGTTTCTCGAGCACCATAGATCACGGCGCTTTGATGGATGCTATCACGGGGCAAATTGATCCAGTGGCTAAGATTATCCACGATGTGGAGGTCTTCCTGGGGATCTTTATCGGTGGTGTCACCTTTACCGGCTCAATCGTCGCCTTTGCCAAACTTCGTGGCTTGGTGAAGAGTACCCCTAAAGCTCTTCCTGGTGCTCATTGGCTTAACCTTGCCATGTTAGTTGCCTCTGTTGCTCTTGGTATTTATTACATGCAAACCGATGCCATAGCTGCTTTGGTTATCATGACGGCTATCTCGTTTGTATTTGGTTATAACTTGGTATCGGCCATTGGTGGCGCGGATATGCCAGTGGTTGTCTCCATGCTTAACTCATATTCGGGTTGGGCCGCGGCTTCAGCTGGTTTCATGTTAGGTAACGATCTCTTGATCATAACCGGTGCCCTAGTGGGTAGTTCGGGCGCCATCCTGTCCTACATCATGTGTAAGGCGATGAACCGCTCATTCATCTCGGTGATTTTAGGTGGTTTCGGTGCCGAAGGTGGTACTGTGGTTATTGGCGATGGTGAGCAAGGTGAGCATCGTGAAACTCAGGCTGAAGATGTGGCTGAGATGCTCAAGAATGCGCGCACAGTCATCATAGCCCCAGGTTATGGCATGGCGGTGGCACAGGCTCAATATCCAGTGGCTGAAATAACTAAGAAACTGCGTGATCTAGGTGTGAAAGTTCGTTTTGCCATCCATCCTGTCGCGGGTCGTCTTCCTGGTCACATGAATGTCTTGTTGGCCGAAGCAAAACTGCCCTATGACATAGTGATGGAGATGGACGAGATCAATGATGACTTCGCCAATACGGATGTGGTGCTGGTTATTGGTGCTAACGATACTGTAAATCCTGCCGCGAAAGAACCTGGCAGTCCGATTGCCGGTATGCCAGTACTCGAAGTGTGGAACGCCGATAACGTGGTGGTTTTCAAGCGCTCTATGGCGACCGGCTATGCCGGGGTCCAGAACCCGCTATTCTTCAAAGAGAACACTGAGATGCTGTTTGGCGATGCTAAGGATACAGTGTCTAAGATTTTAGCCAGCATCTAAGAGCTTCTGCCTAATTGTTAGTCTAAGTGTTAATCGATAAATGCCAGTCAGAGATGACTGGCATTTTTTATTGCAATAAAATTTACAATATCTTTTATTAACTGAACCTTAAAAAATTGATTTAAATCAATACTCAATAGATATCGCCTATTCTTATTGAGTTAATCACGCCTATTTCATGTCGTGTTTTTACTGGTAAATGTGATTTATATCAATATACTTACTTGGTATTCGACGTTTTCTAACTTAGATCTCTAACGTTAAGCACGAATATTTACTATGCCAATCCTATAGAAAATTAACCGTCAGCTTCATGATGAACTTTTCCGATTAAAGACTTTTTTGAATTTACTACTTACAGTTCATTCGATGGATTAGGCATGCCTGAACAAAATCAATACAAAAGGAAAGACTATGTCTAGATTCGATCTTTCGCGTCGCTCGTTTATCAAACAATGTGTGGTGGGCGGAGTCGCCGTCTACAGCGCGCCTATGCTGTTTAACGCAGGCAAGGCGAACGCGGCAATGATTTCTGATGAGTTGATGGAGCAGTGGAAAGGGACGGGTAAGCCTAAGTTTCGCCTAGATGGTGTCGCCAAAGTCACCGGGCAGAAGATTTATGGTCGCGATTATCGCGCCATGGACATGGATGGCTGGCCAGATATTCAGCACTATGGCTTTATTTTACGTGCTAATAAAGCGGATCACCGCTTTGAAGGCATAGATCTTTCCGCTATTCCGGAAAGTGCCAAGCCAAGCCTGATCATTACCTCTGCAACGCTTAAAGATGCGGGCATTAAATTGCCGGGCTTTTTCGGCGATAAGATGCTGCTAGCTAAAGGTCAAACGCCTGATTACTTAGGTCACGCCGTTGCCCTGCTGATATTCAATAACTTTGCTTCTTTTAAAGCCGCTAAGACCAGATTGCAGTTTAGCGATAGCGCCGTTATTTATGGTGAGAAAACGCCATTAACCAGTGAGAGCAAAGATCCCTTAGCCAGTTGGCGTATCGTTCGCTCTGAAGGGCAAAATGGTGCCAATGGCGTGGATAATTACAGCACCTTGAGTGATGGTCTGTTTTTCCCTAATTATGTCGATCATCAGGCGGTCTGGCCTACAGATGGTGATAAATCTGGTTCAACGGGTCAGCGCGCTATCTATTATGCTAATGCAATGGCGAAACAGATGGACGAAGAAGACTGGTTTATCTTCGAGCAAGATTATCAGACTCAGTCTATCGAGCCCATGATGATGGAGCCTGAGGCGTTCAATGGCTGGTTCGATCGTGCCAGTGGCACTCTACACACTGTGCTCACTATTCAATCTCCCCATGATTTTTATCTGCAAGCCGGTGAGATGATTGAACACAGCCAATATAAAGGTCAGATCACTAAGCTAGTGGTGCATTCTCCCTTTATTGGCGGCGGCTTCGGTGCAAAAGATCACTCCATATTTCCTTATTATGGCCTGATGGCATCTCTGCTCACTGACAAACCTGTGCATATCGCCAACGATAGATTTGAGCAATTCCAATCGGGGCTGAAACGCCATCCGTTTAAGATGCACCATAAGCTGGCCATCGATAAGAAAACCCTTAAATTTAAGACATTAATCTCGGACATGGTGATTGATGGTGGTGGACGCTTAAACTTTACCGGCTCTGTGACTATGGTGGGTGCCAGTGCACTGCAAGGTGTGTATTATCTGCCGCAAAATGACATCACCGCCGTGGCGCATCCATCGCAAAATCCGGACTGTGGTTCGATGCGAGGTTATGGCACCTTACAGTCTATGTCATCTATGGAGATGATGGTCAACGAGTCGGCAGAGAAACTCAATGTTGACCCCTTCAAGCTCAGGCTCGCCAATCTCATGCAGCCAGGCTATCGTAACACCCAGGGTGCTATTCCCAATGGGGCGCTGCGTTATCAGGAGATGTTGGAGCTGGCGCAAAAGCACGATATCTGGGTTAACCGCGAACAGAAAAAACAGCAGTTTGAAGCGAAAAATCCAGGCAAAAAATACGGTGTAGGCTTTGGCATAGTCACCAAAGATTATGGCACCGGGGCTAATGCACCTTCGACCCAAGTTTCTATCACTAAAGAAGGCAAGATTATTATCCGTCTCGCTTCGATGGAGATGGGAACCGGCACAGACACCTCCCAAGGCACGCTCGTTCAGCAGTATTTGGGTAATATGGCCGATGAGGTATTCCTCGGTGAAGTGACGCTTTGGGATGTGATGAAGCTCAAAGAGACCGACTCTCCCTATTTTATCTCGCAAGATAAGCAAGATGAGATGCAGAAAGATCCTCGCTGGACGCCGTCTATCGCGATGGCCTCTTCGGCGTCTCAATCTTCATATTTTCAGAGTCACACCACAAGTATTGCCGCCAAAATTGTTTTCGAACAAGGCTTATGGCCCGCGGCAATTGAGATCTGGCGAACCCAATTTTTCAATAATGACCACGCGGCTCCTGACTTTACCGATGTTAACAATGCCCATTGGGTTGACGGTAAGTTAACGGCGGCAGGTTACCCACCACTGTCTATCGATATTCTTGCTCATAAAGCCCACACCATGGGACTCGTGACCGGGGTGATGGTTCACGCATTTAACCGTTGGTCTTGGGCCGAGAGTGAATTTGTCATCGAAGGTAAGAGTAACAAGTTATCCATCGATGCCTTAGCCCTTCAATACGGCAGTGGTGCCAGTGAAAGTAAGCAAGCCTTGATGGCCAAGAGCGGCTATCACTTACTCGATAGAACCCAAGTGAGCTACCCAGCGACGGCTATGAATCATGCCATGGTGACTTACTATGCACCGTGCGCCACCCTATGTGAAATAGCCGTGCAAGAAGGCAGCGGTGAGGTCGAAGTATTGGCCACCCATACTTGGCTGGAATGTGGTCGGGTAATTGTCGAGAAATTAGTCGAAGGCCAGATAGAAGGCGGCCTGGTGATGGGGCTGGGCCATGTGCTGCATGAGTACCTGCCATTGGGTGAAGAGGGCGCGGGTAACGGCACCTGGAACCTCAACCGTTATCAGGTTCCGCTGGCTAAGCATGTGGGTGTGTGGAATTTAACCCATACCATATTGCCGCCGTTGTCGGAGTCAGATCCGACCAAAGGCATGGCGGAAGTGGTGATGATCCCTATCGTTCCGGCCATCGTGGAAGCGGTTTATCAGGCTATAGGGACGCGTTTCTATCATCTACCTATCAGTAAGAAAGAGATTAAGAAGGCATTATCATGAGCACTATTGCACTGAGTATTAACAACAAAGCCATAGGTCCAATTGAGACCAGTGACGATATCATGATGATTGAATTTCTTCATGAGCATCTGAATATGACAGGGACCAAATTCGGTTGTGGTGTGGGTGTCTGTCATGCCTGTACTGTGATCGTCGATAACGAAGATGGCTCCAGTGAATCCGTGCGTACCTGTATCAATGGTGTGTCGAGATTTAATGGCAAGAAGATCAGAACTATCGAAGGTCACGCCAAGGAGAATGAATTTGGTGAGATCATTAAGCTGTCTCCGGTGCAGGAAACCTTTATCGAGAACTTCTCCTTCCAGTGCGGTTGGTGTACCTCAGGTTTCGTCAATGAGACGACTGTCTTGGTTGAGCGATTAAAGCTGATGCCAATTCGTGTGAGTGAGATTGAAACCGTAATCGAGAAAGCCTTAGGCGATCACGTCTGTCGCTGCACTGGGTATGTTAAATACTACAAAGCGGTGAAAGAGTTAATCTTATCGACAGAAGGACTCACACGCTCATGAAGATCAATTTAAATGCATTTACATTATCGGCGCTGTTTCTGGCCTTGCCTCTGACAGTCAATGCCGCGCAGGATGAGTTGGTCGAGCAGGGCAAGTATCTTGCGAAACTTGGCGACTGTACCGCCTGTCATACCATAGATGAGGGCCAGGCCAATGGTGGCGGTCTGCCATTTACGACTCCTTTTGGCATAGTGTATTCCACCAATATCAGCTCAGATGAAGAGTTTGGTATAGGCCATTACAGCTTGGAAGATTTTACCGATGCGATGCGGGGCGGTGTAGCACCTAAGGGGAATCTCTATCCTGCCATGCCTTACACTTCTTATCATCTGCTGATGGACCAAGATATCGAGGCCCTGTACCGCTATTTTTTGAGCACTAAGCCGGTGAAACAGAAAAACAGGGACAATGACCTGATGTTCCCAACCAATATTCGTTTTGGGCTTAAGGCCTGGAACTTGGTGAATCACGACTCAAAGGTCTTCGAGGCTGATGCTGATAAGAGCGAGAAGTGGAATCGAGGCAGCTACATCGTCAATGGCCTAGGCCATTGCGGTGAGTGTCATACTCCAAGAGATGTCATGTTTGCTATGGATCAGTCCAGGCATTTTGAAGGTGAGCTTATTGGTGGCGCTGAAGCGTCCGACATTACCCCGAAAGAGTTAAACCGTCAGGGTTGGACTAAGCAAGACCTTGACGATGTGCTACGTAAAGGTTACTCGAGAAAAGGCACTGTGTTTGCCGGCATGTATCCCGTTGTCTTCCACAGTTTTAGTCACCTAACCGAGGATGATATGTCGGCTGTGACCAGTTACTTATTGGATAATGATGCTGAAGTCACGGCTAAGAGTGATACCTTCAATGGCCACGATAAATCAGATCCAGGATATAAGCTTTACAGTGGGTATTGCGCCGGTTGTCATGGCATCAATGGTGAAGGAAAGCCCAATGTGAGCCCTGCATTGATTGCTAATGCCACCATAGACAAGGTGGTGCCAATCAATACCCTGTCTGTGATGCTCAATGGCGTAGAGGAGCAGAGATACAGTCATACTCATGGTTTTTATGCCATGCCGTCTTATCGTGACACATTGAATGTGAAGCAGTTAACCGAGCTGACTAACTACATACGTAAGGTATGGACGAAGCAGTCATCGGATTTAACTGAGTCTCAGGTCCAGGGCTGGGTGGATAAGATAGAGGACAGCATTGCCGATGCAGCTCACTGATATCTCGGTATTAGAGACCGTATCTGACTGGCTTATTGATCACCGTCAGGTATGGCTCTGCACAGTTGTGAGTACCTATGGGTCTGCACCAAGACCCATAGGGTCCTTGTTTGCGACCGACGGTCAGTCGCGCGCGGGCTCTATCTCTGGGGGATGTCTCGAAGAGGCATTCCTTAAGATGATTAATCAAGGTGAGTTTACCGGACCTGCCTGCTTATTTGACTATGGCAAACACCATAACGAAGAGGGCAGTGTATTCGAGCTTCCTTGCGGTGGCACTATCCGTCTGCTCATAGAGAAGCTGACGCCGAGCCCAGATTCGATCAATCAGCTGTCGGTTTGGCTTAAGGCTGAGCAATCGTGTCTGAGCTATTGTCGCCGGGTTAACCTGGAGTCAGGTTTGAGCCAAATTGAAGCAGAAGGTCAATGTTCAAACCAAGCCGTGTCAGTGGAAGATAAATCAGTATCATTGCACTACGCTCAAGCCTGGAATGTCTTGTTGTTGGGGATAAGCCTGGTGAGTCAGCATCTGGCTCAACTGGCACGCCTTGCTGGTTACACGGTCAAGATATGTGATATTCGCAAAGATCTTGCCGGTGATTGGCAATATGCTTCAGTTAATGGTGGGGTGGATGTGAGCTGGCAATCACCTGATCAATTTGTCGAGCAAAATGTTAACTCCTGCTCTGTGGTTCTTGCTTTAGCACATGACCCTAGGGTGGATGATTTAGGCTTGATGGCGGCGCTGGAGTCTGATGCATTCTATATCGGTGCCATGGGCTCCAAACGCACCACGGCGACGCGAATAGAACGCTTAAAGCGTATCGGCGAATACAGCGAGCAGGATATCTCACGCTTGCATGCGCCCATAGGCTTGGACATAGGCAGTAAAACGCCTGTGGAGATTGCAATTTCTATCATGGCCGAGGTGATAGCTAAACGTAATGGTATTAAGTTAGCTAAGGTTAGTTAAGGTTAGCTAAAGCCGATATTGGTTTTACCTGTCTCTATTTTGTAGCAAAGCGGCTAATAATATTTAGTTGAATGTAATGTCGACCCACAAGGTCGGCATTTTTTGTCTACAGCCTAAGCGCTCTGCAAGCTGAATTCATATTATTAAGCTCACTAAGAGAACGCATACTTATTTTTACGTCATAAATCTGTTTTCTTTCCGTCATGTTAGTGTCATCTATCCTCATTAGAGTTCAGCTCAGAATATGTCAGCAATTAGTCGTACTGAGGATATTATGAGTAAAGCAACCCACGATGGAAATGTGTATAACAAAAGCAATAATGAAGCCTTTTCTGAGGTCTTAGATAAGCACATCTCAAGAAGAAGCATGCTAAAAACCGGTTTAGGCGCAGCGGGTTTTTCACTCTTTAGTGGAATAGGCCTCACGGGCTGTTTTAGCAGCAGTGATACTAAGCCTGATCCAATACCAGAACTTAAATTAGGCTTCGACTCCATCGCAGGTGCCAAGAAAGACAGTGTCATGATTGCGAATGGATACTCGGCTCAGGTACTGGCCCCTTGGGGGACACCGCTCAACGATATGGCTCAGGAGTGGCAGAGTGATGGCAGTAATACTGCATTAGATCAAGCTAACTCGGTCGGTCAGAATCATGATGGCATGTACTTTTACCCGCTAAATGAATCGTCTACAGATGGTTTGTTGTGTATTAATCACGAGTATATTCAGCAAGCTGCACTGCACCCGAATGGAGCGAGTGTCGATCCTACCTCAGGTCTAAGAAATAGCGTCGAAGAGATCAGAAAAGAGATCAATGCCCACGGGATAAGTGTTGTTCGCGTTCAGCTTATTGATGGCAGTTGGCAAGTCATTAAAAACGATGAGCACAACCGCCGATTTACTGCAGCATCAGAAATGATGATTGCAGGACCTTTATCTGGACACGCTGAACTCGTTACACCTTTCTCTCCAACGGGCGAGCGCACCCGAGGCACATCTAATAATTGTGGCAATGGTTTCACTCCTTGGGGCACTTACCTGACCTGTGAAGAAAATTGGCCTGGTTATTTCGTCAACAAGAGTGAGTTAACTGAGCAACAACAAAGAATTGGCATTTCAACCAGTGGTGGTCGTTATGGCTGGGAAGATCTTGCCGGAGATGAAAGTGAGCAAGAAAGTGAGTTTGCTCGCTTCAATATTACGCCAACAGGGAATAACTCGCGGGAAGATTATCGAAATGAAGCCAATGGTTACGGCTTTATCGTCGAGATAGACCCTCACGATCCTCAGTCTGTCGCCGTTAAGCGTACCGCACTGGGACGTTTTCGCCATGAAGGCTGTGCTTATGGCAAGGTGGAAGAGGGCAAGCCAATTGCTTTTTACTCGGGGCATGATGCTCGCTTCGAGTATATCTACAAATTTGTCTCGGAAGCCTTGTGGGATCCTGCCGATGCAGATCGCAGCGATAGATTAACTGTCGGTGCTAAGTACATGGATAAAGGCACCCTGTATGTGGCGCGCTTCAGTGAAGATGGTGTAGGCCATTGGCTGGCGCTAACCTTAGAGGGTGAAACTAAAACTGGCGGTACTCTGGGTGATCATTTCGGCTCTCTGGCTGAGATTATTCTCAATACGGCTGGCGCGGCAGACTTAGTTGGTGCAACTCCTATGGATCGTCCCGAGTGGACAACCGTAGACCCAATCAGCGGCACCGTCTATCTGACTCTGACAAATAATACCAAGCGTGATGAAGTGAATGTGGCCAACCCTAGGCTGGATAACAAGTTCGGTCATATCATTCGCTGGAACGATAGCCAAGATAGTAATGAGTTTAGCTGGGATATATTTGTATTCGGCGCACCCTCAGATGGTGCGGATGATATCAATCTATCTGGCCTGACAGAGTCTAATGAATTTGCCTGTCCCGACGGCTTGGCATTCGATGCTCGGGGCATTCTTTGGGTACAAACCGATAATAGCGGGGCGATGGAAGTTAAAGACAAGACTAACGATCAGATGCTGGCGGTTATTCCGACTAATCTGGTCGATGCCAGTGGCGAAGCCGATATAATCCATACTGATAATCAAAACGAATTGCGACGTTTCTTCGTCGGGCCAAATGGCTGTGAGATCACGGGTCTCACTTTCACACCAGATCAGAAGAACTGCTTCTTGAATGTTCAGCATCCTGGAAACTGGCCTTATAGTATGGATGCCACTGCTGAGACCCCTGAGGGGCTGCTTGTTAGGCCTCGTTCTGCCACTGTGATCATACGCAAAAATGATGGCGGTGAGATTGGTGTTTAATACATTAGTGTAACCGTTAATAGTAAAAAGCTAATGGTGCTGGTAACTAGCCACTGCCATTAGCGATTCTCCTTCCTGCTCATTCATATCTGCCTATGCTTATTCTCTCTAGACCCTAGAGGGTCACTCGATCACCTTCCCCATTACAGACTACTTAAAATAGACTGTTGAATATTTTATACTATGATGTATTGTTGATTAGACACTCGTTGTGACTAACACTTAAGTTTTATTGTCTTCAAACTCAAGTTTTAATGTTAGATATTTAACAACAGATGAATTTACTGTCTAATTATTTTATCAGTTGGAATTATTTAGTACCTAATATCTATTGGTATAAGAGCGAACGCTAAATCTTCCTCAAGCTGACTTCGTGGGAAAAATATATAGGTATATAAAGGATGTATTATGAATAATTCAAAAAAAATAATCTTAAAGAACGATCAAAATAATCACCTGAATGACCAGATAGAAGGCTTTGGAGAGTTTTCAGTGATGAGTGCCAGTAAGAAAGAATATCAAGCTTATAATATCGAGGCTAACATGAGCGACGATGTGACCTGGAACTATGTGCGCGGCTATAACTAGGCTTCATTTCACTAGGCATTAGATTCGGGAGCTAGGAAACTAGGAGCTAGATGTCGGTTGATCCCCCTCTAGCACCATCTGACCTCTAGGGATGGAGGAAATGTCTATAGCTGTAGGGAACCGCTGAGACCATGGTGTCCGGGGATAACTTTTCAGGTAAGGAAGCCTTGTACAAACCCCCTCTAACACCATCCATAGTGTCCGGGGATAAGTACATCCCTGTACAAAAACACCAGCCTAGGCTGGTGTTTTTCGTTGAAGCTTATTGATCGCTAAGTTAGCGGTTAGCCACAGAAGTGCTTAACGGCTTTGCTGACCAGTTCGATACCTGTCTTATCACAAGGGGGAAGCTCGGCATAACTCTCGTTAATAGGCGTGACCCTGTCACCCCATTTGATTAATGCAGCCGCCGAGGTGAGTCCCGCGCCGAAGGCACAAGATAAAATCGTCTGACCAGGCTTAATCTTGCCTTGTGCTAAAGCATCACAGATGGCGATAGGGATAGTTGCCGCCGAGGTATTACCATAGTTAGCTATGTTTACTATGGCCTTCTCTTTCGGGATCTTCATGCGGTTGATGAGGGTATCGATAATACGCTCGTTGGCCTGATGAGGAATAACCCAATCGATATCATCTTTAGATATTTCGCACTTCTCGAGTACCTTAGTGCTTAACTTACCCATGCCGGCGATAGCACGTTTGAAGATCTCTTGACCATTAAACTCAATATAGAAGTCCAATGATGAAGCTTCAAACCTGTCCATTGCCGTACCAAAGGTTGATTTGAGTATATCGCGTCCGGCAGGATCGTTGCTTAGCTCGTAGCCTAAAACGCCGATTTCTTCATCTGTTGCTTCCAACACGACGGCACCCGCACCATCACCGAACAGCACGGCGGTATCACGACGTGACCAATCTAAATAGAATGACAAGCGCTCGGCACCGATAACCAGTACCTTCTTGCACTGACCACTCTTGATCTGAGAACTCGCCAGGCCTACGCCATATAAGAAGCCACTGCATGCGGCATTGATATCAAAAGCAGCACAGGTCGCGCCTACATTGGCTTGAACCGTAGAGGCAATATTCGGGATCAAGGTATCTGGACTGGCAGTAGCAAGAATAATCATATCCAGCTCGCTACCCTCTATGCCCGCAGCGGCAAGTGCATGCTGCGCAGCAACTGAAGCCAGCTCTGAGGTGTTCACGTGACTAATATGACGTTGGCTAATGCCGGTACGTGATTTGATCCACTCGTCTGAGGTTTCGATGAAAGTGGATAGGTCATGGTTCGTTAATGTGGCTGGTGGAACGCATTTTCCCCAACCTGTAATCGTGGCGTACTGCATGTGCTTTCTCTCAAATAAAAAGGCAGAACCTGAGCTCTGCCTCATCTAACAAAATTAACTCAGCTTAGTGCATCTTAAGCTTAACAACCGTGACTCATTCCACTTGCTGAGCGACGAGATCACGTATTGCTTCGGCTGCATGCAAAATATGTGCGCGTAAAAGCTCGATAGCCTTGTCTGTATCTTTGTTTCTACAATAGGTCAGCAGATCTCGGTGATCTTGTTCAGCACGGGGTATTCCCCCAGCAAGCAAAAGCTGTAAACGGATATAACGATCGCAATTGGTATTGAGTCCGTGAACCACTTCTAGCGTGTGTGGACGATCAGCAGCTTGATACAGGCAGGTATGAAATTGTGTATTGAGTTCGCTCCAACTCGCTACAGCGTCTTCTTGTTTGAATGCCGACTCGAGTTCATCGAGTACTTTTTCAGCCTGAAGCAGATGCTCATCTTGTAAATTGGGAATCGCTTTAGCCAGTAGATCGGTTTCAATCAGGGCTCTCAGCTCAAATAACTCTGTGACTTGCTCGACAGAAAGTTCGGTGGCTGTAGCACCTTTATGGGGCTCAAATTTGACTAAACCTTCGGCTTCAAGTTGCAATAGCGCTTCACGAACCGGGATACGGCTGACATTTAATTCATCGGCTAGTGCACTTTGTCTAAGGGGTTCACCGGCAGCGATATCACCAGAAAGAATTTTTTCCCTAAGCACCTCAACAACGACTTGAGTTCGTGTTTTATGGATAATTGGTGTAGATCGGCTCATAGTTCCCGTTTTTATCTGTTCGTTATTCTATTTTATCCGACTAAGATTACCGTTAAAGCTTGTTAAAATAAAGGGAAACTGTGTTTCCCTCTATTTATTTTCTCATTTCAAGCAGGATTAAAAGCGGATGACTTTAGATGCGCCGCTTTTTAATTCATCGGGAAGCAAGGATGCAGGCATATTCTGATAGCAGATTGGACGCTCGAAACGCTTCATGGCCTGACTGCCTACGGACGTTGTGCGGCTGTCCGTACTCGCAGGGTAAGGCCCACCGTGATTCATCGAGTGACAGACTTCGACTCCCGTTGGCATCTGATTGAAGATGATACGACCTACGCTGAAGGCTACCGCCTCAATCAGTTGCTGATTTTGGATTAATTCAGCTTCATGGCCGTGAATGGTGGCCGTGAGTTGGCCTTCCAATTCAGTCGCTATGTTGAGCATCTGCGCCTCATCTTCACATTCTACGATCACTGCACATGGACCAAAGATCTCCTGCTGCAGTTCAGGCGTTGTCAGGTAATCGTCGGCATTGACTCGTACTGTCGTTGGTCTGGTTAAATGACTCGCTTGTGCCGATTGACCCTGTGCAACTAACGCCACACAGGTGTCTTTAAGCAAAGCTTCAACTTGGGCTTGATAGGCTGCGGCAATGCCTGGGGTCAGCATCGCTGATGCTGGCAGTGCAGCTATTGTATCGGACATAGTGGCAATATATCGGTCGAGTGCTGAACCTTTTACTGCGACCACAACGCCTGGGCTGGTACAAAACTGACCATGACCCATCATCATCGACTGGACTTGAGTCTGTGCCATCTGTTCTGCGTTGGCTGACAATATGTTATTGAGCAAGAATTGCGGGTTAGTCGAGCCTAATTCGCCATAAAATGGGATCGGCTCAGCACGTGCGGCGCACAGATCAGCCAAAATACGTCCCACCTTGAGTGAGCCGGTAAAACCAACGGCTTTTATGGCACTGTGGGTGACTAAATCTGTGGAGACTTGCGGCGCGGCGCCTTGCACTAAGCTAAATACCCCAGTCGGCATGTCACAGGCGATGATGGCTTTCTCGATGGCGCGGGTGACAAGTTCACTGGTGGCAGGGTGGGCAGGGTGGCCCTTAACGATCACCGGACAACCAGCGGCTAACGCAGATGCCGTATCACCACCTGCGGTTGAAAATGCCAGTGGAAAGTTTGATGCGCCAAAAACGGCAACCGGGCCAATGGGCAGTACACTCAAACGGCTGTCGGCTTTTGGCAGCGGGGCACGGTCAGGATTGGCTAAATCGACAAACTTTGGCTCCAGTGGCTCACGCAGTGTGCCTGCGAATAGTCTTAGCTGATTACAGGTTCTTCCCGTTTCGCCTTGAACGCGTGCCATAGGCAAGCCTGACTCACGGTTTGCCGCCGTGGTGATTGCCTCTATATCCGCTTCTAGTTCACTGGCGATGGCATCGAGAAAATCGGCTCTTTGACCCGGTGTTTTGGCTCTATATTGGACAAATGCCGACTTGGCTGCTTTAGCTGCACTATCTATATCGCTTTGACTCGCACTGGCAAACTGCCAGTCTAGCTTGGCATTTGCGACCGGATCTAAGCTATTAAATGCATTAGCTTCACCAGTCCAGGCGCCATTGATAAAATGTTGGCCAGTAATTCTTGAAGTAACTGAGTCTGTCATATTGTTCCCTATTAGGTTTGTTGCTTAGATATGTATCCAGAAACAAACTGATCTTAAGTTATGGGGTTAAGTAACTTGGAAGCCAAAGGCGTATGGGTCACTGTCATCTATGGTGATTGAGTTTTGGCCGGTTATTCTGGCCCAGCCTTGAATACTTGGCATAATCCCTCGGTATCCGCCTACAAAAGTGGCAGATTCGATGCAGCCGATAAATTGGCTGCCTATGATGCTCTCATGGGTGTATTTATCGCCAACGTTTAGCTGTCCCTTGGCATACAGCTGAGCTAAGCGAGCGCTGGTGCCAGTGCCGCAAGGGGAGCGGTCTATGGCCTTGTCGCCATAAAACACCGCATTGGCGCCATCGGAACCTTCACTGATGGTTTCGCCGGTCCAAAGAACATGAGTGATACCAGATACTGTTGGGTCATCGGGATGTACACAAGTTAACTGCTCATGGGCAATCTGGCGGACGATGGGGCTCCATCTGAGAATATCGGCAGCGGTCCAGTTTCTTAAACCAGGGAAAATGGCTTGGGGTTCGACGATGACATAATAGTTACCGCCGTATGAGACATCGACCTTGAGAGGGCCAAGTTCCGGGATATCTAAGATCACATCTTGATGGGCGAGGTAAGCGGGGACGTTGTAAATCTTGACCCAATCGATTTTCTCTCCGGTCTGCTGATATTCGATATTTATCTGACCCGCGGGCACATCTATGATGAGTTTCCCTGGCTCCTTTGCCGTCAACAAGCCTGATTCGATAGCCGCGGTGATGGTACCTATGGTGCCGTGTCCACACATGGGCAGGCAGCCACTGGTTTCGATAAACAAGATCGACGCGTCGGCGTTATCACTGCAGGGTGGATACAAAAAAGCCCCCGACATCATATCGTGGCCCCTTGGTTCGAACATCAATCCTTTGCGGATCCAATCATATTCTTTGAGAAAGTGTTGGCGCTTCTCGCTCATTGTGCGGCCCTTAAGCTCTGGATGGCCACTGGTGACCAAACGAACAGGATTGCCGCATGTATGAGCATCGACGCAAAAGTAAGTGCCTTTTAACATCTGTGCTTTACTCCGTTTCCTTCAGACCCTTAATTCTTTTTATAGTGGAGCCTCAGTTTTAGTGAGACTCCATGGGTCTTGAACCATTTTTGAGATTTAATCCAGATTGTACTTGTCTAGATCTATGCGTGTGTCCATTGCTTCTTTAATTACTTTTTCAACATAAGCACGTTCATCGCCAACCAAGGTCATGCGCGGCATACGGACATTTTCATTACCACGGCCAAGTAGTTGTTCGGCAAACTTGATGCACTGAACTAATGTTGGAATCGTGTCTAATCTAAGTAGAGGCATGAACCAACGGTAGATCTCGCGCGCTTCCTCTATGCGACCAGCACGTGCCAGTTTAAACAGGGTCACAGATTCACGTGGGAATACGTTAGTCAGGCCTGAGATCCAACCGGTAGCGCCCAATAATATGCTTTCCAGGGCGATGTCATCGACACCACAAAGTATGCTGAAACGTTCGCCGAAACGGCTCTGAAGTTCAGTTAAGCGGCGCGTATCTGTCGTTGATTCTTTAATGGCAACTATGTTCTCTTCTTCTGCAAGAATCGCTGTCATCTCCAGGTTGATATCGATACCGTAACTGACAGGATTGTTGTAGATCATGATAGGTAGCTTAGTCGAACGAGCCACGGTCTGATAATGAGCCACAACTTCACGATCGGTACCACGGTAAACCATAGCCGGTAGTAGCATTAAGCCATCTACACCTAGTTTTTCAACATCTTGAGCATAGAGACAGGCTTGTTCAGCCGTGTTTTCAGTACAACCGGTTAGTACCAAGATGCGGCCTTTAACGGTTTCTACTGTGTGCTTGATAAAGTCACGTTTCTCTTGTGGGCTAAGTGAAGCATTTTCACCAATAGTGCCTAAAGCGATGATGCCATCGATACCATCTCTGATGAGATCTTCGAGCATGCGTGCATTCGATTCATAGTTGATTGAACCGTCATCGTTGAACTGAGTGGAGATTGCTGGGAAAACACCTTGCCAATTTACTTTCATGTTTAGGACCTCATTGAGCTATATGCTTTATATAAAAAATGTAATGGATCGGAAAAACGTATTCTAAATTTGGCTTGTTCCGAAAACTTATAGTATATTGTATACAATTATTCGAAGATTAAAAGCCCCCGTCAGATTTTAATTGTCTTCGTTGTTATCAAATACTATATATTGCATACAAATTATAAGAAAGGAGTAAGCCATGCATCTGAATCATCTCCCTGCCGAATTATTAGAAAAGTGTCAACAATTCATAACAATCGATGCCCATACAGAGGGGGAGCCCCTGAGGATCATCACATCGGGTTATCCTGAGATAGTGGGTGAAACCATACTTGAGATGCGTCAATATGTAACTCGCCATATGGACAGGTACCGTACTTTGTTGATGCATGAGCCAAGAGGACACGCAGACATGTACGGGGCGCTTATTACCCGGCCTGTGACGGCAGGAGCCGATTTTGGGGTCTTGTTTCTACATAATGAAGGCTATAGCAGCATGTGTGGTCATGGCATTCTGGCCTTGGTTAAAGTCGCCTGCGAAACGGGAGCGATCAGTTTAGGTACTGATGCAAGAGTGATTAAAATCGATGCACCTGCTGGACTCATTACTGCCAAGGCGAGCAGAGACAGCCAAGGGAAAATCCACGCGAGTTTCTTAAATGTCGATTCCTGGGCCGAGTCCTTAGCGTGCACTGTGATGGTCGAAGGTTTTGGTAGGGTTAATTATGATATTGGTTTTGGCGGTGCTTATTATGCCTATGTAGATGCAGACGCCCATGGGATCTCCTGTGGTCAAGAAAATGTGGCCCAATTAATCGATATGGGTAGGCGTATCAAGCAAGCTGTGATGGCATCACATCCTTTAGTGCATCCTATTGAGGAAGATTTAAGTTTTCTCTATGGCACTATTTTTACCTCTCAAAAAGTCACAAATAAGCAGGCACATTCCCGCCATGTGTGTATTTTTGCCGACGGGGAAGTCGACAGATCGCCCACAGGTACAGGAGTGGCCGGCCGTATAGCGCTTCTGTATGCCAAAGGAGAAGTGGAGCTCAATCAAGAGCTGATGATAGAGAGTATTGTCGATGGTAGGATGATCGTCAGTGCCACTACTGAAACTGAGTTCTTTGGCAAGCAGGCGGTGATTCCAGAAGTCTCTGGCCGTTCATATATCACCGGCCGTCATCAGTTCATCATAGATCCCGATGATCTGTTTCAAAATGGCTTTATGTTGCGTTAAACCATGCTCGCTTAATAGACACTGAAATGCAGATAAGAGATTAAAGATGAGTGATAACACAAATAGCCTAGTAACAGGCAGCGTCACTATTGTAGGCGCTGGGATCATAGGATTAACGACTGGCATTGAGTTGCTGCGAGCGGGGCATAGGGTTCGAATTTTAGATAAAGAGGGAGTGGCAGCCGGCGCATCTAAAGGCAATGCCGGTCATTTTGCCACCGAGCAGATTTTTCCATTAGCCGACCCAAGTATGTTACCTAAGTTGCCGGGCATGTTGCTTGACCCTCTAGGGCCATTTCGTATTCAACCTGCATATTTCTTCAAGGCATTACCTTGGTTTATGCGATTTCTAGTGAATATGTTGCCGGGTAAGAGAAAGCACAATAGCCAAGCCATCAAGCGATTAAATCAGGCATCTATTGCTGCTCTTGTGGAGCTAACCGATTTTTGTGACTGCTCTGAGCTAATGATACTCAATGGCAGCTTGTTGGTATTCGAAGATACGCCTCTCGATGAGGTCACCAAGGAATATCGGCATTACGCAGATGCAGGCGTACAAGTTCGGTTACTTACGGGAGAGGAGGTTAGACAACTTGAGCCTTGCCTGAGTCAAACCATTACCCATGGTTTATATTTCACTCATGTTGGGCATACCAGTGATCCCTATGGTTTATGTAAAGCCTTCGCCGATAAGTTTATTGCCTTGGGCGGCGAACTGCTCATCGATGAAGTGAGCGAGATTATTGCTTCCTCTACCGATGAAGACAATGTTTCGCTACAGCTAAGCTCTGGTGAGTCTATACGCTCAGAAAACTTGCTTATTGCGTCAGGTGCCTGGTCCAAGCCTTTTGCCAAGCAGTTAGGTTACCGTGTGCCGCTGGAAACAGAGCGAGGTTACCACCTGATGATGCCGCAGAAGAGTACGCTCTCTCGCCCGGTTGCATCCTATAATCGCAAGTTTATCATCACCCCCATGCTTGATGGCACATGCCTTGCGGGAACCGTGGAGTTTGGTGGTTTACAGGCCCCGTTAGTTGAGGCTCGCGCCGATTGCTTATTTCCACACGGCAAGGCCTTGCTGCCTGAGTTATTTGCCGATGCAACAGCCGCAGATGGTGAGCGTTGGATGGGGTTCAGACCCTCGATGCCAGATAGTCTTCCTGTGCTTGGACGCAGTGAAAAACATAAAAACGTGTTCTTCTCTTTTGGTCATCAGCACCTGGGACTGACCTGGTCTGGAATTACCGCTAAGCTTGTGAGTCAAGAGATATCGGGTAAGCAAACCGCAATCGATTTGAGTGATTATCGTATCGATAGGTTTCGCTAAAGCTGCTTGCATATAGCCTAGAGAAGTCAGGTGTTTTTCAATAAAGATGAGTGACATTTTTATCTTTGTTTATTTTGTTTTGGTCGATACTTTTGCCATTCTGGTAGATCTTTTGAGCCGGAATCCAGTGATTTTTTCGTTGGGGTAAGTGATTGTTCTTGACCGTTTTCGGCGTAGTCACTTCAATAAATTCTTTATGAGTGTCTAAATCTATGAAAGTTATGCTATGTTTTCTCATACTAGCCTCCTTTGTAATATTGTATGGTCACAAATACGGTATGGCCCAGGTGTACAATTTAACTATTTTGGACTAACCCACGAACTTGGAGGCTAGCACCTCGTGGGGAGTCATTATGTCTATGCAGTCGTGAACTGTTTCAAGAATAGGAAAGTATAATGAGTGATAGTTGGGATGATTACGCTGATGGTTGGGATTCAAATTCAGATGTAATCGAGTATTCTAAAATAGCTTTTGATTCACTGTGTGAATTTATAAGTCCAGAAGGCTTAAATGTTTTAGACTTTGGCTGCGGAACTGGACAACTAACAGAAAAAATAGCTCGTGTAGCATCTTCAGTCGTTGCTATAGATTCATCACCAAAAATGATTGAAGTGTTAAAGAATAAGAATATCCATAATGTAAATTCACTATCATGCGAAATTTCAAGAAACTCGATCAATGAAAATCCTATTTTTAAGCCTGGTTTTGATTTAATTGTTGCGTCATCTGTTTGTGCTTTTGTTCCTAATTACGAGAAAAAATTATCCGACCTTAAGCTTCTTTTAAAGGAAGGCGGTATATTTATCCAGTGGGATTGGAAGCGAAGCAATGAGGATGATGATTTTGGTTTTACCAATGAAATAATTACAAATGCCTATTCAAATGTAGGCCTTTCACTTGTACGTGTGTCAGAAGAGTTTTCGCTAACAAGTGAAAAAGGCACCATGCAAGTGTTAATGGGAGTAGCAAGCAATGCATAACGAGTGACTATGGTGTCAAACCTTAAGAGCTAATTCGTTTTTGGGTTCCACATGCACTATCTTTAATCATTAAATGGCTTTCAGGTACAGCCAATGATGGCCATTTTTTTTGGTTTTCCAGAGTGCATGCTCAGATTACACTCTGGACCAGTAAACTGTAATGGTTATCTTATAAACTAGTTCATTGAGGTTTTTAAATTAAAGAGATCGAACCAATTTGCTAGCTTTTGTTTTTCCTCTTGAAGCATGGCTGGAGTTTGCTGACCAAGCTTATTCAGATCGAGCTGTGAAGAGTTTCTATCATAAATCAGTTTTGCCCACTCTTTTGCCCAGTCTTCTAATTTATAAATGGTAGCGTTCGCCTGTGAAGTCTGCTGTTCTGGTTTTGAGTCCTGCTTAAGAGGACGGGTGATCTGAAAGTCAATCTCAGTTTTATCTAGTTTCTTAATATGCATTCCTTCATCTGATTTACCTGTCACTAGGTACATTTGCGAGGATTGTTCTCCCACTTTCAGTTTCAGTAAGTCGTATTTTTCGCATGAATCATACAGGGGTTGGTTGTCAGATATAAGTTGAACAACTTTGTTTGGGTCGTACCGAAAGCCCACATCGTTCCCCTCTAATTGCATACTAAAGGTATCTAATTCGAGCTTATTAGCGATGCCAGCCGATTCGATAAGTGTAGTTACCTGATAGTCATAAAACGGGATCATGAACCCTTTGCCCCCAAATGACAGGCCTTCGTTCATAGACCCTTCACCGGAATATACTGATGGGATATCTGCATGTTTCATAATGGCGTTGACGAGAGTGTTGTTGAAAAAACCTTGAACGATCACAGCTTCCTTTCCGGACTGTGTTTTTAAATGGAATTGTTTGTAGTCACTACCACTCACGTTAAAGCTTGCTTTTGGTGTGAGCTCCAGACCTGCTTCACTTGCCTGTTCCGATAACGCTTCGATCTTTCCTGTTGCTAAAATGATGGGTTTGTCGACGTTCGCTTGCTCTGTCATCGCTTTGAGAATATCAGCAAGAACACGCTTCCCTACGCTTAAATTTTGACCTTCATGGACGTCATCGTAACGGTAAAACTGTCGCTGATTAATCACCTGAGAATTTTCACGAGCCATCATCAGACCGAAGCGCTCTTTGATAATTGAATCAAATGAGGCGTCATTGGAAGGGGTTTGTGTTTGGCCGAGAGTATGCTGGATAATACTCGAGAGTACATCTTTGATTTCCTGTTGGTTAGCATCCACGTCAGCATTGGGAATGCCAAAACCTATAGCGCCGCGAGATAAACCGGTGAAGTACGCATCATCCACCATGCTCACTCCAGCCATTCCTCCAATTTCACCTACTCTCAACACGTTTTCGTCTTTGGATACGGACTGGAAAACAGATCCCACATTATATTGAATTTCAAATTTTGGTTTGTGGTCTTGGGCTATTTCCGAGACCAATCGATAGCTGTAATTGGGATCCCATTGGCGATTAGCATTATGGTGCGTGATAACTTTAATGTCCTTATCTAGCAACTTGTCTAGTGTGCTGTTGGCAATGGAGTATCGGTAAAAATGCGCATAAGCGTCGATACGTTCTTTTAACTCAGGATGCTTGGAAGTAATTGATTTATAGAGCATCTGGAAGTTCACTAGATCACCAAACCCAGCAATGGCGTAGCCAGTCATTAAAATTCGGCCTTCGCTGTTTAGAAGCTTTTCACAAAATCTCTCAACTTCCTGTTGATGTTGCTTAGTGAGTAATTCAGAGTCGTCGACAGTATCAAAGTTATTGATACTGTACTTTTCACTCATTAAATCTTGCTTCAGATTCATTGGTTTTTGAGTATCAAAAGCTAACGAAATGCCTTTGTGCGTAACCAGAATTTTTTCATCGGCTAAGAGCGCTGTCTCTTTGTTTTTCAGGCGTGTATTGATGTCTGATGGGGCATTTGGGTACTCAAAATGCGAGCCAGTATTAGTGTAGTTTTGCAGTTTTTTGGCCACTTCCTGATCCGTTGTTTCTGCATTGATACCGATTTTTTCAAGCGTCTTGAGGAAAGACCCTAAGCGAAAAAATTCAGCTTTCTCTTGTTGATTAAATTTCAGAAAAGTGTCCGATAGCGCTGGTTCCATCAGCTTCTCTTCTGGTGTTCTCAATGCTGGATATTCATCTGTACCATAGTGAACAATTTTGACTGTAGTGCCAGACTTGTCGAGACGCAGCCCCGTGTATGTCCGGTCAGCATCTTTCAGGAAGTTGAAGAGTTTTCCTATCCCCGATGTGTCGTCAGTTTGAGGCATTTGAAGCTGATCCTTAATGTCAATTTGATATTTTTCAAACAAATTGGAGGATCTGATCACTGTGTTCGGCCCAGTGTGATCATAACTGGGCATATTGGTGAACTGACCATGGGTAAAATTACTTAAGTGGTGATCTTCAAATTTGCTTGTGTCAAGCTTATGCAACACCAATAATTGCTCCCATTGATACCGTATCTCTTTTATGTTCTCTGGTGTTAAGGCGGTACCGTTCATTACTGGCACCGTATTATTCCTTGCTGGAGCCTCGGCCGCTGAAAACTGGAGATTTAAATCTGGAGCCAAGTCTTTCAAATCTTTATTTACAGCATTCTGGGCTAATGATCCTATTTGATTTCCAGAAGTGGTGAATGACGCTGAGTTGATATCAGTATTGGTACTGTGATTAACATTTGTCACCATACTATTCGAAGTTACTTTCATGCCAATGTACCTATTAAATTATGCAAATTAATAGTCTCACCTACTTGATTTTGTGTACTGTAATCTTTTTTTAGCTGGTCAATTTTTGAAGAAAAATGATACATCAAATTAGTGAAGCCAATCTGATCTAAAGAACTTATATCCCTGGAATGGGATAAAACAAGCTTGTTGTCAATTAAACTTATCCAGCAACCTTCCATCTTTTTCGCATTTGCATTATCAATTAAAGCTCGTTCAAGCAATCCATTGAAATGACCATCGTTGATATTATGAAATGGGCCAATTACAGTTAATTGATAGTTTTCACTTACAAAAAATAAGCTGAACTCAATGTTTAAATCCTTTTGTATGATGTTACAGACACCATCATTTATAGAAAAATCAGGGTTGATATCTTTTAACCACTCTTCAATTTTGCTATCCATACCACTCCCTCTGTTAACTGTTAATTATTGGTCAATAAAGGTAACGATAATAGAGCTGGAAGATTAGATATATCAGAAAAAATCGACACTTTTTATAAAGTGATTGGACCACAAACACAATTTGAGAATACCCCGTGTTATAACTTTATATCATATTGTATTATATGGATTTTTAAATAAACAGAGACACTCAAGATTATTGGTTAAACTTTTCCTATCGAAGCTAAGCTTCGATTGTTACTTACTGTAGGAGCTTGGTATGCCCGGACTACGAAGCACTCAAATAAGTATTGAAGACACAGCTTTCTACTATTGCTGTAGTAGAACCGTTAGACGAGCCTACTTTACGGGAGTTGATGATTTTACAGGGAAATATTATAAGCACAGGCTTGGTTGGATTGAAGCTTAAGGTATAACATTTAGCGGAGGGAGATTAGCAATGGACAGTATGAGTTTAGATACTGCTATTTTTATCTCTGGTAAGATTTGTCTTCTTCATTTTTTGGTATGAATTAAGGCTTAATAATCAGTAATAAATAACCAAGATACCTTTGAAATCTATACTGAAATGAGTGATGCACTTCTACTTTGAACAAGGGCAACCATCTTCCTTAGAATAAGAATGGATGATGGGATGGAGCTCCCTAATTCTGCGTCAATACGCCAAACTGATGCTTTACCCTTAGCGCCTTAAGATGGTGCTCATTTTTCTTGCCGGGCGAGAAATATGAGCACTTATGCGAGTTGCACTTAAGCGAATGACATTTTAGTTAGTTTATCACTGTGCGCCATCTTTGGTTTGACCCTGAGTTATAGTCCCAAATGGTGATCTCTGAGCGATCACTATTTCCATTGGCATCGATGACCTTGTTGTGATTTAAACGGGAACGGAAATATCCACCATCATGCTCCCATTGTTGACTCTTCTCATTGTTACAATCTGAGATGATGATGGGAGTGTTGTTAGCTGTGTTTGCCCCTTCGAGTGCAACGCACTTGTTCCAGTTGAGTTTGCTGCGAATATTGCCCAGCTTAGGATCGTAGAACCACTGTTGATTATTAGCCCCGTGGCAGCGATCGAGCTGCAAGCTGTTGCCATTGCTGAGGTTGCCATAGGGGATATCTAAACAGCGGCCACCTTGATGGGTACGTAAGGTCGACCATGAGTAGACTTCCCTCTCAGTGCGCAACTCCCATGCCTGACTATTACTGCCGTCAAAGGTCCATGAGCCGATGAAATTGGTGTTACTCGACCCCCATACGTCTATGACATAGTTTTGATCTTGCTTGGCTCTTAACCAGTAGCCGTCGTAGACCCATCGTTGATTATCGTTGTTATTACATCTGCTGATCCCGATGTTGCCGTCCTTGTATGTTTGACCTCGATTATCAAGACACATATTCGGATCGACCCGGTTGCGCAGTGTTTGACTTGATCTGTCATAGAGCCATTGCTGGTCGTCAGACTGATGTTGGCAGTCATACTGCTGTACGGCTTGGCCGTCGGTGACGCCGTTATCCTCTCCGGCAATATCGATACACTTGCCATTACCCCAGTTAACCACCCGAACATACAGCTCTAGTGGGTTGTGATAATCGCGATTGTCATTCGCTTCGGCTCGCTCCCACATTTGTAAATAGGCTTCGGCCGAATTCATGATAGATTCATAGATACGAGCGGGGGCCTGTTCACGAATATCTTGCAGGTGATCGGCGACCATGCCGTAATGGGCCATACCATCATTGTTGTAATCGTAGCTGCGATTGCCTGATTGCTGTCTGTCAAATTGCAAACCAAACTCAGAGGTAAAAGGGTATTTAAGCGGATTCGTTTGGGCGTCATCACGGGGCCCAGGTTGGTTACCTAGTCCACTCATGTCGGTCGCAAAACTGACACCGTGAACGAAGGGCGTTTTTTCAACCTCATCGAGATATTGAGATATGGTGTTGGCGATATCGGTCGATGTCCAATTGTAGGGAGTGACGAAGCCGCCCACTTGCACCGCACGTTTTAGGTTGTTGTGTAATTCGCCATTCTTACCTGCAGTCATCCAGCTGTGTGAAGAGATCACGCCGTTGTAGTGCCTGGCTTCTACTATGTCCATCACCGAGGAGGCCGTTTTTTCACTCATATGATCGAGTTCGATCAACATCTTCTTATCTATCATGCGATTGACCAGGTATACCCCAAGCTCTGACAAGCCTTGTTGGTTACAATTTTCGACGCCAGGCTCATATTGAGGATTGGCAATCGTGTTGGCTATATCGCCGATGACGGGTATACCGCCGAGCAGGGGAAAGCCGGATGTCATCTCAGGGCCATGGGTAAATGCATCACATTCATTGGTGTCGAACGCATACCCTGTGCTGAGTACCTGTCCCACGTTAATCAGGCTGTCCTCGACACGGGAACCGCCGAATTTATTGTCAAATTTATGTGTAGGATAGATAACCCTTATTCCTAAATCATAGACCTCTTGTAGCTGCTTTTCGACATCAAATCTGTTGCAAGTGTCCTTAAGTCCGCAGTTGAAAGTCTCTGAGGCTTCGATTCCCATGAGCACGGCTAATTTGCCCTCTGCTATCACCTCTCGGGCTTGCTCCGGTGAGGTGATCAGACGGAAGAAACCTTTACCGATACCACCGGCTTGTGCATCTATGTAGGTTTGCATTTCATTGAGTCGTTGTACCTGCAGACGAATGCTGTCCATGGTATTACAACTGTTATGTCCGACCCATGCAGCTGGGTTTACCGTGGATTGAAGCTTACATAACACCTCATTTTCCACCAGGTTGGTGACGATCATACGTTGACCACTCAGGTAGGCCCGCTCCATCCATTTATAGTAGTAGCCCATATGGCTCATCTGTTGGTAATTAGGCCAGTGTGGAAATTCTGGCCAGCCACGGGTGTCATAGCGGTAGTTCACATCATTGTAGGCCATTAAGTTGCCAATAATATCCAGCGCGCCCCAACTACCATGGATATCGCTGCTGTCGCTGAGTGCCGTTTCTACACCGAAACGGTGAAATGGGTACCCGTGCATGAAACGGCCGCCCATAAATTCATAGGACGTGATGTGGGTGTGGGGATCGATAAAGCCGCGCACTGGCATATCGGAATCGCCCTTCAGGGCTTTAATATTGCCAGTGACATTGGTTTGGATCTCCGGGAATGGTCGACAATTCGTTTGCTGAACCAGTTCGAAGTCGGTTTCGCTGGTGTAATTATAGGGATTTAAAGCGTCCACGAAGTACAAGCTATCTGAGCTGTAGTTATGGCGCACGTCTCTGTCTAAGCCGGTTACTCTAAGTCGATAACGAAATGTCCCATCGGTTTGTTCGATCGCTGTGGTTTTCCATTCGGCAAACTTTCCTGCATAGGTGCCGGCGGTGATGTTAAAGGGTAAACGGGCTGCCAGATAATAGCTGTCTTGATCTGTCATCATGTAGTGATCTAAACCCGTAGGTTTAAAGTAAAAACGGCCGGCATCTTGTAAGCTGGTACTTAGGAAGCCATAACTTTGGCCATCGTTCACAGTGCCGCCACTGGTATAACGCTTCACGAACTTATTGGTCTGTGGGGATCTAATCGAGTAACAGCCCTGGGCCAATGAGTGAACCGGGCTGTCGGCTGTCGATAGAGGGTTACTTTGGAGATATTCAGTTGTTGCCCAGGATGTGCTTACCGCCGAGACTCCGGCTGTAAACATGAGTAGTCGAACTAATGATCTAATCTGCATTATTCCATGTCCTTTTTTATTATGATGTATTTCTTATTTTTAATGAGTGGTTAACCTAGCCACTCGGTGAAGAGTTGCAAAATCATCAATAATTTTATTGCAGCATAGAAATGATTACAGCGGATGGTTTTGAACGTCACTAATAAACTTAAACACTTGTTTTATTATTTATATAGTAGGAAAGTACTATTTTTATTATCAGGTGTTTATAGGAGGATAAATAGAGTCGGGTAAATGTATCGAGTTGATCAGTTTCTGGCTTATATATCTGGATTTTATATAGGGAATGAAAAACTATCTGGTTATTTAAAACACTTATCACCTTATGGTTTTATGATGATTATATTCTTAGCCTTACGCTTGAATTTAACTTGGTGAGTCCGTTAAGCTTATGAAGTTATCATTGTTTTTATTTCCACATAATGGTCACTATAATTGTTCTTAGTGCTTGTATCGAGGGAGTACAGTTGATCTTCGTAGAGTTGTGAATTCCGACTGTTTTAAACTGTAATATATGTGACTAACTATTGTGGAATAATAGACCTTAAATTGTAACCTGAATGTTCGTGTATATATTCATCGCAAATATTATTTTAAATGCTATTAATTTTAGTTGAGATTATTTGTTATGCTTTTATATTATATAAGGCGAGAGGGAACTGAGGTGTTATTTTATAACCGAGCTTAAATTAGTGGTAATAGTGAAGTGCATAGTGCTAGAATTTGTTGAGTGTGGATTTAGCTAGATCACCGTGAAGCGGCGTCTAGCTATAAAGGGCTGGTGCCAGGATTAAAAAACCTCCTGAGAGGGACATATTAATCATATTTATCTGGTCATAATGGCTTCAATTTCGCTTATTGTTCTGGGTACACCTGCCGATAGGTTTTCATGACCAGCTTCGGTAACCAAAATATCATCTTCGATACGGATCCCCATGCCCAGATACGCTTCAGGGACATCAGTTGCTGATAATGGAATATAGATCCCAGGTTCAATAGTAAAAACCATTCCAGCTTCTAGCTTACGCCACTGATCTTGTTCATCGTGATAGGGACCCACATCGTGGACATCCATGCCAAGCCAATGACCCGTCTTGTGAACGGTGAAACGTTTATAGGTTTCATTTTTCATGACGTCATCGATATTGCCATTTAATAGGCCAAGTTCCAGTAAGCCTTTAGCCATCACTTCCATACAAGTTTCATGTAGGCTGTTCCAACTCGCGCCAGGTTTGACTTCAGCTATGGCGGCATCTAAAGCGCTTAATACTAGCTGATAGATGGCTTTTTGTTCGGTGGTGAACTTACCATTCACCGGATAGCTGCGAGTGATATCCGATGCGTAGTGAGCAAGTTCGGCGCCTGCATCGATAAGCAATATCTGTCCATCTTCGACGGTGCAGCAGTTCTCTTCATAATGCAGGCAGCAGGCATTGTTGCCCGAGGCAACGATATTGGGGTAGGCCACATCGGTAGCGCCATATTTGGCTATGGTAAAATTAAAGGTGGCGGCGAGTTCGGCTTCGTTGACCCCAGGTTTACAGGCTTTCATGACGGCCTCGTGGCCGTCGGTAGAGGCTTTGACTGCGGCCTTGATCTTAGCTATCTCATCTGGACTCTTTAACACTCTCATAGGATGAAGCACCTTGGCCAAGGGGCTCAGGCTGAGATGGTGTTTGATTGTGTCGAAAGAGGCGGTGTTACGCTGATGATTCATCCAGCCGATGACTTGGCTTGAGAAACGACCCAATTCATCACCAATGAAAATGTGTCGCTGCGTTGTTAACTGTGACAGAAGTACTGTCTCTAACTTGGCAACATCATAAGCCTCATCGGCGTTAAAATCTGTTATGGCTCCATCGACACCGGCGCGTTCTCCGAAGCTGACTTCCTGGGCTTTATCTTTGGGACGGCAAAATAAGCTGTATTTAAAGCCTGAATCTTGACTTTTATCGGAGCAGAGTACGGCCACCGCATCGGGTTCATTGAAGCCTGTTAGATATAGAAAGTCATTGTCTTGTCTGAAATGATACTTGATGTTCTTACTGCGAACTTTCTGCTGATAGCCAACAAGAATGACAATACTGCCTTCAGGGAGTTGCTCGAACAGGGCTTTTCTTCTTGTTTGGTATAGATCACTGCTCATTTTTATAAGTCTCTTCATTGGTGTACTTATGTGAACTCACCTTGCGATAAGCCTCATTACACTGTTGCTGGTGTTTACTTGAGCCAGCCGTGTGAATCGTGCTTTTCCTGGCGAGCCCCAAATATAGACATAGTGGTAAAACTAGCATGTTTGTATATTTTATTCAGTGTAAATATTCTTAAGATTAATCGATAAGTTCGCGGTGCAATATGCTTCAATGGATGGGATAATGTCTGGAATCAGACTTAGGAGTTAAACACGTGAGCCCAGCAGTTTTTTTAGACAGAGACGGTGTGATCAATATAGATCACGGTTATGTGCATCAAGTTGATGACTTTGAATATGTAGAGGGCGTGTTCGATGCGTGTCGCTCTCTTAAAGAGATGGGGTATAAGCTGGCGGTAGTCACTAACCAATCGGGTATTGCGCGTGGTATGTATAGCGAAGATCAATTTCATACCCTGACAGAATGGATGGATTGGAACTTTGTCGATAAAGGCGTCGAGCTTGATGGCATCTATTATTGCCCACATCACGCCGAGCAGGGCGTAGGTGATTACAAGCAAGATTGTGATTGCCGCAAACCTAAACCTGGCATGATGTTGACCGCGGCCAAGTTTCTTAAGGTCGATCTTAGTCAATCAGTCATGGTGGGAGACAAGCGCGATGATATGTTGGCGGCAAAAGCGGCCGGGATCCCGACTCGCATATTGGTTCGTACCGGCAAGTCGGTCACCGATGAAGCCATAGCTGCCGCAAGTGTGGTACTCGATTCCATTGCCGATGTGCCTGACTATCTGAAGAGCCTTTAATCAAATCCTCTCCATGCGAAGAGCCTTGGGTTATTTATCGAGAGATAAAGCGCTTCATGCTGGCTGACTTCAGCAATCCAGCTCGTTTTACTGAGGTTTTATTAGGGCTTTACTGGCTTAGCAATGGGATTCGCGATGGAAATAGTACGGGATTTAGACGTATTGTTTGATATGTGAGCGCTTGAGTCGTTTTTATAAAACTATCCCATTAAAGGGGTTGACGATAAAACCCAAATCAGTAGAATACGCAACCCAAGCCAACGACCAAGCGTCACGGCAGTATCTGCAATATGATGCAACGCTCTTTAACAATTTATCAAGTAATCTGTGTGGGCACTCACAGGTGTTGAGTTATTCGAAATCATTTTCTACTACGTAGTAAATGAAAATAAAATTTACTCAATGATATGAGTGTTCATAATTGGAATCATTTATGGTTTCAAAAAATTTATGTACAAATATTTTTAAGATTCTTCCGAGTCTTTTAAATGAATCAGAATTCGTTGAGCCGATGTCATTGCCGAAAGGTAATGTATCAAAAAACTTTAATTGAAGAGTTTGATCATGGCTCAGATTGAACGCTGGCGGCAGGCCTAACACATGCAAGTCGAGCGGAAACAGAAAGGTGCTTGCACCTTTGCTGTCGAGCGGCGGACGGGTGAGTAATGCCTAGGGAACTGCCCAGTCGAGGGGGATAACAGTTGGAAACGACTGCTAATACCGCATACGCCCTACGGGGGAAA
>NZ_VOQB01000022.1:0-79878 GCF_009377275.1 Shewanella sp. YLB-07 | reverse complement strand
AACTACAAGATCACAGAGCAACATTTACACTGGGCAATGATTGAATATATTAAGAAAATTCACTGTGCTGGGATGCCTCAATTATGAGGGGATCCCCCAGCGCCCTGCTAATAAGTGAACCTTGTGCTGGCGGGCGATTTGCTCAGCAAATGGCATGACAGCCTTGGTGAATCTAAATTTAGCAGCTTGTTAGCTATCCCTTTTCAGATTCGACGTCTTTATTAGACCAGGTTAAGCCCAGCTCAGGGCTTTCTATTGTAAAACTAGAGAAGACGCAACTGTAGGACTGCGCGACGTCACACATGAACTCTACCCAGCCAATAAAATCAACTTGGCTTAGTTCATTGCCATAAGGTCGATTTGTGCCACTTAAAAACTGATATCCTTTATCATCTATATCACTGAATTCCAGTTCATAGTTTTCACTTAACTGTTTACCCAGTTCTTTTAGCTTTTCGGGAAGATCGCAAAAATGAGTAAAATCCATGGCAAACAAAGTTTCACTTGAAACTCCTGCTTTCAACATGTTTTCCCAAAGTATTGTTGCTTCGTCTACCTTTCGAGTTTTGGTTCTTGAGTAGTACTCATCCCAAGTTTGTTGAGGATCGTCCATGATATTCCTTGTATAGCTAACAGCGTATTAGCGTGAATTCCGATAAACACCCTACGAACGGTTAACCAATCCAATCGTAAAAGTGTCACTTATTCACAATGATTTTAGTAACTTATCAGTAAGGTTTCTGTGAGGCAATGGCCAATTTTTGCATAGAAACCGAGAATTTAGATAATCGAGAATCACTTTGGGTCGTTATGTAACCCTTATGAAGCACAAACTAACTATTTTTCAATGCTATAGATTTGTTCGTTTGGTAAAACCGAGAATTTTTTCTTTTACATAACGAGAAGCAAAATCTGTATATTGCTGGATTCAAATTATAACTGTACGAACAAAGGGGTCGGAGCGAATAAGGTCAAACCTTCTTGTAAATCCACAAGTGTAGATACGGCTGCGAGCTTCCAAATCAGGGATGATTTGGCAGAGCTTCCATGGATGGACTTGCAGCGTCTCGCAGAAGTATCTGCATATAAGCCCGCTGCAAGCGATAGATAACAATGAAGTTATGATCTTCAATGACATATTCAAACAGCAAAGGTCACTGGATTCCGGTTCAAAAGTTCTTCCGGAATGACGAAAAGTAACGACCAAAACAAAATGAGCCAAGGTAAAAATGTAATCAAGCTTCATTCGAAGCTAACTCCCTTAGGGGCTCTTCTTGCGCCAACTTTGAGGCAAGTCTACCTCATCCCATAATTGGCGACACAGTTTGTCTCCTGAATGCCAGTCACCCGCCAGCAGCCATTTAACTAAGGCATCGCCGACTTGGGGATAATGGATCGGCTCAGGCGCCGCCAACTTTAACCAGCGACGCAAAGACTCACGATCTAAAGAGGCCATAGTCTCGGCCGCACCTAGCAACTCCAAAGCCGCGACATTGGATAGCTGCTCGAATTGGCCAAGTAAGGGCTTAACCAGCAGTTTTTTTCCCAAGGCCAGAGCTTCACTGGCAAGCTCAAAGCCTGCGCTGCCAATCACACCGCCACAAGTCGATAGTTTCTGTTTAAAGCCATCACGATTAAAACCGGACCACTTAATATGGCCTGGATAATCAAGCTTTGGCCTACCTCCATGATAAACGTGGAAACAGTAATCCTTAAACGGCGAGAGGAATTTAGCGATATCATCGGGTTCCTCGAACGGCAGGTACACCAATATTTGATGTGGATTAACAGCTATAACAGGATCAACCTCGACAAAAGGAGGCAATATGGGAAAGCCGAAATGATGCCAATGACAACCCAATGCGATATCCACTGGGGCAAAGTAATTCAATAGCTTCTCGTTAAACCAGTTCTCTCCCACCTTAGGTACAGCATATTTAAGCGCCGCCTGATGGCTCACACTAATCGAGGTGACTCCCTGTCGCTTAGCAGCCCAGGCTGAAACAGGTTCAAAGTCATTTAGCACCAAATCGTAGGGACTCAAGTCTAATGAGTTAATCTCCTGCAACAGAGTAGGCACTGAATTTTTCCATGCGGTTCTTGCCATACTCACCCGACCATTATGAGTCGCGAATGTCAGCCCAGTCTCAACCTGGTATTCACCGAAGCACTGCATATCGAAAAACTGCTCAGGAGCACGACCGGAAAAGAAGAAGTCGACATCCACCCCATGTTTTTGCAGAGACTTAGCCATAACCCGGGCACGACTCAAATGGCCATTACCCGTTCCCTGGACGCCATAAAGTATTCTCATATTCTCTCCCTGAAATGACGCAAGTTAATACCCACCTATATACAAAACAGCAATAACAGAACCTGAGCCCAGTACCGCACCAGCTACAATATCCAAGGGATAGTGCACCCCAAGGGCAATGCGTGACAACCCGATAGCGATAGCCCAGGAGTAGGCCAATAACAGCCATTGTGGATAGATAGCCCAGATAGAAGTCGCCATAACGAATGCGGCAGCGGTATGCCCCGAAGGCAGACTAAACTTATCCGAAGGTTCAAATGGCTTCGAAGAGTTAGCGGCGGTAACAGGAAGCAGCGAGTCACCTTGCTCCACATTTACCGGCATATCCTCAAGATAGACAGCTCCCCTGTGGCAAGGGCGTGTCCGCCTGATAGCGTTCTTCAATATGAGATAAAGTGGCAGTTCGAGGATAAATGCGGCGAAAGCCAGGTTAAACAGCTCACCTCCTCTGGAATTGCTCACTAACAAGGTCAACGAAAATATAAAGTAGAATGGGCCATCTCCGGTTTGTGAGATTTTTCTGGCGAGCAGATGCCACTCTCTGTGCTCGCTAAGCGCAAAGACATATTGAAAGGCTTGTTTGTCTAATTTTGCAATAGTGCCAAACATAAAAAGGCTCCTCATCAGCTGTATGCTGATTTAGAGCCTAAAAAGGTGCCATGACGGCGAGGTGACAGCTAGTCTAAGTTTTTATGACACTCGAAATGTCAATCAGCATATACCTATGCTGTAGCGACTTGCTGTGGTTTTGTACGATAGATTTTTATCAGGTGGTAAATGTTGATACAAGCAACAAATGCATTCATACCTGCCACTGGCCAAGCCGAAATATAGATCCCGTAGATAACGAATAACGAACAACCGGCAAAGTTTAAACATCTAAGCCAGATGATATCTTTCATCATCAATGAAATAGCTACCATTACTGATGCAAAATAACCAATAATTTCAATCGTTGAAGCTTCCATGAAGGTGCCTTTTTAAGGCCTTCTGCCATCCATAAGCGAATCGGGGGGTCCGTGCCCCTAAAGCAAGTTAAAGTTAAGTTAAACAAATCTGCCCACATGCTAACAAACTTACACTATACATGTAATAAAAATACGTCACTTAATGACCTACATCACGTTCACCGCTGGTTTATTCGGCAGACGAAGAAACTTTACAACAAATCTGTTAATAGACGCATATATCAACAATTGCGTGATTGATAACACTTTTCTTTTTAAGAATCCCTTATATACTGGCCTTATCTCGTCAAATTGTGCACGATTCAGCACAATATCGATCTACAGGAGTATGACTATGGAATACAACACCTCAGAACTTTGTGACACTTACATCGATGTCGTCGATGTTGTCGAGCCCATGTTCAGTAACTATGGTGGTTGTAACTCATTTGGTGGCTCAATCAGCACTATTAAATGTTTCGAAGATAACGGCCTTATTGCTGAAGCGCTTCAACAAGATGGTGAAGGTAGGGTTCTACTTGTAGATGGTGGCGGCTCTTTAAGACGCGCACTGCTTGATTCCTCTATTGCCCGGATCGCGGTAGAAAATAAATGGGAAGGCATCATCATCTACGGCTCTGTGAGAGATGTAGATGCATTGGAAGATCTCGACCTTGGCATTCAGGCACTAGCCTCTATCCCGGTCGGTGCAGATGGCCATTCAGTAGGAGAACTGGAAATTCCGGTAAACTTCGGTGGCGTCACTTTCTTACCACTGGATCATGTCTACGCCGACAACACAGGTATCATACTTTCGCCAGAGCCTTTAGATATCGATTAAGCAGCTCGAGATAAGACATCAAAAAAGGATGATTGCGTGCAATCATCCTTTTTAATTTATAAGCCAAACTAACAAGCCCTGATTTACAACTTAGTGTCAGCTTGCAAATGCTTACTCAGGAACTCATCGAAGGCGTTCAGTGTCTTGAGCCTATTAGCCTCAATCTCGAGGTGATGGTTACCATTTTCCAGCTCGATATATTCGACCTGTTTACCTAAGTCTTCAAGCTCCTCAAACATCTCACGACTATGGTAAACATCGACCACACGATCTTTATCACCATGAATGAGTAACAGTGGAATATTTATCTCTTTGGCAAAATTCACCGGAGAATTCTGCTCCAACATATCTGAGTCATCCCCGATCTGTTTCTTCACGACCTTGTAATTGGTGAAACGCCTGGCTTTACGAACGATATACTCCAGATCTGAAACGCCGGCAAAACTCGCGGCACAGCGAAACACATCTTGCTGCTTAACAGCTGCCATCATGGCCGCATAACCTCCATAACTGGCACCTAAGATACAGATACCTTGCTTATCCACCGGGTAATTCTCAGTCAGCCAATGAGCCGCATCGGCGAGGTCATCCTGCATCGCGCCTCCCCACTTTTGGATCGACGCCATTTCGAACTCGAAACCATATCCCGATGAACCACGAAAGTTTGGCTCAAGTATTGTGTATCCCCTGCTGGCGAAAAACTGTGAAAACCAATCGAATCCACCATAGTTACGTGCCATGGGACCGCCATGAGGAATGATTAAGGCAGCATTTTTAGGCTCGACATCATCATAAGGTAGAGTGACATATCCCTCTATCTTGAGCCCGTCACGAGCCTTAAAAGTGATTTTAGTTTTTCCCGGTAGCGACTTCTGAAACAGGAGTGGATATTCATCGAGAATGAAGTCTAATCGCTTCTCTTTCCTGTCGCCTAAGTAATATGCTCCTGGGCTCTGTGGGTTACTGGTAAAGAGAATATATTTATTTTCATCGTCACTAACGCTGGCAATATTGTTATAGGCATCGGGAATCGCATTATTCAAGGCTTGCTGAAACTTAGCGTAATCAGGATCGAAAAAGTGCTTAGCATCATTGGCTTCACCATGATAAACACCTATGACATCATTAGTCTTTTTCGAATAAATTAACGATCCTTCGATATCATAATTTTCATCGGCATAAACTAAGGTTCGGATTAACTGTTTACTCGATACATCGACCATAAAGATGGCGTATCTATCATTGTGTATCGCACGGATATAGAGATGAGATGGATTCAAGCCAAAGCCTAATGGCGTGATATCAGGAGCATCGAAAATCTCATACTCCCAGATATTGCGCCATTCATCTGTCTCTAAATCGTGGAGGCGATAGAAAATTTTAGTCTCATCTCGTCCATAACCTAGTCTCACCCTATGCTGGCGATCTGTAAGCCAATGAGAAATATAACTCTTACTTCTATAAACAAGCTTCCTACTGACTTTTGAGCTTAAATTAACTTTATAGACATCGGGTCTATTGGCTATTTTAAGATCGAGCGCCATCAATATGTAGTTAGGCTCATCGGGAAGAAGATCGATAATATTATTCTGAAATTGCGGACTCCTCTCCTTCTGCTTTAACCGTAGAACATTATCGACGGTTCCTGTGCCGTCGGCTCGAATCTTGAGCAGCCTGGCTTCGGTATACTTTAATCCTCCACGCTGTACAGGATAATCTGCGCTCACTAGCAGGAGGTCATTATTAGCCCACTTATACCAACCTATTTTAAATTTCTGATTATCTGTTCTTACAATGAAGTGATTTTTTCCCGTCTCTATGTTAGTGACACCGATTAAGGTTTTACCTTGATAGTTAAACAGATAAGAGAATTTCTTCCCACCGGGAGATAGCTTAACTTGCTCAGATTGCGGCAATAACCCAAACGCTTCCGTAGGTAGTGGCTCGGCTTGCGCTACTGAGCTCAATAATAGAATAAAGAGAGAAAAAATGATTCGGGTCATCCGAGCCTCGGTTAGAAGTTTCGATAGTTTTAACAAAGCGGCACAGCTTAGTACCTTTACACTATCAACTCAACAAATTGAGATCAGAATTTACATTGATAAATACATATATTTCAATCATCTAATTTATAATTTGAGTAAGATTTTGTGACAATAGACTCTGTAGTAACAGGCTCGAATATTTAAAGTTGGATTTATCAGGTGACAATAAAAAGGATGATGAAACCTGAGTCTCATCATCCTTTTTATTTCGAGTGTATTAGATGGGTAGCTGCTGTAATACATAGGTACCGGGAGCCGGTGCCAGAGACGCTTGCGGCTCTATATTTCTGGCTGGCACCTTTTCAATCTCTTTATCCAGCTGCTCCAGCCAGCCTTGCCAGTGACTCCACCACGAGCCTTTATGATATTTGGCCGCTTCCAGCCATGCATCAGCATCGGCGTCTTGCTTGCCCCCCTCCCAATAACCATATTTATTCTTATATGGCGGGTTAATCACTCCGGCAATATGGCCCGACTCACCGAGAACGAAAGTAACCTCTCCAGACAACAACTGACTGCTGGCATAAGTCCCCTTCCATTCGGCAATATGATCTTCACTGGTGGAGAGATAATAAACCGGCACTTTCACCTTAGTCAGATCTATACCAGTACCCTGGATCTGGATACTTTTAGGTACCTTTAACTGATTCTCGAGATAGAGCTGACGTAAAATAAAGTTATGACATTCAGCTGTCACGTTAGTGGAGTCAGTACTCCAAAACAAGAAATCGAAATCCACCGGACTCACACCCTTCAGATAATTATCTATGTAATAGTTCCAATGTAAGCTATTTTCCCGCAATAAATTAAAGGTTACCGCTAGCTGTCGACCATCCATATAGCCTAAACTTTTATTGCGTTGCTCCAAACTCGTCACCATAGCCTGATTGATATATACCCCCAGCTCTCCTGGGTTGGAAAAATCAAGTATCGTAGTCAGTAAGGTCGCGCTTTTGATTCTCTGTTTAGACCGCTTGCTTACCATGTAAGCCATAGCCGTCGATAATAGAGTTCCACCAATACAGTACCCGATGGCATTGACATGCTGTTCACCCGTACATGTTTCAATGGTTTCTAACGAAGCTATGATGCCATTGAGCACATAGTCGTCGAAACCACTGTCGGCAAGAGAAGCATCGGGGTTACGCCAAGAGATGAGGAACACAGTGTGTCCTTGCTCAACCAACCAATTCACCATAGAATTTTCTTTACGCATATCCATGATGTAATACTTATTTACAAATGGAGGCACGATAAAAATGGGTCTGGCATTAACCTGTTCAGTTTGCGGATGATATTGGATAAGTTCGAGCAGATGGTTACGAAACACGACTTCACCCGCTGTTAAGGCTAAATCCCTGCCCAGCTTAAACGAATCTTTTGGGGTCATTCGCACCTTAAGCAGATCGGAACTAGCTTGTAAGTCTTCCTGAAACTGCTCCATTCCCCTGATAAGATTCTCTCCCTTGCTTTCCACCGTCAGGCGCATCAGCTCTGGGTTCGTCAGCACGAAATTACTGGGAGACATGGCGTTAATCATCTGCCTGCTAAAGACATTGAGACGTTGTTTTACATCTGGATTCAGACCTTGGGTCTGATTGATCATCTCGAACATATTCTTACTGAATAGAAGATAAGATTGCTTGATCGTATCGAACAGCACATCTTTCTGCCAGGCAGGGTCATCGAATCTAAGATCGTATTTTTCAGGCTCAATAATCGCATCAAGATCCTGAGATGAGTTACTTACCATGGAGTTCTGCCAGATCTGCATTTGGTCTTGCCACCATTTCATCTGAGTATGAAGCAAGTGTTCCGGTTGCTTACTCGTCTCCTCGAACCACGAACACAGATCTTTGCTATTTTGCTGCATCATGGCTTCTTGCATCGAATTATCTGTTGTGGAGTTTTCGTTAAACGTCTTGAATAACTGCGTATTACATTCATATAAATTCTTAAAAAACTCACCATACACATTGTTAGCTGACGACATTTTCTCTCCTAACGGCTCCACAGGCCTCAGAATGGATAACTAAACAACTCCTGAGTAACAGCTGCAGTTACCCATCTGAAGTCTTACTTTATTTATACGTTTGCAGTCGCCTTTTTGACTGTTTCACTGGCCATAGAATCTAATTCGCTCTTAAATTCCTGACCGATTTTAGACAGTTTCTCACCGTCTTCAATCATCTGCGAGCTTAGCTCTGTGATAGCTTCAACTTGCTTAACGTTGTAGTTAAACCAGCTTTGAACGTCGCTCACCGAGCTGGCGCTCTTCATTTGCTCCACCCCTGTTTCGGCATAAGTCTGCAGAGCGGCAAGTTGCAAACGAGTCGTCTCCTCTATGCTCTTGACCAACATTTTGTTGTACTGAGTCATGGGGGAAAATGCTTTTTCGTTTTGCTCTATGAGTGTTTTAAAGAAATCGGTATACATAAGCTTGCTCCTGTTTATAGTTCAAAGTTTGAGGACACATTGGCTGTATTCCTCAGGGGTTCAAATTCTGTTAACCGCAAAAAACTGCGCTACAAAAACTGATAATGAAGTCACTGATGCTGGACAAGGTTTCGCCAGTCCCGCCATATACTGGTCACCAATATTGCTGGACAAGGTTTCGTCGGTCACGCCATATACTGGCCACCAATATTGCTGGACAAAGTTTCGCCGGTCACGCCATATACTGGCCACCAATATTGCTGGACAAGGTTTCGCCGGTCACGCCATATACTGGCCACCAATATTGCTGGACAAGGTTTCGCCGGTCACGCCATATACTGGCCACCAATATTGCTGGACAAGGTTTCGCCGGTCACGCCATATACTGGCCACCATTGATGGACAAGGTTTCCCCGGTGATATAGCTGGCGTCAATGCTGGCAAGATAAATGATGGCCGCAGCCACCTCTGAGGGTTCAGCGAGACGTTTAATCGGGATTTGGGAGGTGATATTTTCCAGTGCTTCAGACTTCATCGCCGCCACCATAGGCGTTCTGGTATAGCCGGGAGCAACGACATTCACAGTGACTCCCTTGCCTGCACCTTCATAGGCAAGGGCTTTGGTGAAACCTATCATGCCCGCTTTAGCCGCAGAGTAGTTTGTTTGACCAAATTGCCCCTTCAAACCATTGACTGAAGAGATATTAATGATACGACCGAAGCCCTGTTCACACATGGCTTGAAAGACAGGTTGAGTCATGTTGAATAAACTATTCAAGTTAGTATTGATAACCAGATTCCATTGCTCGACATTCATTTTTTTGAACTGAGAATCACGTGTGATGCCTACGTTGTTAATCAAGACTTCGACATGACCGAACTCCTGGAAAATTGCCTTCAGACCTAGTGCACATGCTTGATTATCTGTCACATCCATAAAAAATGACTTAACGTCCTTAGTCGTCAAATCATACTTATCACGCCACTCCGCCATCTCCTCATCTGTTCTGACACGACATACAGCAATAACCAGATAACCGTTTTTTACTAATTCCTTGCAGGTAACACTGCCTATTCCACCTAAGGCTCCGGTCACTATCGCGACTTTCCTATGACTCATTACTCGACCTCCGTATGTCGATTATTAGCATGAATGTTGCAGTATTTGACTGAATAGCCGGAAACCAGAGCTATCCATAAATAGCTAACTCACATCAGCGACTCTCAAACTAAAAACAAGCCTGACAGGTACTGAAGTTAGAGAGTAAATTCTTAATGGTCCCAAAAGCTTACATTCATCATACGAATGTGACCGAGGAGAGTAACGCTGTTCTAAAGGACAGTGGAGAAGTGATCAAGAAGTGATGTATCAGGTCGGAAAAAATACTAAAAGGCCTCAAAGACAGCCAAGCAAGATGCCTCGTAAATGCTCGTCAGAAAACCACTCCATCGGGTCAACAATAAATCCCTCAAGGATTTCATTGCCATCAAAAGCCTGATTAAGTCACAATATGAGTATTAGCATCAGAATAAGAACTAAATTGACATGCAATATCTCATTCCTTTTACAACGCAAATGTGTCGGCAACTCGTTTCAATTCGTGACGGTGAAACCAAACTTGCCCAGACAGTTCACTGCTGCAATGGAAATAAGCATCTCAGCGAGATACTCGATAATGCTAAATCCAGTGGCGTGCGTTTCGTCATCCTAGGCATAGGCGAAGACATAGGTCCACGCGCCAACCTTGGCCGCGGCGGCGCAACCGATGCTTTCGAATCGGCCATGGCACAATTTCTCAACCTACAATCTAACCGCTTCTTGAGTGGTAACGAGTGCATAGTGTTGGGTCAGATACAGACAGACGACCTGCAACTGGCCGAAGGTGCTGATGCCGATGCACTGAGAAGCAATGTTGAACTGCTTGATGAAAGAGTGATCTCGGTAGCCAGTCAGGTAATTGCGGCGGGTCTCGAGCCTATCGTTATCGGCGGCGGCCATAACAATGCTTATGGCTTGTTGATGTCGGTAAAAAACACACATAACAAAAAAGTCGCGGCAGTAAACTTAGATCCCCATTCCGATTTCCGCCCACGTGAAGGCCGCCACAGTGGTAATGGTTTTAGTTATGCTGCGGCCAGTGGCGCATTGGGTTACTACCATGTACTTGGTATGCATGAACTCAAAAACAGCGAAGAAACGCTGGAGCAGCTCAGCACCTTCGGTGGCCACTGGCACACCTTGCAAGCTATCTGGATACGCCGAGACATCACCTTGAAGTCGGCATTAGATGAAATAGTCACGCGCCTCAACGACAGCCAGCTACCAGTGGCTCTGGAACTGGATCTCGATGCCATCATCAATATGCCCAGCAGTGCCTCGACGGCAGCGGGAATACCACTGCTGGACGCCCTGCATTATGTGAGCACCATAGCCAGCAATACCCCCTGTGCCTATCTGCACTTAGCGGAAGCCGCACCTAGCTGTCATGTCGCAGGCATAGCGGCCGGTTATCGCGAAACTGGCCAGAGTATCAGTGAGCTAATTTATGCGTATATTCAAGGCAGAATGCAGGCTCAGCAGATAGGCTAGTAGAGGCTAGTAGAGGCTAGTAGAGGCTAGTAGAGGCTAGTAGAGGCTAGCTTCTACTAGCGCAATATATAATCCAAATAACTTTACCGGATCTGTTGTTGATAAATATCACCTGTGATCGGTGTGAAATGAGACATGAGGTTACCGGTAAAGCCTTGTTGGGCATACTCATTAATTCGATAAATAACCTTCACTTGAGCCAATGAAGCAAAATCGATTTTCTTCAAATCTAAATAAACATCTGACGGGGCTATCAAAGACTTAAAACGATAAACTTTATTCGTTAAATCTGAAATAGACTGAAAGTATGTTGATACTCCGTAGGACTCTTCTGGATGACTCAGCTCTTTTAAAATAGCTTTTCCAGCTAACGCATCTTCTGGTGGCAACGCCATTCCTGGCACGAAGGCTGTATTGCCCAAGGCTTGATACATAAAGCCGTATGCGGCATTGGCATCTTTATCATGCATTTTCGGAAAATGTTTCAACCAATAATCCGCCTTAAGAAAGCGATCATCCGCCGACCAGGTTGAAGGAAAGCTTTCGCTATTGGGGTTAAGCTGAGTTTGGGTTGCCACATCTTTTAAGTGTGATTGATAATTGGGTGGATTAGTCATAACTCTATACTCTTCGCCATGAAAAACCTTCACCTGACCTTCTTGTATCTCAATTATCGCTGAGTCCCCAGTGCTATCTGCAATTGATAAATGTTTTGGCGTGGCAGAATAACTGTAGCCGCCCTTAACAGCCACCAGATGAACCCTCTCTTTAATCGCTTTTACCGCATCATTCACTGTCGCAAAGTTATCGAGAATATAACTCACCCAATGATCGCCATCTAATTGTAAACTTTGGTCATTATCAGAAACAAGCTGATCTATCTCCCCTTGATTGAAATACAAGGTTCTCGCTGTCAGCCCCTTCTCATTCATACCATCCATTGGAAAACGATTATTAGCATAAACAACAAGACTACCATATTTAGAGACCCAATGAGCGACACCAGATAAGGGTTCAACTTCTGATGTGCCTACCCGTTTGATTCCGCGAGGAGTCATGACTAATGTCGGATTAGATGCAGAATAATAATCTTCGTTACGCCCAACCATAATGGGCGCATTACTATCTGTATTCCACAGCATACGGGTACATGCCACACTATCTGCCGCTATGGTTAAACCTGTAAAGGTGGTTGCTGTGACGAGCAATGTTGTCCATAATTTATTCATATCGACCTCTAAAATTACTTTGATACAGTAATATTCATCCAAGGAAGAAATAAAAGAAAACCGATAGCAGGGGGGATTTCCCCCATAGAGAATCACTCGAAAACGAGTTAGAGATAGAAAACGAATGTGTTAATGATCTAATAGTTCAACAAGATAATCGAAATATGGAGGCAAGTCTTTCCCCCACAAAAGTACATTTGAAAAATTGAAACCATCCAATCCGATCTCAGTATTGAGACTGGTAATATTTGGATTGTCAGAGAAGTCATAGTGCGTAGGAGCAAAACTCCAACCCACTTGTCGCTCGAGCAATGTCCTGAACAAAAATATATCATTAACCAATTGATAACTATCTGAGATAATCATTTTTATTTTTAGCTCTTCAGTTAACTCTGTAAGTAAAACCAGTTGATTTTTAGAGGAAAGTTCCTGGATACTCAATACACCAAGACATGAAGAGAAGAAGTCTTTATGTGCGAAGATTTTCATCTCAACAGACCCCATGATCCGCCAACGTAATTCAGAATTAATTAATTTCCCTCTAGATAAAAACAAACCATAATCGGCTTTTCCTTGCTTCAATAACATTTCACCATAGCTGCGACTTGTACACAGTAGGTTTAATTTGATTTTTTCTAAGCGTAATTTATCTTCAAGATGTAATAAAAAAGATCTATCTATACTCTCATCAAAACATAATGTTAGCTGCCCTGCTTCACCACACATTAATGTTTCAGCATAACGAGCAAAAGATTCATTATAGGCCAAGAGTATTTGCGCTCGCTTCAATAGACGAGAACCATTTTCAGTAAGCAAAAGTTGCCGAGAAGAGCGAGTAAACAGACTATAGCCAAGATCAATCTCAAGGTTTTCTATTTTCTCACTGATCGTTTTCCGATCCTTATGCAGCCGCCTGGCAGCCTGACTGAAACTCCTCTCCTCAGCAACGGTGACAAACGTTTTAATCTGGGCCGCTCCCCAAGCAAATGGTTTCATAACAATAAACACCTTACAAAAAGTAATATGACTCTAAATGAGTTAACAGATATGTCCACTTTTATAAGGTCACTTCATCGTTTAAGAGAGTCAAAAGCACCTATTTTCACCTGTTACTATTCACCAATGCCTAACGTATTGTGAGGCTGAAATGTAAGCGCCTGCGCAAAGTCCAATCTAAGCCAAAAATGCGTATTTTTATCCGCTACTATTCACCAATGGCTAATATTATGATGTAATGCCCAGTCAAATTTGCGAAAGCCTGCGCCAACGCGCATTTTCAACAATTCCGGGTTCAGATAACTAACATCGATCACAATGTGCTTGATGGGACATTCTGCGACGTGAATGAATGGCTTACACTCGCTTATAACAATTGCATAGATAGGAACAACCAGATGTCACAGGGCGCAGAAAAAAGTACCCATTTCGGTTATAAAACAGTTGAGACGGATCAGAAGGCCGATATGGTCGCTGGCGTATTTCATTCTGTTGCAGCCAAATATGACATCATGAATGATGTCATGTCTTTCGGTATTCACCGCATGTGGAAACGTTTTACCATCGAAAGTTCAGGTGCAAGACCTGGTATGAAGGTGTTAGATCTTGCCGGTGGTACAGGCGACTTAACCGCTAAATTCTCTCACCTAGTCGGCGACAGAGGCCAAGTAACTCTTGCCGATATCAACGATTCCATGCTCAAGGTCGGTCGTGAAAAGCTCAGAGACAAGGGCATTGTTGGCAATGTTAACTATGTTCAAGCCAATGCCGAAGCCCTGCCATTCCCCGATAATCATTTCGATATTATCACCATCGCCTTTGGCTTGAGGAATGTCACCGACAAAGATGCGGCTATCCGCTCTATGCTGCGTGTGCTTAAGCCTGGTGGAAAGCTATTAATTCTTGAATTCTCCAAGCCAAAACATGACATGATGCGCAAGATTTATGATCTTTACAGCTTCAAAATAATGCCAAAAATGGGCGCGCTCATTACCCAAGATGCCGACAGTTATGAATATCTGGCTGAATCTATTCGCATGCATCCAGATCAAGAAACCTTAAAAGGTATGATGGTCGAGGCTGGTTTTGAGCAGGTAGACTACACCAACATGACAGACGGCATAGTTGCTCTTCATAAAGGCTACAAATTTTAACTCTCGAATTTGAGCCATTACACTCAATAAAATAGCCCGAATACGAGCCTGAATTCAGTCATTGGATAACTTATGAAACGTGAAATGGCATTGCTACTCAGCGCTGGGCTTGAGACGGCTTTCAAGCAAGTCCTCGCTCAGTCTCCCGAGGAGTATGCCAAAATGCGTACTCTACATGGCAAGGTCCTTTGCATTCAATTGAGCCAGCTCAGCTGGCCAATCTATCTGGTTTTTGCCGGTGAAATTCAAGTATTAAGCAAATATGAAGGTGAAATAACCACTAAGGTTAATGCCGATATAACTACCCTATATCAATTAACCGAAGGGGCTAACCTTACCGAGCTGATAAAGCAAGACAAGCTCAGTATCGAAGGCGATCTCAGTCTGTTGCAGACCTTCAGTCATTATTTACATCAGGTGGAGTTCGATTTCGCCGAGCCTATATCCCGCTATATTGGCGATGCTCCGACTCACTTTTTAACGAGAGGGGTTAAGCAAATCAAATCCGACCTCGCTAACGTCTTTCGCAAGAGTCGCTCCCATATAGGTCAATTAACCACCGAAGAATATAAGTTAGCCCCCCATAAAATCGAATTTATTCATTTCGGTGATAGAATCGATGATCTGGTGGCAGATGTTGACGCCATAGAAAAACGAATCAAACAACTACAAGACCACTCTCCTAAATAAGGCGAACGTTAAGACATGACGCTAAAAAGTATCAGACGAGCTTATCAAGTTATCAAGATATCCCTTCACTATGGGCTCGATGAGTTAATTCCTGCTAAAATGACTCCCTGGTACTTCAGACTCCTTCGTTGCGGTCTGTTCTGGATTAGAAATCAGCACAAGGACAAGATAGGCGGCGAGCGCTTAAAGCTTGCCATGCAAGAGCTGGGGCCTGTTTATATCAAGTTTGGCCAGATGCTTTCTACCAGACGAGACCTACTTAGTGACGAATGGGCCGAAGAACTTGCCATGTTGCAAGACAGAGTGCCCCCCTTCGATTCTGCCATCGCCAGAGAGATGATCGAAACTGAGTTAGGCAAACCAATCGATACTTACTTCGAAGATTTCGATGACATCCCATTGGCATCGGCTTCTATTTCACAGGTCCACACGGCGACGCTAAAATCCAACGGCAAGGCTGTGGTACTCAAGGTCCTGCGCCCAAGTGTAGAAGCTCAGGTCCAAGCCGATATTCTACTCATGTCTCAGACCGCCAACTTTCTCGAGGCATTACTGGGCCAGGGTAACCGTTTGCGCCCAGCCGAAGTCATTGAAGACTACCGCACTACCATAGAGGGAGAGCTGAATCTCAAGTTAGAGGCCCTCAATGCCATCAGACTCAGAAACAACTTCCTCGACTCCGGGTCCCTATACATTCCCTATATGTATGAAGATCTCTGTTTCAGACGCTTAATCGTGATGGAGCGAATCGACGGCATCCCGGTCTCGGATATGGCGGCATTGAAAGCCCAAGGCACTAACCTGAAAAGATTGGCCGAGCGCGGTGTAGAACTATTTTTCACTCAGGTATTCAGAGATAACTTCTTCCACGCCGATATGCACCCCGGCAACATATTTGTCAGCCGAGAGCATCCGGATGATCCTTACTATATCGGATTAGATTGCGGCATCATGGGCACTTTGACCGATGAAGATAAACGCTATCTGGCAGAAAACTTCCTCGCCTTCTTCAATCGAGACTACCGCAGAATTGCCCAACTCTATATCGAGTCTGGTTGGGTCTCAGCCGATACAGATATCGGCGCGTTCGAGCAGGCCGTCAAAGTAGTGTGTGAGCCTATGTTTAACAAGCCATTAGACGAGATCTCCTTTGGTCATGTACTGCTTGAGCTATTTCGCACCGCGAGACGTTTCGATATGGTGGTTCAGCCTCAACTGGTGCTACTGGAAAAGACACTGCTCTATATCGAAGGATTAGGACGTCAGCTCTATCCTCAGCTGGATCTTTGGCAAACCGCCAAACCTTTCCTGGAAGATTGGATGTCGGAACAAGTCGGCCCCAAGGCGATGGCAAAAAAGATCAAGCAAGAGATACCATACTGGGTAGATAAACTCCCAGAGCTCCCAGAATTGGTGTACGACAACCTCAAGGTGGGCAAGAATTTTGTCAAATCACAGAACAAAATGCTTGAGCGTTACCTTAAACAGCAACAAAAGGCCCATAAAAGTAACTATCTTTTGCTAACATCCGCAGTTTTAGTGATCTGCGGCACGATTTTGTTTAATCAAGACGCTACACTATGGGCCTCTTACACCTGCTTCACCATTGGCACCTTATTATGGTTGCTTGGTTGGCGATCCAGGCCAAAGAATCACAAATTTTAGCTAGCACTAATTAACGATAAGTTCATAATAGAACTATACACATTTTTACGAGGTAAACGTCATGGGTAACATGGGTATTTGGCAACTTCTGATCATCGCTGTGATCGTGATTTTATTATTTGGAACCAAGAAGTTACGTTCACTTGGTGGAGACTTAGGCGGCGCGGTCAAAGGATTTAAGAACGCCATATCTAGTGAAGACGAGAAGAAAGCAATCGAAGAGAATGGCTCAGACCTAGCTAAAACTTCTGCAGCGGCTCCTGAAAAGAAGCCGGAGTCTAAGGACAAAGAACAGGCGTAATTCCTTATGTTCGACGGTATAGGCTTTATGGAGCTATTGTTGATCGGTATTTTAGGGCTAGTCGTACTCGGCCCTGAAAGATTACCGTTAGCAATCCGCTCAATTACAGGTTGGATCCGCGCCATGAAAAACATGGCGAATTCGGTGAAAGATGAACTCGAGCAGGAGCTTAAAATTGAGCAACTGCATTCAGACCTAAAAAAGGCTGAAAGTCAGGGTTTAAAAAATCTTTCTCCCGAGTTACAGGAGTCAATCGATCAATTAAAAGACGCAGCTCAATCAGTTAATCGTCCCTATAAGGTAGAAGAAACACCTTCGGCTAGCGCCAATGCGGCCGCAGATCCTACACCTTCGACGACAAGCACAACTGAGACTAGCTCAACTTCAGAAAAACCTAGCGGGTAGTCCATGTCGCAACAGCAGCCTCTTATCACTCATCTACTCGAGCTACGCACCCGCCTGCTTCATGCAATCGCCAGTGTGCTCGTGGTTTTTGCTTGTTTGGCCTATTGGTCCAATGATATTTACCACTATATGGCAACGCCTCTGATGCAGGCTCTGCCTGAATCCAGTAGTATGATTGCAACCGATGTGGCGGCGCCATTCTTTGCGCCCTTTAAGTTAACTCTGGTGTTATCTTTCTTTATCGCCATTCCCTATGTCTTATATCAAATTTGGTCGTTTATTGCACCAGGTCTATATAAGCATGAGAAGCGTTTGATGATGCCTCTGCTCGCCAGTAGCACACTCCTGTTTTATCTGGGAATAGCCTTCTCTTATTATATTGTTTTTCCTGTGGTATTTGGTTTTTTTGCCAGTGCTGCACCCGAAGGCGTTCAAGTGGCGACGGATATCAGCAGTTATCTGAGCTTCGTGCTTAAACTCTTCTTTGCCTTCGGTTTAGCCTTCGAGATCCCCATCGCGGTGATCTTACTCTGTTGGGCTGGTGTAACTACGCCAGATGAGCTCAAAGCTAAACGTCCTTATATCGTAGTCGGTGCCTTCGTTTTAGGCATGCTACTGACACCACCAGACATCATTTCTCAGACTATGTTGGCAGTTCCGATGCTGATATTATTCGAAGGGGGATTGATTGCTGCTCGTTTCTACAGTAAAAAGGACGATGAAGAAGACGAGCAAGAAAAACAGGATGAACCTGGCCAGGAAACTAAATAAGCAATAGCCGATTAGTTAGACATGGCGCGCTCAAATATCATAAGGGAAAATATTAATGCGCATAAGTTGGATTACCGCGGCAGCGATACTCATATCGACACAAGCAACAGCAGGCCTTGAACAAGACCTGCTGTCCTGTAGTGCCAAGGCGGATAAGTTAGATCGCTTGATCTGTTATGACCAGATAGCAACAAGCGTAAAAAGTGCGCCAAAAGTCACGAGTAGCACATCGACGAGTACTGCAGCAGCCACAACAGCGGTTGCAGCAACAAGTGTGGCCGCAGCGTCTCAGGCTCAATCTGTAACGGCTATCCCTACCACGCTTCCCGCCAATATCGAAGATGAGTTTGGCAATAAAAACCTTAAGAAAACCAAAGAAGAAGCCCAAAAAGAAATCACTAAGATCTATATGGAGATAGCCTCAATCTCTAAAGATGCCTATGGCGCCCTTAAAATCAGCTTTAGCAATGGTCAGGTCTGGAAACAGAGTGACAGCCGCCGCTATAAGGTTAAAGAGGGCCAAAGTGTGTTTATTGAAAAAGCGGCGCTAGGCTCCTTCGTCTTAGGCACAGATGAGCGTAACTCTACTATCAGAGTTAAACGCCTCAAGTAATGTCTAAATATATAGATATCGCTGTCAATCTCATTGGCAGCGCACTTGAAAAAAATATTCATGCGGTTATTCAAGATGCGGCGGCCCAAGGGGTATCGCCGCTGATTGTTATTGGTAGCGAGCTAGATGAGAGCGAGCGAGCAATAAAGTGTTGCCAGCAATACCCTCAACAGCTCTACTGCACCGCTGGTGTACACCCACATCATGCCAGCGAATGGCAAGCCGATAGTAGTGAACGAGTCAAACGACTCGCTGCGTTCGCCCAAGTCGTTGCCATCGGCGAGTGTGGCTTAGACTACAATCGTGACTTTTCCCCCAGACCTATGCAGAGAAAAGCCTTCGAAGCACAGCTCGCACTCGCCGTTGAGCTACAAATGCCAGTACTCATGCATGAGCGTGATGCTCATGAAGACTTTTTGGCTATTTTAAAAGAGTATCGGCCCTCTCTGCCCGGTGCCTTATTGCACTGCTTTACCGGCAACAGACAGAGCATGCAAGCCTATCTTGAATTAGATCTTCACCTGGGGATCACTGGTTGGGTATGCGATGAACGTCGAGGTCAGGAACTCGCAGAATTAGTCTTAGACATTCCGGACAATCGGATTCTCATCGAGACCGACAGCCCATATTTACTGCCCCGTAGCATGCGACCTAAACCTAAATCGAGTAAGAATAAGCCTCAATACCTGCCCTATATCTCTGCATATATCGCAGACCTCAGAGGCCAAAGTCATAAGGAGTTTTCACAGCGAGTCTATGAAAATAGTGTCGACTTCTTTGGTTTAAATAAGCTAGAAAATGTCAGCCTGGAGAAAAGTGGGTCCCATGAAGCATCTTAGCTTTATTTTCATCTGTTTCACTCTCATCTTCAGTACTCAAGCCCGCGGGGGAACCATACTCGCCGTAGGAGAAGACGAAGGGGCTCTGGAACTGGCACATTGGCTGTATTACACTCCCGCAAAAAAATCTGACAATATTGACTCAGTTAAAGCCTTGGACTCAAGGTCGTGGCAGCGTTTAACCCCAGCCTATAATAATCGTATAGGCATAGAAGCATTTTGGGTTAAATTCAGTATTTATAACCCTAAAGAAATACCGATAGACCGCATACTGTCACTGGCCAATCCCAATATCGATCTCATTTATCTCTTTCATATAGTAAACGGTGAGATGATCGATCGAGTTATCATGGGTGACAGCCTGCCATTTACCCAAAGGCCCATAATAAATAACCACTTTATCTACCCCTTTCAGCTTGAACCTGATGTCTTACATACGTTTTATTTAAAGATAGAGACCGAAGGCAGTGCATCTCTCCCTCTAAGTTTGTCATCACCAAAATCATTTGCGAAAGATATCGAGTCCAGCTCACTAACAAACGGTTTTCAGATCGGCGCCCTCACCGCAATCGGATTATTTAGCCTGTTTATCGCCATCAGTTCACGTTCATTTAGCTATAGTTATTATTCTGGTTACGTATTGTCAGTCACCCTGTTAGTGGCGACCCTGCACGGATTTGCGTTTAGATTTCTCTGGCCACAATGGCCCTTGCTACAGAAATACATGATCCCATTCCTCATACCTACGGCGATATTTTTTGCCCTTTTGTTTACCGAAAAAGTATTACAACTTAAATACCACAACCTGCGCATGCTCAGACTCTGTCGATATGGCGCCGGTTTCGCTGTAATTCTGGCGTTAGTGACTCCCTTTTTAAGTTACTCTTTAAGCCTGTATATCAATATCATTACCATACTGGTTGTGACGACTCTCTTGATGGTCATGGCCATTATTCAAGCGCTTAAAGGCCACAAACTCGCTAGGCTATACACCTTAGCCTGGAGCGGCATGTTAGTCGGTTCGTTTGTCTCCAGTGCCATGTATCTAGGTTTAGTTGAACTACCTGTCTCCCATTTAACTCCTCTCATGTTGGGGCTATTATTCGAGATTATCTTCATGGCTGCAGTACTGGCCATCAGATACAACGATGAGCGCAAGGCTAAGTTAAAGATCCAGCAAGAAGCCGTAATTCAGGCACAACGAGCCCGTGAGACTCGAGAACAAGCCCTTAAAATCGAAGCCGATATCAATGAGAAACTTGAGCAGATGGTGCAGGAGAGAACGCTCGAACTGGAGATTGCCCTACGCGAACTCAACGAGGCCAACCAAAAGCTCACCGAGCAGGCAACCATAGATAGCCTAACAGGCGTTAAGAATCGAGCGGCATTCGATAAACGTCTACTCGCAGAGGGGCGTCTCAGCCGAAGACAGCAAACACCTATGGCACTATTGATGTTAGACATAGATCGCTTCAAGTCCATCAATGATAATTATGGCCACCTTGCAGGGGATCAGACTCTCAGGTTAATCGCGCAAACACTAAAAGAGCAATTAAAGCGTCCTGGAGATCTAGTATCACGTTTTGGCGGAGAAGAGTTTGCTATCATACTGCCCAATACAGGCGAAGAGGGTGCGGCGCAGGTCGCTGAGCTAATCAGACAAACGATTTATGAACTGCCCATTAGTTGGAAAGAACGCTCAATACCACTGACGATAAGTATCGGTGTCAGTGCCGAAATCATCGACAGGGAGCAAGATCCAACTAAGCTACTCGAGCAAGCTGACAAGGCCCTCTACCGCGCTAAGAACGAGGGAAGAAATCGAGTCATGGTGTATACCGAATCTCTTTAAATCACAATTATCAGAAACACTCAGAAAATCCATTCGTGGCTATTCCATCCAGAAGATAATCTGAGTATTAATTAGGAATCGAAAGTGAATATAATTACCAGTGCTTTTCCTCAGCGCAGAATGCGCCGCATGCGTAAACACGATTTCAGCCGCCGCTTGATGGCCGAAAATACGCTCTCGGTAAATGATTTAATCTACCCAATGTTTGTGCTTGAAGGAAATAATCGCACAGAGACCATTGCCTCTATGCCAGGTATCGAGCGCTACTCCATAGACCTCTTGCTTAAAGAAGCAGAAGAGCTCGTCGAATTAGGTATTCCATTAATCGCCCTCTTCCCGGTTACCCCATCGGAGAAGAAGACACTGCTAGCGGAAGAAGCTTACAATGCAGATGCCTTGACCCAACGTGCCGTACGTGCGCTAAAAGAAGCCTTCCCCGAACTAGGTGTGATGACAGATGTAGCACTGGATCCATTTACCACCCATGGCCAAGACGGCATCATAGATGAAGACGGCTATATTCTTAACGACATCACTACAGAGATCTTAGTCAAGCAAGCCCTTTCTCACGCCGAAGCGGGTGCCGATATTATCGCCCCGTCGGACATGATGGATGGCCGTATCGGTGCCATACGTCAGGCATTAGAAGCGGCGGGTCACGTCAACACGCAGATCATGGCCTACTCGGCTAAATACTCCTCTAGCTACTATGGCCCTTTCCGTGACGCTGTCGGATCGGCTGGTAACCTCAAGGGTGGCAACAAGCATAGCTACCAGATGGATCCAGCCAATAGTGATGAGGCACTTCATGAAGTGGCACTGGATATTCAGGAAGGTGCCGATATGGTCATGGTCAAGCCAGGCATGCCTTACCTGGACATAGTCACCCGGGTCAAACGTGAATTCGCCGTACCTACTTTTGCCTATCAAGTCAGTGGTGAATATGCCATGCATATGGCTGCCATTGAGAATGGTTGGCTGGCCGAGAAAGCCATAGTGATGGAGTCACTACTTTGCTTCAAACGCGCCGGAGCCAACGGAGTTCTGACTTACTTTGCTAAGCGCGCGGCACAATGGCTGAAAGAGGATGCCGCTAAATAGTCTGGCGACAGATTCAGCTCTTTTTTCATCCATTATAAAAGCCGCTTAATGCGGCTTTTTTTTCTTCAAAAAACCTAGCGCCTAACATTTCACACTAGATCAGTCAAAAAGATTGCAATATCCATAACAAACAATAAAATATACTGTAACAAGATCTCGTTTGTATATTTTCATTTTCTCCTACCTGAATCCAGATTTAAGAAGGAAGTTAAGCATGGCTGACCTGTCAGAGCCAACTATCATCTATTATGTGCAATCGAATGATAACATTTGGGCAATCACTGCCGATGGCCGCTGGCTTCCTATCACTGCCGATTCGATCATGCCTGAGCTTATGCTCTACAAAGTTAGCAGTGATGATATACAGATCGACGGCGACCAGCTTCCAAGCATTTTGATTGCTGGACAGAGTGAGGCTCTGCCACTGGATATTGCAGTGCGCATCGCACCTCATCTAAGTGGTCGTTTCGATGCCCTGCAAGAGCTGAGTTCCAGTCAAACAAGCAAAACATCAGACTCGGGGGATACGACACAGGATCAACAGGGAGTTAACTTAGGCTTTCAACTGATCGCCAATACAGAAAACAATTTAACACCAAGTTCGGGCTTCGATACCTCAGGTGACAGCCTAGATAAGCAAAGCGAGCAAGCACAAAACCAAGGTGTCGAACAAGACAGTTTTCAAACTCTCGAGCTAAGCGTAGAAATCCTCGATGGTGGCGATGGCCACATCAATCGTGCAGAGACCCCTATCGTCGACCTAAAAGGTCAAGCCATCGATGCCAGAGATGGCCAACAGTTGCTCCTTACGTTGACCGATATTCATGGTCAGCAGATCACCTTAAATGTATTCGTGACAGGTGAAATCTGGCAAGTCAACGAACTGGATATTTCGATATTGGCCGATGGCTTGATAACCGCAATTATCACGGCACCGACCTATCCGGGGATTGCACATAGAGGCGAAGACACCTCGATTAAGGATACGCTTGCCAGCATAAGCGTTGAGATTATCGACTCTGATGACGTCCTCAATTCAGCGGAAATGCAGGCAGTAGATATCCGTGGTCGAGTGAACAATGTTGAAGATGGCCAAACAGTAAGTGTAACCTTGAGCGACTCACAGGGTCACATCCTCATCATTGAAACTGTCGTCACTGCTGGCACCTGGTTGATACCAGCACAAGATCTATCCGGGTTTGAAGATGGCAGCTTACTCGTATCAGTTGAAGTTACGGATGTCGCTGGCAACACAGTAAATGCAACAACCGAGCTCCCCGTAGACATACTCACAGGCATTACTATCGATATAGATAGTGGACACGACACTGTAATTAACGCCAGAGAGACGCTGCACACAGATATTTCGGGGACAGTCACCGACGTAGAAGATGGACAACTAGTGACGGTCACTGTACGTGATAGCTTAGGTGGTGTACTTATCTTCACCACTTCGGTCAAAGGCGGTCAATGGAACTTAGACGATACAGATCTCTCCTCCTTAGTCGATGGGCCATTAATTTTTGAAGCGCAAGTTACCGATCTTGCAGGTAATCCAGTAAACGCCAACGATGAGAAGTTCAAAGAAACCGATGCCACTGTAACGGTCCAGGTTATCGATGCTGATGGCGTGCTTAACTCCTTTGAGTCTGGGGATGCTTTGTTAGCCGGACTCGTACACAATGTAGAGGACTCGCGTCCAGTATTTATCACAGTCACAGATAGCCAAGGTAACACTCTCTCATTTACTTCGATCGTTCTTAATGGGCTATGGCAGGTAAGCGATGCAGACCTTTCATCTCTGGCTGAAGGTACGCTCATATTGCATGCCATCACTTCCGATTTTGAGGGCAATATTGCGGTAGCTGAAAGTTCAATCATAAAAGACACTTTAGCCGATATTAGTATCGAAATTTTAGATAATGATAGAGTGATTAATGCACTCGAATTGGGCGGTATTAACGCTCAAGGACTTGTGAACAATGTCGAAGATGGACAAATCGTCACCATCATTTTCTCCGATGGAAACGGCCATTCAAAAACGGTAACCAGCATAATCACAAACGGCGCTTGGTCTGTAGCCGATGTCGACCTCAGCGGGTTTGACGATGGCAGCTTGACTGCATCAGTTCAAGTCAGTGACCAAGCTGGCAATCCGGCGACTGCAACGACCGATATTCTTGTAGATATCTTAGCCTCAGTAACAATCAATGTAGATACTGGCGAAGATACTGTCATCAATGCAACAGAGATGCTTAGCACGAATATCTTTGGCTATGTGACAGATATTGAAGATGGCCAAACAGTCAGTATTAGTGTTCGGGATATTAACGGTAAGGAGCTCTTATTTTCAGCACTAGTCATCGCTGGTGAATGGCGTATTGATGGCACAGATCTCTCATCCCTTGCCGATGGCCCCCTTTCTTTTACGGCACAAACTAGCGATCAAGCTGGTAACACGACAACATCAGATATCGGCGCCTATAAAGAGAGTCAGGCTGCGGTAACCATTCTGGCACTCGATCTAGATGGCGTACTAAATAGCACTGAATCGAGTCAAACCATACTGGCAGGGGTTGTACATAACATTGAAGATGGTCGTCCGGTAAATATCACAGTGACTGACTCTCTTGGAGTCAGTCTGAGTTTTACAGCGACTGTGGTCAACGGTATTTGGCGGGTTAAGGATGCAGACCTGTCATCGCTTGCCGATGGGCAACTTAGCTTATTTGCTACTTCCTCCGATTTTGAAGGCAATATTGCTGTTGCCAACAACACGGTAGAGAAAGATACTCAAGCCGAAATAACCATAGAAATAATCGACGCTGATAAAGTGCTCAATGCTGTTGAGATGACGACAGTAGAACTTAAAGGCACTGTGACAAATGTAGAAGATGGTCAAACTGTCACTGTGACACTGACAGATAACCTCGGCCATACCAGAGAGTTAACAGCCATAGTGGTAGATGGTGTCTGGATCCTTTCCGGAATCGATCTGAGTGAATTCGATGATGGCAGTTTAATCGCCAGTGCCAGTGTTAACGACCTTGCTGGCAATAGCGTATCCGCCGATACCAGTTCTCTTGTGGATATTCTTGCTGACATCAATATGCATGTAGATACCGGCACCGACACAGTCATTAACGCAACCGAGATGCTCAACTTGGATGTTTCAGGCACTGTCACCGATGTGGAGAACTGGCAACAAATTACGGTCACTGTCACAGACCAATTCGGAAACAGTCTAGATTTTATCACTTATGTTTTTTCTGGAAAATGGAAAGTCAATAATGCTGATATCTCAAGCTTGGAAGATGGTCCCCTAGTATTTGAAGCGACGACTTTTGATCAGGCAGGTAACCCCACGTCAACGGTTGACGAAGCATACAAGGAAACAAAAGCCTTTATTAACATCTACGCCATAGATGGAGACGGCGTGCTCAACGGAATAGAATCCAGTAACGCACTATTAGCCGGGTTTGTTCATAATGTTGAAGATGGGCGACCAGTATTAATCACTGTCACTGACAGTTTAGGGACGAGCCTTACTTTCACCACCAGCGTAGTCAATGGGATATGGCGAGTAAAAAATGCAGATCTATCGAGTTTAGTAGATGGAGAGTTATCACTTCAGGCTGATACCTCTGATTTCGAAGGTAACTTTGCTACAGGAACCAATATAGTTGATAAAGACACTAGCCCTGTTGAAGTCACTATAGAAATAATTGCAGGTACTGACGACACACTCAACTCATTTGAAACCCCTATAACAAGTTTACGTGGTCAGACGCTCAATATTGAAGATGGCCAAATAGTCACCATCTCTATCACTGATCAAAACAATCGAACTATGACATTCGAAGCCGTCGTAAAGGATGACTTATGGCAGCTCGACAACCTGGATCTCAGCTTGCTCGCAGATGGTCCTATATCAGCGACAGCTCTTGTCAGTGATATAGCAGGAAATACCGCGACATCCACGGATAATAAGAGCAAAGATGTCACAGCTGATATCGAGTTTAACCCGGCTTCAGAAGATCAAAGTATCAATATATTCGGATCTTTATTCGCTTTTTACAGCGGTGATATTTTAGATATTGAAGATGGTCAAACTGTCACTCTGACCTTTACCGACAGTAGCAACCAAGAACTCATCTTCACCACCATTATCATCGATGGGAAGTGGCAACTTAGCCATCTGGATCTGAGCGTGTTAGCAGACGGTCAGATAAGTGTAACGGCAGAAACCATAGATATTTTTGGCAATCCAGCCAGCGATACCACATCACTGCATAAAGATACTCAGGCACAAGTATCAATTGAAATCATAGATAACGATGGAGTCCTCAATGCCCAGGAAATGAGTTCTGTGCAGATAAGAGGCACAGTCACTAACATCGAAGATGGTCGTACTGTGCTAGTACTCCTATCCGATGGGACGAACACAATCACAGCCACTGCGATTATTTCGGGCGGGGCATGGCAATTAACGGCGCAAGATTTATCCGGTTTTCTAGACGGAGCGCTCATGGCAACAGTTTGGGTCAGAGATGCAGTAGGGAATTTTGCTTCTGACAATACGAGTCTACCTATTGATATTCTTGCTGACATAACTATCAACGTTGATAGCAGTCAAAATGTCAGTGATAGCATCATTAACGCCGCTGAGATGAACAAGGCCGATATCTCGGGCACCACATCGGATATCGAAAATAACCAGACGATCACAGTCACAGTCCGTGATGCCTCCCTCAATGAATTGACCTTTACCACCACTGTCATCAATGGTGTGTGGAATATCAATAATGCCGATCTATCCAGCCTCACAGATGGGCCCCTCACTTTCGAGGCCTCGGCTAGCGATCAAGCGGGCAATTTAGCAACAAGCAGCACATCTGTGCTCAAAGACTCACTCGCCGATATCAGCATACATATTGACAGTGGTAGCGATGAGTTATTATCCAGCAGTGAACTAGGCGCAGTGCTAATTTCCGGGACTACGACCAATATAGAGGTGGGCCGCACTGTTACGGTTAATCTAACTGACTCTGCCGGTAACACACTCTCGCTCAACACCACAATACAAGCCGGCGGGCTATGGTCGATTCCGCTGCAAGACTTTATCGCTTTAGGTTTCGTCGACGGCCTGTTTACCGCCATGGCGACTGTGACTGATCTCGCGGGTAATCCAGCCACGGCTTCGGATACCGCAACGTTAGATACTCAAGTAACCATAGATATAGACACAGGTGCCGATGGCTTCAATGTCGCCCTGTTTATGTATGGCGTACAGTGCTCTCTATCGGGCACTACCACAGGTGTAGAGCAAAACCAGACCGTGACGCTTACTGTCACAGATGGAGTCGATACTGTCACCTTCACCACCTTGGTCAACGCCGATGGAAGCTGGCAGTTTAATACTTTAGACGTCTCAAGTCTTAATAAAAGCAACACCTGGACCATGGACGTCAATGTCAGCGATCTCGCGGGCAACAGCGCTCAGGATCTGATGCCGACATTGGATCTTCCCGAGACTCATTTTCTGTTTGAGATATTCTTAAACCTAGATCCAACCACCAGCACCACAGTCGACTTAGATATTCCTGATGCAGCATTAAAAATATCGGCGGATCAGGCCAGACTGCTGACCATGACCTCAAATAACCAGGCCCTTAGCATCAATGTCGCCAGTGATGGATTGTCTTTCACCCTGACCCGAGATGGAGATGGTAAGACAGTGATGACAGCAAGCTTAGTTGGTGGTGCTCTACAGGTCACCTTGCATCAAACTATTGATGAGCTAAGCGGTATCAACACCACGACTTACATTCAGCTCGAGGCGCTACAGACTGACACCGATGGCACCACAGAGCAGATTATCACCTATGCCGTACTCAACATCTACGACACACCACCTCTGGCGGTGGATGATGAAGTCAGCATAATAGAAGATGTGATATCTAAGGGCTCCCTGACCGGTAATGATTACACAATAGAAGGGCCCTTGGTCCTGACTAAGATCAGTTACAACGGCACGGATTATCCCATTTCGGCAGGCTCTCCAGCCGTCATAGTCACCCCTCAGGGGACTCTGACGGTACAGAGTAATGGTAGCTGGCAATTTGTAGCAGCAGATAACTTAGACAATACCCAGAGCCAGAATTTCCAGTTTGACTACCATGTACTCGATGTCGATGGCAGTCCAGGCATGGCAACTGCAAATTTCACAGTTGAAGACGGCGCAGCTGGCCAGATGACGGATGTCGTCATTTTTACCCAAGAAGCCGATATAGATGCCAGCCTGAGCCAAAATGAAAACTTCACCATAACCGGTGGTTCGGATGCACTGCTGACATCGAGTCTGGCTTTTAGCTCCCTCACACCCAGGCATTTAGATAACCAGCTATTTACCAGTGGCGGCAAACTCATCAAGTTTGATCTATCCGCCGACGGTAAGTCACTGACGGCATATACCGAAGGCCTGCCCAACATCACCATATTTACACTCGTCTTGAGTAGCGTAAATAATGGCAACGACCTTGATGTTACCGCTATCTACGACCAATTCAGGCCACTGGATCATGATCTCGAAGAGATCTTAGACATAGAGACCCAAATCACCGCCACTGATAGCGATGGAACTGAGATAAGCCTAGGGAACCTGCAATGGCAGATCGCCGACGGCAACAATCCCCAACTGACCAACATCAGCCAACTCACCTTCGCCGAAGATGCCCTTGTCGGGCCGGCATTGCAACAAGCGGGACAGTTCGATGTCTTGGTAGGCAGTGATGCCATCACTTCGGTGACCTTCTCCGATATCGGCCAACAACCGGCTTTAACTGCAGGTGGCCAGACTATTGCTTACAGCCTCAGCGCTGATGGCCTGACTCTGACGGCACACACTGGCGATATCGCTAACCCGGTATTTGTCATAGTGTTAACACAAAACTGGAATGCAGAGACCGACAGTCTGAATCAGGATTACACCATCACGCTACATCGCGCCTTCGATCAAGTTGGTAGTGAAAATGTCGACTTAAAACTCACTGTCACGGATTTCGATGGCGACAGCACTCAGGCAACGCTGACCATGACGGTCAATGACGCTAGTGCGGCGACCATAGATAACATCAGCCTGAGTGTGAGTGAATTGCCCTCGGTTACGGCCTTCGATAATGATGATAGTGGACTATTTAACGTCAATGCCAGTAAGGATCCCATTGTCGATGTGCTGTTCGACGTTATCGATGGAGCAGAGGTCAAAAATACTGACGGCAGCACATTGACCCAAAATGGTGAAGCCATTCACTGGGTGATCAAAGATGGCGGCGCCAGAGTTGAAGGGATGACCAGCAGTGGTGAACTCGTGTTTACCATCACCTTGCCCTTAAACATCAATATAGGAGCGGGTACCAGCGGCACTATCGCTATCGATTTTACCTTACTCGGTCCCATCGACCACTTAGGTTCAGCCGACCTGATGGACACACTGGCAGTAAACGTCAAAGTTATCGACAGCGACAACACTACGGCGACGGGCCAGGTCAGCATAGATATCTATGACGGCAAAGAAGCCATATTACCCGAGCCAGTTGCCCTGCACATGACAGAGGGAAACCTCACCACCTCTAGCGTCATTTCCACCAGCGAAATAATGAATACCCTTTCAGGTGGCGACGATATAGCCAGTATAGAGCTAGCCGATGGCTTCACCTTAGGGGCATATAAGAGTGCAGGACAAGACATCAATTTAACCGGAACTGCGGATGGCAACGGCTGGTATACCGCCACACGAGACGTCGATGGCCAAACCGTGTTTCAAATTAGGTTCGGTGTCGATGGCAAGGTCGAATATAAACAATTCCTCTCTTTAGATCACGCCGATGCCAATGGAGAGAATGACTTAGATATCATCTTCCAAGTCCAGGCCCTGGATGCCGATGGTGATAAATCGACAAGCCAGACTGTCACTGTGACTGTGACCGATGACGTACCCGACGCTACCGCAAAAACTTTATCGTTTTTCGAATCAGCGAACGACGTCCACACGGTACAGATGTTCTCAACAAACGAACAAGGCGCAGATGGTGCCAGCGCCACTAAGGTCATCTATAAGGGAGTCGAATATGACATAGGTGTCACCATAGATCTGATGACAGATGCTAATCCAACGGCGGTAAAATATGGAGAGCTTGTCGTCGATGCCAATGGTTTAGCGACCATCACCTCATTCGAATTCGTCTACGCCGATCCCCAGTTTAGCGAGGTGGTCAGCATACGAGTTACCGACGCCGATGGTGATATCGTCATCGATACCTTGACCATCACCGCCAAAGATCAACTCGGTTCAGTGAAAGTATTCACCACAGATTTTGTCGAAGATACCACAGGCACTGTTGCCGTTCAGGCCTCTCCAGGTGATATTGATGCAGGCGAAGTCATTACCAGTCTGGTGTTCGATACTGCCGCTCTTCAGGGTGGAATACTCTTATTAGAGGGAGTCGAGCTGCCAAAAGATGGTATGGGTAACTATATTCTGTCGGGCAGTAATCTCAACATCGACGGACTTACGGGCGTCGCAATTCCCAACGGAAACTTGACCTATACTCCTGCAGAGGATGCATCAGATGCTACTGTGACGGCATTTTTTGATATTACCGTTAACATAGCCGGCAAAGGCCCTATCACCACCAGCGTCCCTATCACCATAGTCTCAGTGGCCGACGTGCCAGTATGGGACAACGCCAGCATATTTAGCTATAGCCTAGATGAAGATGACTCGGGCATAGCACTAACACTGGATGCGAATTCAAAAGATGAGAATGGTGTCGATGCCCAGGGCTCTGAGACCATCTCCTATATCATCACTAATATTACATCTGGTCTGACTCTAAATTCAGTCGGCGTCCCGATCACCGAAGGCATGACCATCAGTCAACATCAACTTGACAGCTTGGTCGCCGAAATCGGCGCTAACCTAGCCGGAAGTTTCACCTTCAACATTCAGGCTATGACCACCGAGAGTGACAATAGCGATACGGCACTAAGTAACATAGAGACAGTGACATTAGACGTCACCCCGATAGCCGATAAACCCACGCTCACCACCCGGGATATTCGCAGTGAAGAAGATGCCCCTATCCTGCTTAAAGATATTATCTCGGGAGAGCTAACCGATAATTCAGGCTCCGAAACCTTAAGCTATGAATTTACTTTGCCCGACGGCTGGTCTCTACAGGGAGATTCTGTGGTCGATCTTGGCGGCGGAGTCTGGACAGTATTAGCAATAGATGTACTCTCGGGCAATGCAAAACTGCTACCCGCCGTTGATGTCAGTTCGGCAAATGTCGGTGATTTCAGCATCACTATTCGCAGTTTTGCCACAGAGTCGATCCAAGATGGTATCGATCCCAAAGATAAGGTATTAAATCCAAACCCTAACTACAGCGATCCCGATACCATCACCATCTCTCTTAAAGGCGTCGCTAACGATGCTCCTACCATCAATGCTGACCCCGCAGTTTGGAGCATAGATAATGGCACAGGGGTGATATCCAGCGTCGTTAATTTCAATGAAGATCAAAATATCCCACTCGATTTTAGCATAGTCACCTCAGATGACGACGGCTCAGAGACATTGGATCTGCGCATAGAAGGCTTACCACTAGGGGTCATTTTTGTCGACGCCGGGGGAACTCCCGTGAACTTACCTGTGGTCGAATTCATCAATGGACAGCCTGTCTATGGTGTATCGGCCGCACTATTGGCCACCCTCAGCTTACAGCCAGTAGAAGATTTCAGTGGCCAAATCATTTTAACCATCTTTGTCGAGTCTACCGAGCTAGATGGCGACTCTTCCGACTATGAGCTGACCCTGAATATCGCTATAGCTCCAGTGATAGATGCCAACTCCGCATCTCTGGCCACCACGAGTTATGGTCTGGAAGATCATGCCATCCCACTGGACTTAACCCCGTTTATGGGCGCCGACTTAGATGGCAGTGAAACAGTAACGGGACTTATCATTCCGCTTCAAGGAGGCTCAGGCTTTATCCTCACCTTAGATGGCACCGAAGTCACGATTCCCATATCGGGCCTGGATGTCAGCAGCCTACTCGATAGCACCAGCCCGGATATTGAATCCTTGTTAGCCTCGGGTCGACTGGCCGTGGTTCCTCCACTGGATGCCGATGGCAGCTTTAGTTTCGATATTCAATACCAAATCACAGATACATCCGAGACAGGTGAAACCATAAGCGAATATGTCTCCTCTCAAGTGACTGTCATCGTCGATGCTGTGGTCGAGGCGAACACCCATCTTCAGGCTAATCATACCAACCTGATTAGCACAGACGGCAACGCCATCGATCTCACTAATCAGGTATTATTTTACGATGAAGATATCGATGGATCAGAAGTACTCGATTATGTCGTTATCATAGTGCCTAGCGGAGATGGCTGGTATATCAGTCACCCCAATGGCGCCATCAATGATGGTGACGGACGTTGGATAATTCCGGTCGACGGTATGACCAATGACACTACACAGGAATACGCCTTAGATATCCTTGCTGGGGCGACAATCATCAGTGAATTTGCCACGGGTCTGCAATTAATTACCGTCGAAGCCAGAGTATTGGACAGGGATGATGCCGACATTATCAGGGCTAACTTCTTCGTCCAATTTGATCAAGATGCAGGCACCAGCACGGCTACTGCAGTAGACCCATTACAAGCCACCCCGGCCGATGCCATCGAAGATAATGTTATAGATTTTTCGGGCCATCTCAACCTGAGCATCACCTCTGATATGAACGATCAGATAAGCTTCAGGGTCTTGGCCTCAGACCTCCCTCAGGGGGGCTACTTTACCGGCGCTGATGTCAGAGCCGTTTACGACTCCAGCGGCGAACACGTTATCGAATATGTGTTTACCTCAGCCTCACTGGTAAACCTGCAACTGCACAACATTAGTGCTGATTATGCTGGCGAGCTTAATATTCCTATCCGCATCATAGCCACAGACACCATAAGCGGTGATACTCAGATCGACGACACTCAGGTGCTGGAAATAGAAATAGTCCCCAGAGTCGATGGCGCTTCATTGACTATCACCAACAAGACTATGCTGGAAGATCAACCTATCCCCCTAGGGATAACCCTTAGCTTCCGGGACTCAGATTCCAGTCCAACAACGGGTGGAAATGAAACCCTTATTTTCAACGATGCTGGCAAGCCTATCTCAATCACCTTCCTCGATGGTGGTGGCTTAAACGATCCATCCGGACTCTGGGTTCTGAAAGCTGGCACCACAGATACTTACCTGTTCGGTGGTAACAATCTAGCTACGCTCAACGCCTCTCTGGCACTGATTCAGTTTGTGCCCCCTGAACACCTGAGTGGTAATTTCCGTTTCAAACTTGCGGGAACCTTAATCGATACCGCTAGCATCAATGGTAGCGACGTCACCCATGAGGCGAGTTTCGAAAATATCACCACTATCACAGTCATACCAGTAACCGATGCCGCCGACATGCCCACCACGACGCAGACTCTGACTGGGCTCGAAGACTCAGACATAGACCTATCAGCACTAGCCAATGGCTCAATAGGCCTCATAGATCTAGATGGATCGGAAGTGATCTTCTTGACCCTACATGGGGTTCCGGAAGGTGCTGTACTTTATTACCGAGATGGCGGGAACCTAGTACAACTCCCCAACAATGGGGTCGATGGCGGTAGCTTCGATGGCAGTCCCACTTATTCCTGGTCGGTAACTCAAGCTCAGCTAGCTAATCTGGTCATGAGACCGCCTCAAGATTTCAATGGCGACATCCCATTATCAATCCAGGCCATCACTCAGGAAATAGGCACTAATGACTTTGTCACTACTTCGACCGATATCATAATCGGTGTCTCTCCAGTAGCCGACGGTGTGCAGATTATTCAGGCTCCAGACAGCCTCTACAGCAGTCTCGAAGATGAGATAATCGTTATCGATCTAGAAGCAGAAGCATTGGAGTTATCCGGGAGCGAGCTGCTGCAACTCACCATAACAATCACCTCAGCAGATGCCTCCGCCTTGGTGGATCTCGACGGTATCAAGGTAGGCAGTGACTTCGTCTCCTTCACCGATCTCGGCGGCGGTGTCTTTAGCGCAAGTTTACTGATATCGGCAAGCAAGCTCTCTGAGTTTGAATTGCATCCAGGTAACCTTGCCTTCGGTACTTTAAACGTGCAGATGGATATCGCCTCAGTCGACAGCGCCACGGTTCTGGGTACCAATGAAACTGACACCAGCGCACCGCAAATCTTTAATTTTGTTATCGAAATCGAACCTGAAGTTGATGCACCAATCTGGACTCAGGTGGGCGATATTATCGCTAATGATCCTAACGATGTATCTCTGAACTTAGGCGTCGAGCTACAAAACCCTGCGGCCACAGAAACGGGAAATATGAGTATATTTGGCCTCCCCGATACCATGACCCTGTCTGCAGGCAATAAAGTAGGCAACAAGTGGATAGTCAATCTGGATGACCTAACCGATCTTAAGGTTATCGGGGCCGTCGATGGCGATACTTTCCAGCTGTATTTAGAACCTATTGCCGAACTCAATGGCGATACCGCGCTCGGCACTCTGCGCATCATCACAGTCACAGTCGATATCAACGCAGTCATGATGCTAAGCATCCCAGCAACAAACTTGTTGAGCAGCCAACAAGATATTATGGGCTCACAAGATATGATAGAGAGTCGAGCAGCCATAAAAGACAGCCTCTTATCCAGCGAGTCCTACGAGATAATCAATAGGCATGTCGATGATGAAGCGCCTCTGTATTCGGTTAGCCCAGACCTTAATATTGCTTTTGACACTGGTTCTAATACTGGCTCAGATACAGAATCTAAGCAGACATTGGATGATGAAGCGCCTCTGTATTCGGTTAGCCCAGACCTTAATACTGGTTTTGGCACTGGTTCTAATACTGACTCAGATGCAGAATCTAAGCAGACATTGGATGATGAAGCGCCTCTGTATTCGGTTAGCCCAGACCTTAATACTGGTTTTGGCACTGGTGATAATACTAGTTCTTATACTGGCTCTAAGTTGACTCCGGACGATGAATCCCCCAGCTATCATGTATCCGACAGTAACCAGCAAGCAACAGAAACAGAATTGACCCAAGCATTATTAGCCGAGTCCATAAGACGTTCACTGTCACAGGATGAGGCGCCGCTCTACCACACATCCCAAAGCCAACCTGAATCAAACAATACCCAGACTTTACCCTTTGCTGATGGGGCAAGCCGGGAGGCCCTCAACAATCTGCAAGATGAGATTAACTTAATGAGCCAACTAACATGATAGAGACTGAGTCAGGTTACGATCCTCTTTTAGCTGTCATCTTAGTCACTAACCGACAACTCGGGCTACAAGTCGATAGTGAGCGAATCACATCGGGCATAGCTTTGGTCAAAGGTAAGCTCACTTTAGACTCGATAGCCGATGCCTTCATCAATGCCGGAATTGATGCCGCTCCCCAGAGCCTGCCAGTTAAGAAGATGGCGCTGCCGGCTCTGGTTTTCAACAAACAAAAACACCCTTTCTATCTCGATAGCAAAGATGGATCGACACTGACACTCTACGATATTGAAGGACAGAAATGCACCTTAACTATGACTGAGTTTCAACAGGGCTTTCTTCATGATTCCTGGTATCTATCGCGCAAAGCCGAGCCTGATGAACGAGCAAAAGAAAACAGCATTCAAACATCGAGACATTGGTTAGTCGCCGCATTCGATGAAGTAAAGCCATTCTATATGAGCTTCCTGTTGGGCTCCCTCGCGATCAACATCCTCGCTCTGGTCACTCCCTTATTCACCATGAATGTGTACGACAGAGTCGTGCCCAACCAAGCCATGGATACCTTATGGGTGCTGGCTACCGGGGCTTCGATTGCTATAGCCTTCGACTGGCTACTCAGACAGGCTAGAACTCGTTTGGCAGATGTGGCGGGAAAAGAGGTCGATATCAGGCTATCTAACCTGCTATTTCGTAAAGTCTTGGGCATGCGTCTGGAGCATAGGCCCGCATCATCGGGCGCCTTTGCCAAACAGTTACAAGAATTTGACAGCATTCGGGAATTTATCACTTCGGCCACCTTAGTGACCGCAGTTGACCTTCCATTTACCTTGCTGTTTCTGATACTCATCGCCTGGTTGGGTGGCTATATGGTGCTAGTTCCTATCACCTGCATGGTGTGTTTATTGGTGATCAGCTTTTTCATGCAAAAGAAACTGATGGCCAGTATCGAGAACAGTTCTAAGTTCTCGACTCAACGTCAGGCACACCTGATCGAAATCCTCAATATGTTAGTGGAAACCAAGCAAAATAACGCTGAGGCTAAGGCGAAACACACCTGGGAAGACACCATCAAGAATTTGGCCGATTGGCAAAATGAGTCCCGCATTGCCTCTAATACCTTGACCCATAGCGTGATGAACAGCCAGCAACTGGTCACCATAGGACTGATTCTCACTGGTGTATATCAGATCTACGAAGGTAACCTGAGCATGGGTGGACTGATCGCTATCGTCATGCTTAGCGGCCGAGCCTCCAACGCCATCAATCAAATAGCCATGTTGTTGCTGAAATTTAAGCAAACCCAATCTGCGATAGTGGCTGTAGACTCCATTTTAGCGCTACCTCAGGAGCAGAATAATAGTTTAACTTCATCATCAAAAGTCCCCTTCGATGGCTCTATCACCTTACGTTCGGCGAGTTTCAGTTATCCGGACCAGCCGATACCTGCATTCAACGATTTAACCGTGACAATCAAGCCTGGTGAACGGATCGGCCTCTTCGGTCCGGCAGGCGCAGGCAAGTCTAGCCTGCTAGCGGCAATGGCCGGACAATATCAGCTGACTTCGGGGCAACTTTTCTACAATCAACTGGAAGCCCGCCAATGGTCTACGGCAAAGATACGTGACCATATTGGCTATATGTCCCAGCAACCTAACCTAATCTATGGAAGTGTGTTGGATAACCTACTTTTTGGCCTCAAAAATGTCGATGAAAATTTGCTGGCTAAGACCTTATTAACCACGGGAATAGACAAGTTGATGGATCGTCTCGGCAGTGGGCTGGATAGCCAAGTCGGTGAATTCGGACGTCAGCTCTCTGGAGGTCAGAGACAGGCCATATCATTCTGTCGCGCACTGCTTAGGCAACCTAAGCTGCTGCTGCTGGATGAACCCACCAGCGCCATGGATGAGCGCGCAGATAATCAGATCATCGCCTGCCTTAAATCTCAGCCCAGAGACTGCACTATGGTCATCTCCTCCCACAACCCTAAGGTGCTCAGTATTTGCGACCGCATCTTAGTGATGGATAAGGGCGGATTGATCACAGAACAAACACCAACAGATATGGCTAACTCGAGTAAACGTCGCATCAAGGCGGTGACTATTAGACCCAGGGAGGATCTAGCATGATGAGAGTTCATAAGTTAGCACAGGCTTACTCAGACAGATTCTACTTCCAGAAAAGAGGGCTAGTTTATGGGTGCTAACCTTCATGTTAAGCACCTTGAAGGTGCCAAACGCGCTAATCGACTCATACTCATAGTCCTGGCGCTCATTGTTAGTACATTAGTTTGGGCCCACTACGCCACATTAGAGGAGGTCGTCATCGGCCAGGGAAAAGTGGTTCCCACCCTTGCAGTGCAACAGATCGAGAGTCTGGATGGCGGAATATTGAAACAGGTATTAGTCAGCGAGGGGGAGATAGTAAAAACGGGTCAGGCCTTACTGATACTCGATGAACTAAGATTCGCTTCGGCTTTCGATGAAGCCCAACTGAGTCGTAATGCATTACGCCGTCAACAGGCGCGTCTCGAAGCCGAGTTAAAGAGCGTAACCATAGATAAATTAGCTAGCCATTGGTTAGCTAAAATCACCGTAACTCCACAAACTATCGAAGTGATCGATGATGAACCGAGTCTGAGATCCCAGGCAATATTCCACTCCCGTCTATCACAGCTTAACGCTCAACTCGATCAGGCCGAGCAAGCTGTTGAACAAAAGATACAGGCCCAGGAAGAGAACCGTATCACCACACGGGCTCAAATTAGCGGTTTAAAACTGGTCCGCAAGGAGATAGCCATGACCAGAGAGGCGGTCAATGAAGGCGCAGTCGCAGAATTGGAACTACTCAAGCTAGAACGTGATGAGATAAGACTCGAAGGGGAGCTATCAGCGTCAAAAGCTATGGCGCGTCAACTGAAGGCGGTGAAGAGCCAGGCAATAGGTCAGAGACTCACCTTAGCCCTGGACTTTCGTAACAGAACCGAAGCCGAACGCAACGAAGTGATCAATGAGCTCGCGGGTCTACAGGAGAGCATCAAGACACTCGCCGATAGGTTGGAACGCACAAAAATAGCATCACCAATAGATGGCAAGGTCACCAATATTCTCATCCGCTCATTGGGCGCTGTAGTGGAACCCGGTGAATCCATCATGGCTATCGTACCGTCCGATGGCGCCTTGATTGTCGAGACTCGCATAGCCCCAAAAGACATTGCCTTCGTACATACGGGACTCGAAGCCACGGTAAAATTTACCGCTTATGACTTTGTCATCTATGGTGGCCTGAAGGGCGAAGTCATCTATGTCAGCGCCGATGCCCAGCAACTAGAAGATGGCACCACCTACTACGAAGCCCATATTAAAACCAATGAGAACATGCTTAATGGCTGGCCGATTATCTCAGGGATGCAGGCTAGCACAGATATTCTTACGGGAAAGAAAACCGTTTTAAATTATTGGCTAAAGCCACTCTTACGCGCAAAAGCCAATGCGTTACGTGAACCATAAGGTACGGATACAATGAGAAAACTTATACTCATCCCACTATTAGCACTTTCTAGCCAGACACAGGCGATGACGCTGGAACAGTCTGTGGCTGAAGCAATCAATCATCACCCCTCATTGCAACAAAAATATGCCGCATTCGAGGCCGCAATCAGATATAAGCGTGCCGCAGTGGGTGATTACTTACCTCAGGTACGCTTGTATGGCGGAGTAGGTTACGAAGATGTCCGTTTTAACAGTGGCCAGAGAATCGATAGTGAGCTGACACGCACGGAGATTGGGGTGAAAGTATCTCAACTTATTTTCGATGGCTTCAGAACTACATCTGAGATCGACAGGCTCGAATTTGAGAAAGAAGCGGAACGATTTGGTCTCATCTCAGAGGCTGAAAACCTGAGCCTTGAGGTTAGCCGAGTCTACCTTCAGCTTATTATGGCTAATAAAATAGTCGGGCTTGCCGAGCAAAATATCGAAGAACATAAACAAATCCTTAAGAATATCCAGTCGAGAGAGAACAGAGGCTTAAGCAGTGAATCTGATGTTGCCCAGGTCAGGGCCAGGCTCGCGACGAGCCAATCCGGCTACTTAGCAGCACGCCATAACCAGATGGATATGCAGGCTAAATATTACGATCTTGTCGGTGAGCTCCCCAAAGATCTTATCAACCCTAAACCTGATTTCGAATATGTCCCTAGCACCCTCTCCTACGCCTTGGAACAAGCCGTTAGGAATCATCCCGAGATCGATGCAGCTATCTCAGACACCCAAGCTGCCAGCGCTCAGCATGAGCGGGAAAAGAGCGACTTCTGGCCTAAGCTTTCTTTAGAACTACAAGCCAACAAGAATGACAATATTGGCGGTATCGAAGGCCCGGACGAAGATGCCAGAGCCATGTTGATGCTCAGTTACGATATCTTTAATGGTGGATCTTCAATAGACAGAACCGAAGCCGCATCATGGCGTTACCAACAGGCGATGGCTGTGAGGGAAAATACAGAGAAACAGGTGGTCGAAAGCACGCGCCTGGCCTGGAACTCCTATGACTTTGTCGGTCAACAGCGTAGCTTTTACCGGGTAAATGTCGATCAAGCCGTGATTGCAGAAAAGGGTTACATCAAACAATTCGAACTTGGAAGACGCTCACTACTCGACGTATTAGATGCAAAAGTAGAAGTGTTTCTGGCTCGAAAAAATTATATCAATGCTCATCATAACTACCATATTGCAGCCTATAGGCTAATCAATGCGACGGGACAGTTAATGGAATCATTCAGAATCGATAAGCCGACGACCTGGAAAGAGGATGAATAGAATGAACAATACAATAACAGGTTTGCTTATCGCACTGACTCTGGGCTTAGTAACGGGCTGCGCTCAAACAGCTGAACCTTATGCGGCTCAAGCTCAAAGCAGAGATCTATTAGACACAGATAATGACGGCGTGATCAATGCCAGAGACAATTGCGGGCAAACCACAACTGGCGCCATGATTACTAATGATGGCTGCCCCAAAAATCTCAATCAAGTTATAGAAAGAACTAAGGTGATCATGTTCAATTTCGACAGTTCACATCTATCAAAGAATGAAGTCGACAAGATCACTGAGCTGTTACACAAGTTGATGAATTTACCTGAAGCTAAACTAGTGCTCATAGGCGATACCAGTCCGGAAGGTAGCGACAGTTATAACCATGCCCTGGCTCAACGCCGCGTAGATACCATACACGATATTGCTAAAGAGATAGGCTTTCCGACTCAGAGTATTATCAGCCAAACCTATGATCAGAGCGACCGAACGCCGACATCTATCTCAGGAAGAGAACACAGACTGATTGCCGTAGCTCAGTGGCAAGAATCGGGCACCCAGATGATGTGGAATATCTTCACCTCTGAGAAAAAAAATAGATAATATTCGACAGCTGCAGCGAGCTCCAGACACCTCAGCCAATATGAGATAAGTTTGGAGCTATTTCTTATACATTACTAAAGATATTATCCCTCCAAATATAGAACGCCTCTAGCCATCCCCCTAGCTCTACCACCACTAGATCTCTTAGTGATGACTTTTGTGATCGACGCCGCTAAATACGATATTAAGATGTGATCTAACCAAGCATTATTCAGTGTCATTCTTCTCCCCACTACCACTAAATGCTTAAATAGCCTTAAAGCTCGTATCAAACGAAGCTAGTCATTTCCCCCGAGCCTGAGGTATTATCATGAATCAGAACATCAAGGCATTACTTGCCACTACAGCCCTCTTTTTTAGCTGCCAGACTCTGGCAAGCAGTGGCTGTGCATTCGAAGATGAGCAAGATGGCTTTATCGCCACATGCAGCGAGGAGAAACAAGAAGTGATATTAACCGGATTAGTAGCAGCACAAACATTGGTCACCGAACTCGATGACTTTACTGAAGGCTATAAAGAGTATCAGGTAGATACAGCGGCGATAACTCCACTTAAGTCACTCAAGGTTCCAACTGAAATCATTGTGATTATTGGCACTTGGTGCCCGGATTGTCATCGTGAGACACCGCGTTTCATCCGTATCATGGAAGAGCTGAATAACCCGAACATTAAGGTGACTTATATCGGCATAGATCGCACTAAGACAGATCCAGAAGGCTTAGCTGCCCAATATGAGTTTAGCCGTATCCCTACTTTCATCGTGATGCAAAAAGGCGAAGAGATTGGCCGAATAGTAGAACGTCCAGAAGTTTCATTAGAGATCGATTTGGCTAAAATTCTAAACTAATCTAATTTAGAATTAAAAAAGAAAGGCACTCGATGAGTGCCTTTTTACATTTTAAAATATCTAGTTAGCTAATCAAAATTAGAATGATTGACTAAATGACACCCAGTAAGAGCGGCCTATGATGTCATAGATACTTGACTCATAATCACCACCAGCATCGAATCTTGGATCTTCATCGGTCAGGTTGTTAATACCCGCAGAGATAGTGTTGTTCCAAGGCATAGTGTATGAATAACTTAGTGTGTGGTATACGATCGAATCAATTTGGTAGTTAGAACCATTATCATTCTTGTCACCAGTAGACTGGTGATCGATATAATCCGCTTGATAGAACAAGCTATGATCGCCCACTAAGTAGTTAGCGGTAAAGTTTACCCGATCATCCGGATAGTCCTCGGTACCACTCCAGTTGCGAGACATGGTCTGCACGCCACCTTCAGGGCTTGAATCTGTGTACTTAATGTAGTGAGACCAGGCAAGGCCTAGCTTAAAGTCACCCATTTCAGTTTCAAAGGTTGATGCAAACTTAGTATCAACACCTTGGCGCTCACTCAGACCAATGTTTTGCAAAACGTTAGTCATACCAGTCAGCTTACCCGCACCATTTTGAGATACAGATGTACCAGGATAGATAACACTGACATCGGGGCGAGGCTGAGCAGCTGCATCGGCCGCTTCCCAAAGCTCTGCCTGAGTACGAGTGATCTCACTATCGACAAGCGTCGAGATGAGACCTTCAGTCTCAAGTGACCAATAATCTACCGACATATTTATGCTATCGGTAATATCCCATACCATGCCTATGTTATAGCTTTCAGACTCTTCTGGACCTAAGTTTTCATTACGACCAACAGAGACAGGTACATTGTCTTCGATATCACAACCATCGATGCCCAAGCCATCTTCATAACACTTAAGGTAGTTAGTCACATCGTTATAACCAACACTGGTAGATTGATTTAGATCTTCCAAAGTTGGTGCTCTAAAACCTGTACCCCAAGATGCGCGTAGTAACAAAGGTTCTAACACATTATAGCGAACAGAAACTTGTGGGTTAAACGTGCCGCCAAAGTCAGAGTACTCATCATAACGAGCAGCAAGATTAACCTCTAAGTTATCCAAAACAGGGAAAGCCATCTCCATAAATACGGCTTTGACATCTCGCTCACCGCTACCACCGGCTCCACCACTACCACCAGCAATTAAACCCGCCTCATCGAGGGCATCAACTTGTGAATCTAGCTTCTCTTCGCGGTAGGCCGCGCCGACATACAGACCAGTAGCTCCACCTGCAAGTTCAAACAGCTCGAAACTAAGACCACCATCGATTTCTAATGCACTACTAGTCAGACGAGCATCTGAGTTAGCCGTTGCACCGCTAGGCATTTCTGAGTTTGGATCTCGTGGATCCCAACCTTCAAATGAATTTGTATCATCATCCCAGGCACCAACTAAATCAGTAGTCGCGCCTTTTAGTTGATAGCCTGTTCCCCACTTAAATACGTCATACTTGTTGTACGAAACTGACGCATTCCAATCGAAGCTATCTGTTGTACCATCGAGACCGACTAAGAAATCATAGATACTATCGGTACTTTCACGAACGCGGTTTCCAGCGGTATCGAAACGATATAGCATAGCGCCGCCTTCAGGTACAGCACGTAAGTCTAGCCCTTCCGCAGTAGTGTAAGCAGGCATAGCTTGTGGGAAGCTGATATAACCAGGAATTGGCGCCGAAATATCAGTGGTCTTATTTGATGCCCAGTAGGCACGCGCAGTAAGCTGAATATCTTCACTCAGCTCATAAGAATACGACAGTAGTGTAGATGTACGCTCTTGATCGACATCATTATAGGCAGCTTTTGTATAGTCATAGGCACAAGAAGTCTCGCCAGCATATTTACTATCACCCAGTGGACCGGTGAAGTTATCACCATAAACATCGGCACAGTTTAAGTCAGAATTGGTAAACGGAGTTTGATATTCCCAGCCGCCATTTGGCCCCATGTCTAGTGTACGACCGGTTTGGCTTAAACCAATCCAACTTCTATAATCACTCGGATCTTGTCCATCTTTTACGTGGGCAGCAGTATAAGGACGTTCAGCAAAGGTAATGCCTGACTTCTTAAAATGCTCAATAGTGAACATCAAGTTACCTTTATCTGAACTCAGGCCACCAGTGAAAGAAGCAGAGTGATTATCACCGCCGCCATCGGCATCCGGCTCTTCGGCGCGAACTTTAACTTCGACACCTTCAAAGTCTTTCTTCAAGATAATGTTAATAACACCAGCAATAGCATCGGTACCATAAATCGCAGAGGCGCCGTCGGATAAGATCTCGATACGCTCAACTGCCGCCGTTGGAATAGTGTTGATGTTAGTTGCGCCGCCACCCAATACAGGCGACTTGGCCATGCGCTTACCATCGAGCAGCGTCAGTGTGTGACTGGCTGCGGCACCTTTAAGCTGAATCGTCGCTTGAGAAGACCAGCTGTTGTTCGATGTTCCGCCGTAAGAACCAAATGAGTTCAATGTTGAAGCGCGCAAAGCATCACCCACGGTTGAGAAACCAGCGTTGGCCATATCTTCAGCGGTAATAGTGGTTACCGGGCTTGCGCCTTCCATATCGACACGCTTGAGGCGTGAACCGGTAACTTCGATACGCTCTACAGTATCTTCATCATTTTCTACAGCATATACGGGTGCTGAAAGTGCTACGACTCCACCACAAGCCAAGCTGACTAGCTTAGCAACTTTATTAAATTTCATACTTCCATCTCCCAAGAATATATTTTTTATAGGTCCTATGCTCAGTCAACTTTGATTGCAGAAACCAAAAAGCAAACAACAACAAAACATGGCAACAACATTTGTATCACATAATGTATTTTGTATGCAATATATCATTGCAAGGCGAAAGTTGGATTAATGCAGAGTTTTAGAGTATTTATGCAACTCACTAAAGCTTGGGTAATTCTGATAAGAAGTGACTAATGACGGAGGGTTAATCAGTTGAAAGCAGTGAATTATTGGCTTTGCTGAACAAAAAAGCCTAACCTTTTACAATCAGCTAGCGCTAAAGAAATCATCTGTAAGTGGCTAAAAGTCACTATAAATGCAGTAGGTATAAAAAGTATCTAAATATGTCTAAATGGAATAAAGACTAAAATGAAGGAAAATATTTAACAATTGTGATAATAAAAAAGGCCGCGAATGCGGCCTTTTGGCTCAATTTAATGCTTTAGAACTGATAACGAGCTACGAGAGAGAAGAATCTTTCCTCTTGGCGATCGGTTGTCATACCGTAGTTAGGGTTTAACATCAAACCATCTTCGCCATAAGCGGTACGCTCTTCGTTAATATTAGTGGCTGTATCTGTGTTAAACACATTATAAACAGTGCCTTTAACGCTGAAGTCACCATCGAAGAGATCAGTCATATAAGTTAGCGACAGATCTAAGTTTGTCACCCAAGATAGGTTACCAGCTGTACCACGTGGTGATGGGTCACCATTTTCATCATAATGACTCGCATGGCCGTAATATTGACTGATACATGCATCCCATGGGTTACCCGGTGCACAGCTATCTACACCTTCGGGGTGTACTGAGAAATAGTTTTGCGGGCGACCCGAACTTACACTAGCAACAAAACCAAGAATCAATTCATCGGTAATATTATAGGCACCATTGAACTTGAATACATGGGTGTGATCGTTGGGCAGATCACCATAACCATGATCCATTAGGTCGCCATAGTCATATGAGGTAGTCCAACCTGGATCGGCCTGATCATTATCTGTTTTAACCAGCCCTTCTGTATTACCCCAGTTATGAGACAAGGTGTAAGAAGAGTTGATACGCAGATCATCAGTCACTTGCCCATCTAAAGTTAACTCGAGTGCCAGATAATGACGTTGCATCGAATCTAACGCCATCTCTTCTGGTGAAAGCGTCACATTATCCACTTTACCATCGCCATCGAAATCATAGCTCAAGGTCACCGCGTCACCTGGATTTTGTAGAACATAATAAGAATTTTGACCTACATTATCTTCGATGCCAAGCTCAGCTAACTTCTTGCTTAGAATCGGTTCGACATCGGTATCTTCAACCCCGCGACCAAGGTCACGCCAGATCACTCTTGCGCCAGCCGACATAGTCTCAAATACTTCCTGCTGATAACCGACGGTAAACTCATCGGAGTACATTGACTTCAATGACGAAGAAGCGATTAAACCTGGATCGGTAATACCTTGTTGGTTAACGAAGGTGTCACGAGTATTAACACCTCGGCTTGGAGAGCCATCGGCGGTAATGATGGGATGACCATCGCTATCGAGTTGATCTAGTTCGTAATAATCATACACTTCTCGCTGAGAGCCACCTTGCTTGATGTTCATGTTGACAGATACTGGCTGGAAATAACGGCCATAAGTAGCAAATACCTTTGAGCTACCATCGCCATAAATATCATAAATAGCCTGTAATCTTGGCGCTATTTGATTATCAAATTCGACATAGCTACGACCATCTGAGACCGTATTCTTAAAGTTATTGACTCGAACACCGGCATTAATCACTAAATTATCCGTTGCCTGCCAAGAGTCATTAATATAGTAAGCTAAAGAAGTGACTTCAGAATCATTATTAGCAAATGTTGAACGACGACGACGTTCGACAAAATCCTCACCTTCTGCTACGCCAGATCTATCATTTTCACCAGCAGTTTTGATATTCCACCAGCCTTGAGCCTCACCGATACCATTTTGGTCTTCACTAAAGTCTACCGACACACTGCTATAATCAACACCAAAACTAATGGCATGGTCTTCTAGATCCCAGTTAAAGTCGATACGAGCTTGATCTCTTTGGTAATGCTCTTCAACAACTTTGTCATTCGTATGCTGACTTAAAACTATGTAACCATTTCGTTTATCAACTACGCTAGGATTTGTTGATGCGACACGGTTTTCAACGTCTTCGTTAACTCGACCTATTACAGCTGACACAGAGAAATCATCTGTGATATAGCCGTTATAATTAAGACTGTATAAACTACCACCATCCTCACCAGGAGCTGCAATACCCTCTTGCTCACCAATTTGATTAGTTTCCCAATCATAAGAGTAATTAGTCTTAGTCCAAGTACGCTTGTTATTCATTGCCATAAAGCCGATAGAGTGATCTTCACTCACGTACCAGTCTAATTTGGCGAACCAACGATTAGATTTTCGTTCTGTTTCTGCGTAAACATTTTGACCCGCGATACTGTAATCTTCTTGATTAGGCTCATATAAGCCGTAATAAAACAGCTTATCTTCTATGATGGCACCACTAGCCCAAAGCTTGATATACTTATATTCCTCGCTATCTTGTTGAGTATTTCCGTACTCATCAATAGTGCCATCGGCTTGATAGACAGAGTCTTGTGTTGCACGAAGAGAAGATGGATCCCAACGACCCTCGGCGCCAAAATGAAATTCATTGTCACCCGACTTAGATACGGCATTAATAACACCACCAATTGCGCCACCAAACTCAGGATCAATTGCTCCTGTCTTAATTTGAGTCTGAGAAATAGCCTCCCAAGGCATTCTCATTGCACCTAGGCCAGTTCGAATTGCCGTGATATTCAGACCATTAAGGTAATAGGCGTTTTCGGCTGATGAAGACCCGCCAAAACTTGATGCGTTATTAAATGAAGATCCACCAGCGGCTGCAGTACCCGGCGCTAACAAGGCAATATTTTCAAAACCAGCATCAACAGGCATGGTGTTGAGCTCATCTTGACTGAAAGTCACACCTGAAGTTGACGACCCCATATCGACACGGCGGATCATACTGCCGGTGACAGATATACGTTCGACATTATCAAGACCAACAGCCATTAATTGACCATCCAGAATGACTGGCTGGCCAATTCTTACCCTGACACCTGACTCTTGAGTCTTAGTAAATCCATCTTTAGTGATGCTGATATCATAATCACCAACAGGGACATTACGTAAGAAGTAATCACCCTTTTCGTTAGTTTCTACGGTATATACAAGACCTTTAGTCTTATGTTTCAAAGTGATAGTAGCATTCTCAATCTTTGTGCCATCACTATTAATGATGTGACCCTTAACAACACTGGTATCAGCAGCCATAGCCGCCGGAGCCGACATCATCAATACAGAACCTACAGCAATCGCTGCAAGTGTTTTTCTTGGTGTAAATCGCTTAAGCACGTTACTTCCAGACATAATTTATTCTCCCTTAAACCTTCTCTGAATACGCGCTTAGCAGAAATATTATTAGTTGATTTGGGTACAAAGTGAACCAAGCGCAACAAAACGATAACACGACCAGCTTATTTTATACAATCTACAATATACACAAGAGTCCCGTAAATAGGCCATTTGAAGATCGATCTCAGTGATATATTTAGCTTGTTCGAGTTTTTGAAGATGATAATTGTTAATAAACTTAACAAACTGGTGGATAGTATGTTTTTTTATATCCGCTATGGTTTTTTTAACTAATTTGTTTCTGTTTTGTTTCAAAAAAGGAGATAAGAAAAGGAGTGGGGGCTAATTATGGCGCGACACAAAAGTAGACTGACATATATCAGAAACGAAGCGTAAATGAATGAATCAGGAAGTTAGGAAGTTAGGAAGTTAGGAAGTTAGGAAGTTAGGAAGTTAGGAAGTTAGGAAGTTAGGAAGTTAGGAAGTTAGGAAGTTAGGAAGTTTGAGTTAACGGCACACTTATAGAAGGTTTTATCTAGATGCGATTAGCTAAGGTTTGTAGCACGCCTTCACGGAGTGCGCCGCCAGATAGGTTTAATTTCTCTATGTTAAGGAGTTCAAACAAGGCAAGTAAAATAGAGATCCCAGCGGCAAAAGTCGGTGCTCTCTCATGGTTTAAACCAGCGATCTCTGCCATCGACAGATCTGGCTGCGCCAGTACTTCTTGTTTTAGGCTGTTAAGCACATCAGGTGTAATGCTAGTCGATTGGTTTCTATGGCTCAAAAGCTCAACAACAGATTGAACGCTACCAGATGCACCAACGACGCAGTGCCAGCCTAACGTTTTTAGTTCTGTTAAATGCGCACCCAGTGTATTTTTAACCTGGGACTTAGCATCTTCGAAGTCTAGCTCTTGCAGTGGAAATGAATTAAAGAAGTGCTCGTTGAAGGTGACACAGCCCATAGGTAGACTGTTTTTCAATAACACTTTATCGCCATCACCGATAATAAATTCGGTACTAGCCCCGCCAATATCAATAACTAAGCGCCGACCCTCGCCACAAGTCGTGGCCACCATGCCTTGATAGATCAGCTCGGCTTCACGCATGCCAGTGATAATTTCTATGGGATGACCTAAGATGGGTAAGGCTCGGTGACAAAATTCATCAGAATTGGCTATATTTCGTAGAGTCGCTGTCGCGATCACCGCGATATTCTCACTATTGACGCCCTCTTTCTCGAGCATCTCGGCAAACATGGACAAGCAGTCCAGTCCACGCAAGAGCACCTCTTCACTCAGGGAACCATTGTCCTGTATCCCTTCGGCTAGACGTACTTTACGCTTGTACTTAGCAATAATTTTGGGCTGGCCTACCACTGTTTCGGCGACCAGCATATTAAAACTATTAGAACCTAAGGTAATAGCCGCATAGCGAGGTGTTGTCATCTTCTAATACGAGTTTTATGAATGTCTGCGGGTCTTATCGTGACGGCGAGGTGCGCTGTTACGATTACCATTTCGACTTCCATTAGAACGACCCGAACCACCCCGTCCTTGAGGACGGCTGTTATGCTTTCTATGAACTCTAATCGGTGCTGGAATATCTTCAAGCAGCGCAGTATTGTCATAGTTAGACACAGGTATCGAGTGAGTAATATACTCTTCAATCGCCGGTAGATTCAATGCATATTCTTCACAGGCAAAACTAATAGATACACCTTTCTTACCCGCACGACCGGTACGACCAATACGATGAACGTAATCTTCACAGTCATCGGGAAGATCGTAGTTGTATACATGGGATACATCAGAGATATGCAGACCACGAGCCGCTACATCGGTAGCAACTAAGAAGTCCAGCTCACCGGTTGTGAACTGTTCAAGAATACGAATACGTTTCTTCTGTGGCACATCACCAGTAAGCAAGCCAACACGATGACCGTCACCCGATAACCAAGACCAGACATTTTCGCAGCTGTGCTTGGTATTAGAGAAAACGATCGCCTTCTCTGGCCAGTCTTCTTCAATAAGTGACAACAGGAGACGCATCTTCTCATCCATAGATGGATAAAAGATCTCTTCCTTAATGTTCTTAGAGGTTTTTTCGTTCGGCGCGATAACGACTTTTTCAGGCTCATTCATATGATCATAAGCCAGCTCCTGCACCTTCATAGAAAGGGTTGCAGAGAACAGCATGTTCAGACGCGACTTAGCATCTGGCATACGTCTAAATAGAAAGCGTATATCTTTAATAAAGCCAAGATCGAACATACGATCGGCTTCATCTAGCACAACAGCTTGAATCGCGCTCAGATTAATGATGCCCTGACGGACGTAATCGATAATACGTCCCGTGGTACCGATAAGTATATCGATACCCTTGTCTAGCACCTTACGCTGAACTTCATAGCTTTCACCACCATAGACAATACCGACTTTCAAACCGGTATGTTTTGCCAATAGCGTCGCATCTTTTGCGATTTGGATAGCCAGCTCACGAGTCGGCGCCATGATCATAGCGCGCGGCTGATTTAGCTGACGACCTTCAGGAATAGGAGTGGTTAGCAGATGTTCAAAAGTCGCCACAAGGAAAGCCAAAGTCTTTCCTGTTCCAGTCTGTGCTTGACCCGCGATATCTTTTTTCTGCAAAAGGATCGGTAATGATGCTGCTTGAATAGGCGTGCAAAATTCAAAGCCGCTCTCGTTAAGTGCTGTTTTTATCCCTTCATGAAGGGAAAAGTCGGCAAACTTCTGATTAGATAAATGTGTTTCGCTCATAGCGGCAGCATACCAGTTGGGGTTGCAATAAGAAACTCAATCGTTTGAAATAGCGACTAATTATAAAAAGTACTTTTAAAGGTTATTAAAATTACCTTGAAAAGTTATTTTTCAGACCCAATATACAGGTTAAGCCATTAACAAACCAGCGATGGCACCCTAACTGGAGAACATCATGAGCGACAAGATAGTACAATTAAGTGACGACAGCTTCGAAAATGACGTAATAAAATCAGAACTACCTGTAGTAGTAGATTTTTGGGCTGAGTGGTGTGGCCCTTGTAAAATGATTGCGCCAATCTTAGATGACGTAGCCGAAGACTATGCAGGTAAAGTCACTATAGCTAAACTCAATGTCGATCAAAACAGCGTATCTCCAGCTAAGTATGGTGTTCGTGGTATCCCTACACTACTTATTTTCAAGAACGGCGAATTGGCAGGCACTAAAGTTGGCGCACTGTCTAAGACTCAATTAAAAGAGTTTATCGACGCTCAACTATAAATGGCGTAAAGCCTATACCCAGAATATAGGCAGCCCAGCTGTATGCCGTCTGTACGTAAACGGATACGAAAAGTGTGAAATGGCGGCAGATACTGGGGATATAGTGATACCTGACACAGGTTATTTATTAAATTGTGTCAGGTTATACTAAAATCCTAGACGCACAGTCGCTATAGTGCTACTTTAATAACCAGACACTTTCTATTAACCCACATCTAGCTATTCGTTCAACATTCACATTGTACTTACACACTCTATGATCGCTTGATCACAAATAGCATTACCTCGCATAAAAAGACCCACCAAGATGAATTTATCAGAATTAAAAGACACGTCGATTTCAGACTTAGTAAAGCTAGCCCAAGAGATGAAAGTTGAAAATACCGCCCGTGCTCGTAAGCAGGACATCATATTTTCAATCCTAAAAGCCCACGCCAAAAGCGGTGAAGATATCTTTGGTGGTGGTGTACTCGAAATTCTGCAGGATGGATTTGGTTTCCTTCGTAGCGGAGATGCTTCTTACCTTGCCGGCCCAGATGACATCTATGTGTCTCCGAGTCAGATCCGTCGCTTCAGCATGCGAACCGGTGATACCATCTTCGGTAAGATCAGACCTCCAAAAGAGGGTGAGCGTTATTTTGCGCTGCTGAAAGTATCTGAAGTCAACTATGACAAGCCTGAAAACTCCCGCAACAAAATCTTATTCGAAAACCTGACCCCACTGCATGCCGAAGAGCGCCTGCGTATGGAACGTGGTAATGGTTCGACCGAAGATATTACTTCAAGAATTCTCGATCTATGTTCACCTATAGGTAAGGGTCAACGTGGCCTGATTGTTGCGCCGCCAAAGGCTGGTAAGACATTATTGCTACAGAACATGGCTCAAAGCATCACTCACAATAACCCGGATGTGGTATTGATGGTGCTACTTATCGATGAGCGTCCGGAAGAAGTTACCGAGATGCAGCGCATGGTTAAAGGTGAAGTCATAGCTTCAACCTTCGATGAGCCAGCCAGCCGTCATGTACAGGTAGCCGAGATGGTTATCGAAAAAGCCAAACGTCTGGTTGAGCATAAGAAAGACGTGGTCATTCTGCTGGATTCGATCACTCGTCTTGCTCGTGCATACAACACAGTTATTCCATCATCGGGTAAAGTTCTTACCGGTGGTGTCGATGCCAACGCCCTGCACCGTCCTAAGCGTTTCTTCGGTGCGGCACGTAACATCGAACATGGTGGCAGCTTAACCATCATAGCAACGGCACTTGTCGATACTGGCTCTAAGATGGATGAAGTTATCTACGAAGAGTTTAAAGGTACCGGTAACCAAGAGTTACACCTGTCCCGTAAAGCTGCCGAAAAGCGTGTCTTCCCAGCTATCGATTTCAATCGCTCTGGTACTCGTCGTGAAGAGAAACTCACGACGCCTGAAGAGCTGCAGAAGATGTGGATCCTACGTAAGATCCTTAATCCTATGGATGAAGTCACAGGCATGGAGTTCCTTATCGACAAGTTAGCCTTAACCAAGACTAACGAAGAGTTCTTCAACGCAATGAGAGGCGGTGGTAAAGGCTAATCCCTTTTCCTCTATTTCTTGTAAGACATAGCGATTAGAACTAACAATAAAAAAGCCGCACTCGTTGCGGCTTTTTTATGTCTGGACTTCTTGTAATAAGAGTTATGTCTATTTTCCATGCACTCTTGTCATAAGAGTTGTGAAAATCTACCTAGGAACTAGATTCTAGCCCCTCATATCTAATCGCAGCTTACACCTTGCTCTAAGCATATCTCTAAGCAAGAGAATAACCGGTGTGACATGCTCTCTTCCCGGGCAAACCAGATAGAGGTCAGCACCCTCTCCCTCAAAATCCTTCAGCATAGGGACGAGTCTTCCCCTTAATATATCTTCACCAAGATCCAAAGCAGATTTATATACGACCCCCTTGCCTGCCACGGCCCAACGACGTGCAACTTCGGCGTCATTACAGGTTCGATTACCTGTGACTCTCACCTTAAACTCACGGCCATTTTTAGTGAAGCGCCACTGGTCATGAGTTCGCTCATCTAACATAAAGAACAAGCAGTTATGATCTGATAGTTGCTCGATAGATGTGATCTCACCATGTTTAGCAATATATTCCGGGGAGGCACACAACAGCCTCTTCACCTTAGCTATCTGAAATGCGACTAAGGAGGAGTCCTTTGGCGTACCTATACGAAGTGCGACATCTATCTTGTCATGATAAAAATCTGAGAGGGTATCACCAATATGCAGCCTGAATTTAAGCTGGGGATATTCATCCATGAAGTCATCGAGCCAGGGAAGTAATACGGTTCGCCCAGTATCGGAAGGCACAGCCAGACTGACGACGCCTGAGATTTTCTCTTTCACATCATCGATAGCCTGCTGTCCTAAACTCAAATCCGCCAACGCCCTGCGACAATGGATCAGATAACGCTCGCCCGTATCCGTCAGCCTGAGGCTCCGCGTGCTTCGAATAAATAAACTGGTTTCGAGTTGCTTCTCCAGTCGTTTCAACGCGGCGCTGGCCGCTGCAGGAGAGAGTTCCAGCTCAGTCGCAGCCGCGGTAATGCTACCGCAGTCGGCAACCCGAACAAAAAGCATAAGATCGTTTATTTGCATTCGTCTTTCTCAAAGTAAGTTTTTCAGCTTCCACTTCACCGATGCTATCGGCTCTTCGACAAAAAAGAAAGCCTGCTTGAAGCAGGCTTTGGGGCTAGACAGAGTATGCAGGAAACTAAAACTGAGCCATTGCCATCTTACGGCGCAAATACGCTATCTGCTGCATATGGGGCAAGTCCTTGGGACAATTATCCTGACAACCGAGTAGGGTCATGCAGCCAAACACACCATCCTGGTTACCTATGACATGATAAAAATCTTCTGTACTGCGACTATCTCGACTATCGAGCTCGAATCTGGCCAGCTTCATCATGCCCACAGCGCCGACAAAGGTCTCTCGCATCTGCTTAGTGGCACAAGCAGATACACAGACACCACATTCGACGCAGCGCTCAAGCTCATAGAGTTTAGCCGCCTCTTGCGGAGACATAGGTATTTCGAGCCTATGAACGTCGGCATCTTCACTCATTGGGTGTAGCCAAAGCTTAAGTCGTTCAGCTAGTTCACGCATAAACTTGCCGGTGTTCACCGAGAGATCGCCTATCAGCTCGAAGCCAGGCAGAGGCATCAAGGTTATTTCCCCTTTGGGGTAATTCTTGGTCAAGGTTCGACATGCCAGAGTCGGAAAGCCATTGATCACCATGGCGCAACTACCACAAATACCTGCACGACAGACAAAATCAAACTGCAGAGAGGTATCTTGATGCTCACGTAGCATGTTCAGCGCGATAAACACTGTCATGCCAGGCGTCTCTTCAATTTGATACTTCACCATCTTGGGCTTATCACCCACTTCTTGTGGATCATATCTGAAGATATTAAATGTTAAGGTACGACCCTTAGTCTCTATTTGGCTCATTCAACTGTTTCTCCCACTTTTTCCACACACTCGCCGCTTTCGGTCAAGTTATCACTTAAGCGTTCATTTTTAGGCTGTAGAGCCTTGGGAACTTCGTAGGGCATAATTGCATTTTGCCTCTGATAACGATCGGCATCTTCTCCAAGCTCGCTGATGATGTCGGCGATCTCCTGCTCCCGCTTTTCTGTATCAGGATGAGTAATAGCATTGTCGATACCGTATCCTCGATACCCAGGGGGCAGCTCCATCTTCATCACATCCAGCTGCTCATAACTCAGCTCTGGCGAGAGTGCATTCTCATCAGGCCAGCTCGAAAGCGTTCTATTCAACCAGTCTTTATCGTTTCTTTGGGGGAAGTCTTCTCGAGCGTGGGCACCGCGGCTTTCTGTACGTGCGGCCGCGCCGCATGCCACAGTGAGTGCAACTTTAATCATGCGCTTCACCCTAAGCGCTTCGACCAATTCAGGATTGGCATGACGCTTGCTACATTTAAGGCCAATATCACGCGAGCGTTCCAGTAGCCCTTGGAGCTCAGAAACCGCTTTATCGAGTTCAATACCATTGCGGAAAATACCCACATAATCCATCATGATCCTTTGCATCTCTTTCCTGAGCACAAACGGGCTCTCTGTTCCACCGCCTTCAATCAGATCATCAATTTCGTCGCGTACCTTATCAACAAACGACTCAGCGAGATTTGTATCGATCTCTAAGCTATTTTCTTGACAGAAATCGGCAACATATTTACCGATAATCATGCCACCGACGACGGTTTCCGCCAGCGAGTTACCACCTAGTCGATTGAAGCCATGCATGTCCCAGCACGCAGCCTCACCGACACTAAACAAGCCTTTGAGTTGAGGATTTTGACCCGTTTTATCGGTACGAATCCCTCCCATAGAATAATGTTGAGTCGGGCGAACCGGGATCCACTCCTTAGCAGGGTCAATCCCCAGGAAATTCTCACATATCTCTTTCACTTCACGCAGATTAGTTTCAACATGTTTACGACCAAGAAGCGTAATATCGAGCCACAAATGCGGACCATAGGGACTATCAACCCCCTTGCCCTTACGCATATGCTCAGTCATGCGACGAGAAACCACATCACGGGAAGCCAGTTCTTTCTTCTCAGGCTCGTAATCCGGCATAAACCTATGGCCATCTTTATCTCTTAGCAAGCCACCGTCACCGCGACAACCTTCGGTCGTCAGAATGCCAACAGGCACGATGGCAGTCGGATGGAACTGTACCGCTTCCATATTGCCAAGTTTGGCAACGCCAGTTTCCAAGGCGAGCGCCTGGCCGATGCCTTCGCAGATGATGGCATTGGTCGATACTTCATAAATCCTGCCGTAACCGCCAGTAGCAATAGTGGTCGATTTGCCGATATAGGCTCTTAGCTCTCCGGTTACCAGGCAGCGTGCTACAACACCGTGACAACGCTTACCATCATGAATGATTGCCAAAGCTTCGACACGTTCATGGACAGGAATATCCATCGAAATTGCCTTGTTATCGACCGCATAAAGCAAGGAATGTCCGGTACCATCTGCGGTATAACAGGTACGCCATTTCTTAGTACCACCGAAGTCGCGGGCGTTGATCAAACCATGAGCTTCTTTGGCCTCTTCTATGGTGACCTTTTCCGCATTCACCACGACCTGTCTTGGGCCTTCTGTGATCCGAGTCCAAGGTACGCCCCAGTTTGCCAGCTCTCTTACAGCCTTTGGGGCACAGTGAGCAAACATACGCGCGACATCCTGATCGCAACCCCAGTCGGAACCCTTTACCGTATCCTGAAAATGAATATCTTCATCATCACCCATTCCTTTCACGGTATTACCCAGACTCGCTTGCATGCCCCCTTGCGCTGCAGCGGAATGTGACCGCTTAGCAGGAATGAGAGAAAGCACTAGAGTATCGAGTCCGCGCTCCTTGGAGGCGATGGCAACTCGTAAGCCAGCCAATCCGGCTCCAACCACTAAAGAATCGGTATATATCAGTTTCACACTTGCTCCTTTTAAAGCCTAGGGTTCTGGTTTTTTAAGTTTTAAGCCGTAAGTTCTAAGTTTTAAGCCGTAAGTTCAAAGTAATAAGAGCTGAAGGTTAAAGCTAAGACGACGGCCTTCGGCCTATCGCTACGCGGACGGCTACGCCTATTCGAAGGACTAGGCCCCGATAGCGCTAGCAGCATCTTTCCTGTAGGAGGGTGCTTTAACCCCGATATTCATGGGTGTATTCTCTCCCCTGTAGGAGGGTGCTTTAGCCCCGATGTTCATGGGTTTATTCCCTCCCGGCTAAAGCCAGTCCTACAACTCTGCATCATCCAATTGCCCTAGGGTCTCCCCCCTAGGAACTCGGACCTTCTCTTACAATTATGCATAGGGTAAAAAAGCCAATAATGATGCCAATCCAATCAAAACAAAGATGACACTAATGATATTTTTTATCTTTTTCATACGTGCGCGGGTATTCAAGTCTCTGGCCACCCCCCACTTTATCGCTACCCGGTAAATACCGATGGCGGCATGTAATTCAACACTCAACAACAACGGCAGATATAAGAGCCAAACCCCATCGTTCCAGATCCTGCTCGCCGAGCCCGATGGGCCTATGGTTGCTGGCGCCGAGCCGATAAGCCAAAGGTGCACCGGCAGTAAGACAAAGATAATGACACCGGTAATGGCCTGCCACACCCAAAGCTGAGTATCACCATGCTTGATGGCGCTCATCTGCTTTCTAAGCGCTAGCTGCTGCTTTAAACTCAGCGGTAATTTTTGCAGTGCTACCAAGACATGAATGAAAGCTAACGCACCAATCCCTATGGCAATAAGCGAAACTATCCAAGGATAGCCATGGCCGTCGCTGCTCAAAAAACTCAGTTCCATCAAACCTGCAACCCAGCTCATCGCATCGCCACCGAGTAAGATGGATGAAACCAAGACTAAATGCGTCCATAAGAACAACGTTAAAATCACACCAGAAAGGCTCTGACTGATATCGAGCCAGGCAGTCCATCGTCTTCCTTGCGTCTTAATTTTTGTACTTGTTGTCGTTATTGTATTTGTCGTACTTTCTGCGATTGCAGAATCATTAATAGTCATATGTCCTCACTGAATGTTGAGTTGCTACATGATCTAAAAACCTTATAAAGGGTAATGATAATGTCGCCCACAAATCACTCAATTACAGTGAGGTAGATCAATTCAGCTCTAAATAATCAAGGATATCCTTATCTAATCAAGACTAATGGCCAGTTGGGACATAAGGTTCTATAGGCAAAGATAAACCGCTACCTATGTAAATATATGAAACTAAACTAAGTACACCGATAGTAATCAGGTAAATAATCATGACTTTTGCCAGCTTTCTTAAACCTGATCGGTTAGCGGTTATCCCCCACTTCACTGCAACACGGTACAAACCAATCATGGCATGGATAACCACAGCAGGAAGCAACAAGGCATAGAGCAACCAGGCATTGGCGTGATAAACACGTTCAGCAGATAAGTGAGGACCAATTTCAGGATTGGTGATCATGGTAAATATGTGTACTGGGGCTAAGAAAAATAAGATAAAGCCGGTAACAAGTTGCCAGAACCAGGCATGACTATCTTTGTGCTTGATGACATTCATGTGCCTGCGAAGTGCTCGCCACTGGCCAATTTGCGCAGGGAAACGACGCAGCGCAACCGCCGCATGTAGGATCACAACCAGCAAAATGAAAATTGAAAATATTTTAGTAACAATAGGAAAACCATGGCCCGTTTCGCTAAACATGCCGCCTTCCAGTATTTGCACCACCTGATAAAACGCTTCTTTACCCAGCAAAATACTCGATTCGAAGTGTAGATGTGCTAATAAGAAACAGCCCAACAAGATACCTGTGGCACTTTGAATTTTATCGGCTTTCGCAGACCAAGGATGTCCGCCGATACCTAAAATACTAGATGCGGGTAATAGAGTTCTCACAGTCATGTTCTTATCTGCCTATTGTCGGGATTTACACTCTAGCAGGAAGATCATTGATGTGAGATGTGCCCTAGACATTTCGTGATTTAACTCACTAGATTAAGTCTGAGTATTTGATGCCTGTCACAAACAATGGCTAAGTGAGCAAACAGAGGTAAGACCAATTAACCACTTTAATTCAATTGGTTACGACAAGCATTCAAACGAGACAATCAATGGTACATTTATATTCATTTCAGCAAGATAAGTAATAGCGCAACTAATTACTCACCAATAAACACCTGGATTCATCACTTATGATCGCTTTGTATGTTTACCTAGCCAGACTCAGCCCCTACATTGCTTTGAAACTCGCAATACATGCAGGCTTGGGTATACAATAGCCGCAATTTTACAAGTAACGAGACGATTCCATGCCTTGGATCCAACTGAAAATTGATACCGATAGCCAACACGCAGATGCATTAAGCGATCTGCTGATGGAAGAAGGTTCACTATCTATTACCCTAGAAGATGGTAAAGATACCCCCATTTACGAACCAACCTTGGGTGAAACACCACTTTGGAGTCACACCGTACTGACTGCGTTATTCGAAGCCGATAGAGATCTTATTATCCTCGTTGAGCAACTAAAATTAGTGCCTTATTTAGGTACCGATTTTAGTTATAAGATCGAGCAGGTCGAAGACAAAGATTGGGAACGTGAATGGATGGATAACTTCCACCCAATTCAATTCGGCAAACGACTCTGGATCTGTCCTAGTTGGCGTGAAATCCCAGATCCCCAAGCGGTTAACGTGATATTAGATCCAGGCTTAGCATTCGGTACAGGTACTCACCCGACTACCGCTTTATGTCTCGAATGGTTAGATGGACTGGAGTTAACCGATAAAGAGGTCATCGACTTCGGTTGCGGCTCAGGCATCTTAGCCGTCGCGGCGCTAAAATTAGGTGCTAAAAAAGTCACTGGAATCGACATTGATTATCAGGCAATCGAAGCTTCGAAGGCCAACGCCGAGCGCAATGACGTATTGGATCAGATCAGCCTCTACCTTCCGGAAGATCAACCGCAGGATCTTAAGGCCGATATCTTGGTTGCCAACATACTTGCGGGGCCACTACGTGAATTAGCCCCATTAATTGCTGAAAAAGTAAAACCTGGTGGTCAATTAGCACTGTCAGGCCTGTTAAAAGAACAAGCCGATGAAGTTGCTGAATTTTACACCGAATGGTTCGATATGGATGAGCCGGCTCACAAAGAAGAATGGAGTCGCTTGACAGGAATACGTAAATAGCTGTATTGAGCAGCACACCTTGTTCCGCCTAACTATTCTCAGCTCGCAAAAGTCAAGAAAAAAAGTTTCATCTAGGTCATTTATTGACCTTTTCACCGACTCAAAAAAGACGTACTATAGCGCCCCTTTGAAGCGCAGGTATGTTGAGAATGCAGATTGGACCCTATCAACTGAAAAATCAGCTGATCGTGGCACCAATGGCAGGTGTCACAGACCAACCCTTTAGAAATCTTTGTGTTCGTTATGGTGCTGCCATGGCGGTTTCAGAGATGCTTTCATCTAATCCCGATGTTTGGGACACAGATAAGAGCCGCCAGCGCATGAGTCATGCTGGTGAGAATGGGATACGCTCAGTGCAAATCGCAGGCGCCGATCCTGAATTGATGGCCAATGCCGCTGTTGTCAACGTACAACAGGGAGCACAGATCATCGATATCAATATGGGTTGTCCTGCTAAGAAAGTGAATAAGAAGCTAGCGGGTTCAGCTCTGCTGCAAAACCCCGTGCAGGTAAAAGCAATTTTACAGGCCGTGGTAGCCGCAGTCGATGTACCTGTGACACTGAAGATTCGAACCGGTTGGGCTCCAGAGCACAGGAATGGTGTTCAAATCGCCCAGATAGCCGAAGATTGTGGCATTGCCTCATTGGCCGTTCACGGCCGAACCCGGCAGTGCATGTATAAAGGCGACGCCGAATACGACACGATTAAGGCTATTAAACAGAATATCTCGATCCCAGTTATTGCTAATGGAGATATTGTCACCCCAGAGAAGGCACGATACGTGCTCGATCATACCGGTGTCGATGCTCTCATGATAGGACGAGGTGCCCAGGGACGGCCTTGGATTTTCCGAGAAATCCAACATTACCTGGATACGGGTAACAAGCTAGCGCCTGTTGAGATGGATGAAAAGCGTCTTGTGATGCTGGAACATCTTGAAAACTTATATGAACTGTATGGTGAGTATAAGGGCATCCGTTTTGCTAGAAAGCATGTTGGATGGTATTTGGACCAGGAAGAACAGCGTCCATTCCGTGCCGAGTTTAATCGGCTGGAGACTGTTGAAAAACAATGTTCCATGGTGGAACGCTATTTTGATGAAATTGCACAGAATTAATTAAAGAGCAGAATACGAATGTTTGATCAGACTACTAACACAGAAACTCATCAGCTTACAGTTGGCAAAATCGAAACAGCTAACGGTACTATTAAGCCTCAGTTACTACGTGACGCTGTAAAGCGCGCTGTAACAAACTTTTTCGCTCAGATGGACGGACAAGAAGCTGAAGAAGTATATGAAATGGTGTTGAGCGAAGTTGAAGCTCCTCTGCTAGATATCATCATGCAGCACACTCGCGGTAACCAGACTCGCGCTGCGAACATGCTGGGTATCAACCGTGGCACTCTGCGTAAAAAATTGAAAAAGTATGGCATGAACTAATCGTTCTTTCCTTACTAAATAAAAAAACCAGCTTCGGCTGGTTTTTTTATGTCTGATTTTTCACCTAAGTTTAATCTACATCATAAAAAGGTCTATTCCTGACTAATTTAGTCAAGTTTTACTTGTCCATAAGCTGAGTGCCAAATAACATCCCCACTAAAGGTATAAATAATTTACAGCTTTGGAGCAGGTATGAGCACAACTTCTCAATCGGATCTCACACTATCCCAGCAGCGCGTCGGAAAGTTAGTGGCGGATGATTTTCGCGCCGCGCATATATTCAGTCAATTCGATATCGATTTCTGTTGCGGTGGCGGACGTTCACTCGCCTCGGCCTGTGACAAATCTGGTGCAGACTTAGCCGAGGTAGAAGCCGCGCTGGCCGCCATAGACACATCGGGTCCTAAGGAAGATACACTCAATCAACTAGCCATCGATAAGCTGATCGACTATATCGAAGATACGCATCATACCTACGTGAGAGAAAAAGCCCCACTCCTGCTCGAATACAGCCAGAAGATGGTACGCGCCCATGGCGAAAATTATCCGGAAATAAAGCCATTTTCTGGCTGGGTTCAGGCATTAATCGAAGATCTGGTGCCTCACTTAATGAAGGAGGAGAAGATTTTATTCCCCGCAATCAGGGCCATGGCTGCCGGAGAATCTGTTGACGCCTGCTTCGGTCACATAGGCAATCCTATCAATGCCATGGAACATGAGCATGATGAAGCTATTCAGATGCTGGAAAAGCTCCATGAGCTCACTAATCACTTCCAACCACCTGAGCATGCCTGTACCACCTGGCGTGTCTGCTATGCCACTCTGGCGGAGTTTGAGGCTGACTTGAAACAGCATATTCATCTGGAAAACAATATCTTGTTTCCGAAGGCTCTAGCCCAGTCTGAATAATACCAATCGGTATAACTAAAAATAGTGTCCCGTCCTGAAATAGGTTGACGGTTTTATCAGGCCAGTAGCAAATGCTGCTGGCCTTTTCCGTGACGGTGGATAATTTACCCGAGTAATTCTTGCAACTCATGTATGTCTTGAATTTCTAAATGGGGCAATAACTGACCGAACCTGTGCAGTTTATCTCGGCCAAAGCTTGGATTGAGCCAAGCAGACTGACAGCCTGCCATTCTGGCTCCCATAACATCGGATGCATGACTATCTCCGACGTGCAGTAAACTGTGTAGTGGAATGTCGAGCCTACGACAGGCGTTATAGAACATATCCGGGTAAGGCTTCATAAGTGTGCCTTCGCCAGGATGAAGCACAAAATCCAGCACATCACCCAAACCGATTTTTTCGGCATCGACATTGCCGTTAGTGATGCCGATTAATGGATATTTATGACTCAAGTCTCGAAGCAAGTTTATGACAGGTCTTGGAACGGTAAAATCAGAGCGCTTGTGCAAGAAGCAATTCAACCCAGCCATGGCACCTGATTCGGCATGCTCTCGAGAGTAACCAAGCATCAGCAGTCCTTGTTCTAACATGATCAGTCTTGCGGCACTTGTATCATGGCCAAGCTCAGGCTGATTCTGGATAAGACTTGTTTTGAGCTTTATCCAGTCATCCCTCTGCCAACGACGTGTCTCGCTATAGGTTTGATGTAAAAATTGCAGCAGTGAAGCTTCTGCCCCCCTGATAATAGGACCGTTATCATATAAGGTGTCATCGAGGTCGAAGCTAATCGCTTGATAGGCTCTAGGCCTGAGATATATCTGAGCCATCAGCTTTCCTCCCCTTTCGCGCTATTGAGCTTCTTGGCTCTACTGGCCCTTGGGTGAGCCCCGTCGTACACTTTTGCCAGATGTTGAAAGTCTAAACTTGTGTATATCTGAGTTGTCGAGAGATTGGCATGGCCAAGCAACTCTTGCACCGCACGCAGATCGGCGCTCGACTCCAACATATGAGTCGCGAAAGAGTGACGCAACTTATGGGGATGTACCCGCATATTCAAGGCCTGCTCTTGTCCCCACTTAGCTAATCTGGCTTGTATGCTTCTATGGGCTAATCGTTTTCCCTTACCTGTGACGAATAACGCATCGTCTTGGCAAGGAATACTCTCTCTAAACACTAACCAAGCCTGGATAGCTTGAATCGCACATCGACCTACAGGCACGATCCTTTCTTTACTTCCTTTACCTAACACTTTAACTTGCCGCTCGGCAAAGCGAATAGCAAGCACATCTAGAGCCGCCAACTCGGCGAGTCTTAGACCGGAGGAGTAAAACAACTCCATGATAGCTTTATCACGCACACTCAAGGGATCGTCGGCGTCTATCTCTAATAGGTGAGTAACAGAATCGAGATCCATATTTTTTGGCAGAGGTTTATTTTGCTTAGGCGCACTCAGACTCTTGGCTGGATTAGCGTTAATGACCCCTTCACCCAGTAAGAAGTCACAAAACTGCTTTACCGCAGAAAGTGTTAATGACAGAGAGCGAGGACTCAGGCCCTGGCGGTGTAGTTGCCCCAAGACGTGCTGAATCTGTTCATGGCTGATTTCAGACCAGGAGATAGGTAAAGAGGCACTAGCTTCGAGTTTGTCGGTGACCCTATGCAGTTCGTAGAGGTAATTTCGTACTGTATGTGCCGAAAGCTGTCGCTCGCTGCTCAAGTAACTCTCAAACCGCTTAAACCAGTTAGCGTTCATATTTGCTCCATTCAGAGCCTCTCAGCTTTTTCAATTCATGGCGGATAGGTAAACACCCTGGTTGCCACGAGTCCTGTCGTTATGCTGCTTACAGGCTCTTGGCAAGATGTTCTGAGCACAGTTAAAGTTTAGGCAGTAGATGATCTATGAGTTGCTTCAGTTGATCCAAGAGTAGGTTATCCATTTCCGGATGAAAGTGCATCGCATTTTGACTCGCTATGGCAAAAATAACCTGACCACATTGATCAGATAATCTGGATAAGGCCACAGAGCCAACTTCGCAGCCAAATAAGCGTTTCGACTCTGCCGTAGTGAGTCGACCAAAATAATAACCTTGGCTCAAGCGCTTACTCCAGATACGCGACAACTCGCTATCTATGTCGTGAACCGTAATTAATCGAACATGACTAAACTGAAATTGCGTTTTTAAACCTTCGGATAACTCTTGCCTCAGTTCACCGAGATCTTCACATTCAAGCAGTTTAAGTGAGAGCCTGGTATTGAACATGTAGATCATCTCATTACGGGTAGCCATCCCCATCAAGGATGTGATCTCCTCCTCTAACTGCTGTATCCGGCTGCGCAGCATCTCTTGTTGACGCTCAACCAAGGACACGGCCCCACGCTCCGCATGTGGAATTCGCATTGCTAACAGCAGCTCAGGATAACGAGTGAAAAAGTCAGGGTTATCCAGTAAGTATTCTCGAATCAGTATCTCATCGAAAGGCAGTGGTTTTTTCACATTAGTCATTTCGGTCATGTTTGTATCTGTCCGTCATATACGTGTTCGGCAGGCCCTGTCATCCATAAAGGTTTACCCTCTCCATCCCAATTAATAGTCAGGGTACCACCAGGTAGGTCGACACGAACACGCTTATCGAGCTTACCTTGTAACTGACCCACAACAACCGCAGCACATGCACCAGTGCCACAGGCAAGCGTCTCTGCCGCGCCTCGCTCATATACTCTTAGTTTAATATGACCTGAGTTAATCACCTGCATAAAACCGACATTCACTCCCTTTGGGAAGCGCTCATGTTGAGTCAATAAGGCGCCAACCCCCTCGACATCTGCCGCCTGAATATCTTCGACATCCAAAACACAATGAGGGTTACCCATGGAAACAGCGCCACAGAGAAAGGTCTGCACCTTAGATTCTTCAGTGTCGGTCTGTATCAAATATGTTTTTTCAGGCCGCTTAGCATTAAAGGGGATCTTGCTTGGCTCGAGTACCGGAATTCCCATATTCACAGTGACATTGCCGTCAGGCTCCAGGCGCAGGGTAAGTTTGCCGTTGGAGGTACTGACTTTAATTTTTTGTTTGTTGGTCAATCCCTTGTTACGCACGAAGCGAGCGAAACAGCGTGCGCCATTACCACACTGTTCAACCTCTCCGCCATCGGCATTAAAAATACGATAGTGGAAATCGAGATCGGGATCATAAGGAGGCTCCACCAGAAGCAACTGATCGAAACCTATACCAAAATTTCGATCGGCAAGGCGTTTGATCTGCTCAGGCGAAAAAAACACATTCTGTGTTACGCCGTCGACCACCATGAAATCATTGCCTAAACCATGCATCTTAGTGAAATGGATCAAGTTAGGTATCCTTTAAATCGCCCTGTTCCGTGACTCAATAAACCATTTATCTTTATCTGAGAACGAAACAGAAACATCATCAATTAATATAAACAGTTTACGGCAGGAGTTGCTCACCTTGCCATAGCTGAGTCAATTTTTCTCTCTCTCGAATAACAAAAGCCTGATCCCCATCGACCATCAACTCGGCCGCTCTAGGGCGTGAATTGTAGTTAGATGACATGGTAAAGCCATAGGCGCCGGATGAGCGCACAGCCAGATAATCACCCGCCGCTAAATTCAACGCTCTGTCTTTTCCTAAGAAGTCACCTGTTTCGCATACAGGCCCCACGATATCGTAATTTAAGGTTTCACCATCACGCGGCTTAACAGGGATAATATTTTGCCAAGCACTGTAAAGCGCAGGACGAATAAGATCATTCATAGCACCATCAACCAGAGCAAAGTGTTTATCACCGTTACCTTTAAGATAGAGCACTTGAGTCACAAAGATACCCGCATTGGCAGCAATAGCACGACCAGGTTCGAAGATGAGCTTAAGATTTCGGTCACCTAAACGTTCGAGCAAAGCTGCTGCATATACATCAGGCTGGGGCGGTGTCTCATCGTTATAAGGCACGCCTAAGCCACCACCCACATCGAAATGTTCAATATGAATGCCCTGTTCAGCGAGTCGATCGATTAAGGCTAACATGCGATCCATGGCATCGAGGAAAGGCTGGATCTCGGTTAGCTGGGAGCCGATATGACAATCGACACCTTTAACTTCTAAATTCGGTAATGCGGCGGCGCGAACGAAAATAGCCTCGGCTTGCTCCATAGCGATACCGAACTTGTTATCTTTAAGGCCCGTAGATATGTATGGGTGTGTGCCGGCATCGACATCCGGGTTAACACGCAGGGAAACCGGTGCAATCTTACCTATACGACCAGCAACAATATTTAACTGCTCAAGCTCGGCTGCAGATTCGACGTTAAAACAATGAATGCCTATATTAAGTGCCATCTCCATTTCGGCGGCAGTCTTACCTACACCTGAAAATACCACTTTAGCGGGATCGCCACCGGCTTCTATCACTCGCAGCAACTCACCACCGGAAACGATGTCGAAACCACTACCCAAACGCGCAAGCACGTTCAGGACGGCAATATTTGAATTCGCTTTTACCGCATAACAGATAAGATGGGGATGATCGGCAACCGCACGATCAAATGCATGCCAATGACGCTCTAACGTGGCACGGGAATAGATGTATAAAGGAGTACCATGGGTACGAGCTAGCTCAACGACAGAGCAATCTTCGGCCAATAATTCATTATTTTTATAGAGAAAATGATCCAAGAGTTTATTCCTTATTACTTTGTTTCTTTGGTTGCTGCTGTTCTTGTTTCTGGTTATCTTTTTTGTCTGGCGATTTATATAACGCCCCTGTTTGCCCGCAAGCGGTCACAAAAAGGCTGGCAAACAATATCAGTGAACACAGTCTCATTTTTCTCAACATCAATCTTTCCATCTAATTAAGTACTATTTAATCTTATCTGTATTAGCCGCTTCAGTCTCAGAACACATATGATCTAAGGCCCTTACTAGTCTACTGATGTTGCAGAGTTCAGCTTTCTACGTCAAGTACATATAGGCCTAATACATACTAAACTGAAATTTATTTGCTGCGAATAAGCACTAATACCATTCCATATAAGTATCTGGTCAGTTCAGAGACTCTCAGTTTTTTCAATTCAAGGCACATTGATGAGGAAATGGTTATTCCCTTTTAAGTCAATGTAACGCAGAAGTGGAAACACTGAGAGCCTCACGTAGTGCGGCTGATGTTTAAAGAAAATGGCAAAGCCCTTTATGCTACGTTGAATGTTCTCGATATACGACTGCATGGATGCAGGAGGTAGAGCAACGCAGGAGCTTGTTGCCGAGAATAACTATTAGCTTCAAATATTCGCCTAGCCTACAGTGCTTTGAACTCCCGCCGAATGATCAGATACTTACTCGGAATGGTATAAGATGATTTTCGTAAAAAGTAATGGAGCATACCAAGCACGGTTGTTACTATGTAAATATTCAAATTTGCCCCATTGAAGGACGAAAACAGATGGCAATGACAGACACACAATTTCATCAACTCGCCGATGAGATGTTTCAAGCGATAGATAACGCTATCGAACTTGCTATCGATGAACAGGATGCCGACATAGATATCGATGCATCAGGGAATGTATTGCAGCTAGAGTTTGAAGATGGCTCTAAGATCGTAATAAACAAGCAAGAACCTCTGCATCAGATCTGGCTTGCGACGAAATTTGGTGGTTATCATTTCTCTTTCGTCGAAGGAAAGTGGATTGATGAGCGAAATAGCAGTGAATTCATGCCCTTCGTCATAGAGTCTATTCTCAAACAAGGTGGCGTAAGCCTATCTCTCTAGTCGTCTACATACCTGACGAAAATGAATAAAGGGAACCTTAGGTTCCCTTTATTCATATCCGCTTAAAAGTCCATCTCGGCTTCTTCCACTGATAGCCCAAAAGGGATCACCTGTAATCGGCCATCCACTCTCATCAGGCGAAAAAATTGTGGCAAATTAAACCTTTGGGTCGAGATGTCTGGCTCTTCGAATGCATGAAAATGGCTCACCTCACTCACCAACTCATCGACACTGGTTCCCTTTTGGAGATAGTGATTTAACTCATTTTTTTCATTTAAAACAAATATATCCAAATCATCATCACTCTGACGCAAAAAATATTGAATCGCTCCCCTGGCGGCAAAGTCTTGGATCACAGCGGGGGCCATAGTAAAAGGCTCGTTACCTAAGTTCGGCCTGGGCAGTTCGATCAACATACTCTTGGTTAGCTGCTGATAAAAAGCTTTAGCGTCTTTAAGATCCTGATACACCATGCCTTTACTATTAAAGAACAGGCCATACTGTACCTTAGCCACCTTGAGTGGATAAACTAATGTTGCAGAAGAGGACACTTTCCAGCTTAAGCGCGCCGCGCGACGAACCAGGTTTTTCACCGTCTGCTCAAACTGATCTTGTAACCTAACAGAACCACTCACCACCTCGATCTTCAAGTCTTCGGCTGAACGACGAATGCCAGGAGTAATGAAGGCCAATGCCTCTAATATGGCAAGCTCTCCATGGTAATGATGACAGTACCACTCTCCCCATGAATTAAGGCAGAGAAGATCGATTGACTCCAACATATTTTGCTCTGCTCGCCCCAGTGAAAAAATATTGGCATTGAGATAATCGACCATGATCTCTTGCCCCTGCCACTGGGACGTTGAATCACTGTTAAAATTGAGCATGAAAACTAACTTGCGATATCGCCAAGGTTGATAAAGGTCCATCTTAGACACTTTCTTAGCGAGGGGTTTAAAAACCTCAATTAAACAATGAGATGCCTTGGTCAAACCCACGGATTTACGCTCCCCACTTGCCAGCTCATACCAGCGGGTCATTTTTTCACTGACGCCATTCATCACCGCCCAGGCGAGTAGCTTAGCTCGACTCTTAGAGCGGTAAACGGCCCTTTGTCCGATGAAGGCTTTCCGATTTGGAGGGCAGCAATATAAACAATACTCTTGCAGGTTATGGCTGTAGACAATCGTCAGCTCTTGCTCTGAGATTGAATCACTCCAAAGCCGATTCAAGCCGATAAGCTGCTCGGTATCACTACTGAAATACGTATGAAGTTTTCGAGTCAGCAGACCCAGTTCAGATAATTTCAAACTCTCACTGAGTTTATGGGTCGAGGCAAATTGCAGCAATGTTTGATAACAACCTAACATCAGCTCATTTAACTGTTCATTAAACCACTGCAGTTGCCCACAGTGCCAACGCTCACAGTTATCTAAGGTCTCTAATAAACTCTTGGACCAGTGCCAACTTTCGACCAGATTATTTAGCTTGTGATAGCGCCAGTCTTGCGCTTGTTCCGGCTCACTTAATCGAACACCGCACTTCAAATAAAAACAACGTCGGGCTATCTCTAAACGACGGGGATCATCTTGTGCTATCAAATAGTTTTCTATCGATTCATAGAGCAAGAAATAGCTATCGTTTGCGGATGAAAAATCACCTTCTATTGTGTGTTGCCACACTTTTTCACTGATAAACTCGGTATTCGGGTACTGAGCAGCATAAGATTCGAGCAGTAAAACCTTCAAAAGTGCCTTGTGTGGCTTATCCAGCCCCTTGTAAAGTTGCCAAAGTGAAGCACCAAAATATTCACATGCCGGGATTTGGCTCACATCTCCTAAAAACAATAACTGCTGCGAGTCCTGAGCATTAGGCCACCAGGCCACCTTCTTGCCAGCCAAACAAATCTGACTACGATAAAACTCTTCCAGTAATAACCAGTGTTGAGCACTACCGCTATGCTCGTTACCTATGGCTCGCAGAGGCTCTGCTTTATCTGGGGAACAGTCAGAAAACTGTTCGGGATGAACCAGGTAGAAATTCACCTCGAGTCCATACTGAGCAAACCATGTCGTCAACAAACCTGATTTCTCTTCGAGTAGTCGGCACTCTTCCTTACTGAGAAGCCGATCATGAACGAGCCAGACATCGATATCACTCTTGGGGTTTTGCCCGAAACTCGACATGCTCCCCATGCTATACACCCCCTCGATAGCAGCCTGCTTAACGAGATGCACCATAGGTCTAACTAAACTTAAGGTGTCACAAGCTGCGAGTTCTTGCTCACTTGGCGCATACTCAAAAACACCAGATGGTGTCATAGGGCCGTTATAGCCGGGATACCCGGTTCGGTGGTAATGCAACAACACAGGAATAAGACGAAGCAGATCTCTTTTCAGCGGAGACAATAATGCGAGAGCACGCGCCTGCCTGACACGATTTAATCGGTCTGCGGTTTCAATAATGTGATTCTGTTCATTGTTCAATAAGAGTCACGCCAAGGCAGGTTGAGAAACAGCTGTAATGCTAACAGCTTTAACTGCCACAAGGAATAAATGAGACCAAGATCACACTTTTAACTGAAGTAGTTTTGGGCAGAGGTCAAAGAATCAAACCCCGTTTGTTACATCTATTCCTAAGCAATGTTAGCATTACTGCATCTAAGGCCTCTGATGGAACATCGAGCATGTCTCAAAACGTCATTCGAATCGCAACACGTAAAAGCCCCCTTGCACTCTGGCAAGCTGAATTTGTAAAAGCAGAACTAGAAAAATTTCATCCAGGTTTGACCGTTGAACTTCTCCCTATGAGTACTAAAGGTGACATCATCTTAGATACTCCATTGGCAAAAGTAGGTGGTAAAGGCTTGTTCGTTAAAGAACTTGAAGTCGCCATGCTAGAAGACAGAGCCGACATTGCCGTTCACTCGATAAAAGATGTACCGGTAGACTTTCCGGACGGCCTAGGGCTCGAGGTGATTTGTGAACGCGAAGATCCACGCGATGCATTCGTTTCAAACAACTACAAGTCTATCGGCGACCTTCCTCTGGGAGCCGTTGTTGGCACCTCAAGTCTGCGACGCCAGTGCCAGATTAGAGGCATGCGACCCGATCTAAAAATCACCGATCTTCGTGGCAACGTTGGTACACGATTAGGCAAGCTAGATGCTGGAAATTATGATGCTATCATACTCGCCGCCGCAGGCCTTAAACGTCTAAAACTTGAAGAGCGTATCACTAGTTTTATCTCAGCCGAAGATTCTTTGCCAGCTAACGGCCAAGGCGCTGTAGGTATCGAGTGTCGTACTAATGATGAGCGTGTAAAAGCCCTGCTCGCACCACTTGAGCATGCAGAGACTCGTTTTCGAGTGACTGCAGAACGAGCGATGAATACTCATCTGGAAGGTGGATGTCAGGTACCGATCGGCGCATTCGCCGAAATCCAAGGTGATACTCTAACACTACGCGGCTTAGTGGGTAACCCCGATGGCAGCAAGATAATCACAGGCACCAGTGTTGGACCAAAAACTAACGCTAAGGCGATAGGAATCACGCTTGCCGAAGAACTACTTGGCAAAGGCGCGAAAGAGATTCTTGATGCCGTTTATATCAAGTAATTGATACTTTCAGTGAATAGCAATCAATGACTCCTGACTCAAGATGAAAGTATTACTAACCCGCCCACATGGGCGAAATCAGTTAATGGTTGAGGCGCTTCTAGCCAGAGGCGTCGCACATCTTGTCACGCCTTTACTTCAAGTAGAAGCCACTCAGGTGCAGCAAAAAAGTCACGGCATGGCTTTATTTAAGCGTGCGGATATCATCATATTTATCAGCACCAATGCTGTAAAATTTGCCGCCAAAGCAATTAAGCAAATCTGGCCCCTAGAGGCACAATTTTACGCAGTTGGTGAAGCGACCCTAAACGCGCTTTCAAAATTGGGCATCTCAGCCCAAGAAGCCCCTCAAGATTGTCAACAGACCGAAGGGTTACTCACACTCCCCCAACTCCAATCTCTCTCTAGAAAGAAGATCGTCATAGTTCGAGGGGTCGGTGGAAGAGAAGCACTGGCTAGTGAATTAATCCATAGAGGCGCCGATGTTAGCTATTGGGAAGTTTATCGTAGGACATGCCCGACATTAACATCGCAAAGCAACGCACAGGCCTGGCAACAAGCCAAAATCGACACGATAGTCATCACCAGTGGCGAAATTCTCGATAATCTAATCAAACTTGTACCAAAAGAGTTATTTGCTTGGCTGCGTGCATGTCATATTATAGTCCCTAGCTCACGAGTACAGGAACAGGCTATTGCCAATGGATTTCAGCAAGTTACCAATGCAAAAGCGGCTAACTGTAAGGCAGTGCTTGCAGCCCTAGGCTTGTAACGTTCGCCTGTAAACGCGCTAAACTCGTCATTTTTGTAGCTATATCGCTTTAAGGGACTGTTTAATGGACAAGAAAAAATTAGATGATAATGCTGTAGAAGCACATACAGAGTTAAACTCTGAAGTAAATGCTAATAATGCCGCTGTGGTAGTCAATAAAGAACCTAAGACTGCTGACACTCCCTCAAAACAGATCCATAGTAAATCAGATACTAACGCCAAGCGTTCCGGTGTCTCTTGGGGATTTTTGTTCAATCTAGTTTTTATCTTGCTGCTAACCTTTGTCACTTGCGGCGGCGGATATTACCTCTATCAAGAACTTGCTGTTCAAAAAGACAGAGCTCAGGCGCTATCCATTGAGCTGAAACAAGCCTTGAATGAACCGGCCAAGCAAATTTCGAGACTCGAAAGAAAACAAGATAAACTCGCCAGCAGCACAAACTCTGGCATAGATAAACTGACAAACAATCAGCTCCAACTGAGTGACAGAGTAGCCAAACTGGCTCAGCGTAACCCCAATCACTGGATGGCAGAGGAAGCAAAATACTTGGTCAGAATGGCGGGTAATAAGCTTTGGCTTGAAAAAGATCCCAGCACATCGGCTAGTTTACTCAAGGCTGCGGATGACCGTATAGAATCGATGAAAGATCCCTCGCTAACGCCATTGAGAAAAGCGTTAGCATCTGACATAGCATCTGTGTCCGCAATCAAGAGCACAGACATTGCAGGGACCGTGCTGACTCTGGATAACATGATAGAGCATCTAAACCAGCTACCATTAAATAGAGTCGATGTGACCAATGCGGCTAATCGCCCAACCAGCCCTGAGATGACAGAGTCGATAGATGATTGGCAAGATAATCTCGCTAAATCCTGGAAGGCATTTATGGACGATTTTGTGGTCATTCGTAAAAGGTCCACAGATATCACGCCCATACTCACACCGGATCAACAATGGTACCTAGTTGAAAATGTCAGAAATAAACTACTTCAATCTCAGCTTGCTCTATACCGACAAGATCAGGTTAATTATCGACAATCTTTGACCCTTGCAAGGAAGTGGATCTATCAATACTTCGATCTCAGCAAAGCTCAAACTAAAGAAACACTAGCAGCACTCGATGCATTAAGTACCTTAGAAATTCAGACGCCGAGTATTAACCACTTTCAATCGACTCCCATGCTTCAACAGTTGGCTACCCACGGTAACTTGATGGTGACTGAAGAGGTTTCCCTATGACACGCGTATTAATCTATCTGGGAATTATTTTATTCGGTCTCTGTATCAGTCCTTTTTTTGAAGGCATGAATGGTTACCTGTATTTCACCATATGGGATTACGAAGTTGAGACAGGTGTCCTTTTTGCGGTTATCGCGCTTGTCGTTTTTTACGGTTTACTGCAGCTAACTGAATGGGTGATTATTTTCATACTGAACCTACTACTTAGCAGCCGTCTGCTCCCCGAAAAATGGCGCAAAAAAGCCGCAAGAAAACACACCTTAGTGGGGGCTCTCGCATTAGCGGAAGAGGATTGGTCCACAGCCGAAAAAGCCATGATTAAAGGTGCAGAGAAAGGTGAACTGCCAACCCTTAATCTACTTGCCGCAGCAAGAGCTGCCCAGCATCAAAATAATACCGAGTCACGAGACAAATACCTGCAACAAGCGGAACAGGAGCCATTGGCTATCAAGGCTGTGAGCACTAGCCGTACCCGATACTTGCTCCAACAAGGAGAGCTAGACAAGGCCAGAATAGAGCTAGATAAACTCTCCCCCACGAGTAAGAGTAAACAACCGGTGTTAAGGTTGGCCTTGGAGTTATATCAAGCTCAAGCCGACTGGCATGCACTGAAGTTACTGCTGCCAATAATTAAGAAGCGCCAGGTGCTTAGTGATGATGATTACCTACACCTCTCAATTATCACCAATAATGCTCTGCTTATTCAGGCACAATCCAGCAGCGAACAAGAATTAGAAAAGGTATGGCACTGGTTAAGTAGAACCGAAAGAAAAGAGCCACAATATCTAGCCAACTATTGCCTAGGTCTACATAAATTCAACCGTGAAACAGAGGCTAAGAAACTCTTAATGAAACAGATAAAGAGCAGGCTTTGTTCAGATACCTCGGTGGCGCTTGCTAAGATACTTTCCCCTGCTGATGTCGAAGAGAGAAAACAGATATTTTCACTTGAGAAAAAGTACGGTGAAGAGGTCAACTTCCAAATATTACTGGCCCAGCTCCATTCGCAAAATAAAGATTATCGTCAAGCCATGACATACTGGAAAAAAGTTTGTCATCAGCAACCGAGCAAAGCCAACTGGCTGGCTTTAGCTGAAACCCATGAGCATCTTGGCGAGCAAAATGGGGCCATTCAAAGTTACCGACAAGCCGCAAGCACTGGTTAATTCTTATACGATTATAAACTAAAAAAGTCACCTTCTAGGTGACTTTTTTATTTAGAACTGCAACCTAACTTATTTCAACAATGCCAAACAGCTGAATAACTTTTAGTTTTCAGTTTTCACTGATAAAAACCCAATATTCATGCCAGCTGTAGCTGATAGTCATTAATTTGACTCACCGTCAATTAGAGCCACACTCAAAACAATATGTGTAATAGCATAAATTTATTTCTGAACAATCAATTTGCAGCTGACGTCTTGGAAGAATCGGCTCTAGGGTATGATTATGGGTGTTTCAGTAGCTAAACAGGACGCAGTTGTCACTAATCTTGTGGGCCAATTAAAGGCCAAAGATGAACAAGGGAATATCAGAGATGTGACTATAGGCGATCTCATTAGAGATGGTGAACAACTGATCTTTTCGCCAAATTCTCAGTTCATCTTACAGATGGCAGATGGAACGATAATTACAGAGACACACTTTGCCGAACCGATACCAGAAAGCTCCTTAGGGGCTGCTCCTGAATTTGCTACAGCACCAGTTTCAGCGGATGCTGAAATTGCCGCCTTACAAGCACAAATTTTAGCGGGTGAAGATCCTACCGCGGGCCTCCCTGAAACCGCAGCAGGAACTGCCGCTGGTGGTGGAGGAAATCAAGGTGGATCAGACTATATAACCTTAGGTAGAACGGGTGATGAAACATTAGCAGGAGCCGGCTATGACACCTCAGGTTTTGGCTTTGCTCCCGCCCCCACAGAGGACCCCTTGATTTTAACTGCGGAAATTCCTGCTCTCCCAACAATAGATGCAAGTAGCGTTACTTTACTTGAAGCTAATTTATTGCAGGGCTCAAACCCATTAGCAACAGCTTTAACTCAATCAAATAGCCTACAATTTGATGTACAAGCAGGGATATTTAGCTTAACCATTAATGGCATAGATATTTTTGTTGGAGGCTTGTTTGTTGGCCCGATAACCATAACAACAACCAACGGCATATTAGTCATTACTGGCTTCGACCTAGATAGCGGTACGCTTGATTATAATTTCTCAATGACCAGTAGCGTTGACAATACGGCATCCGATACTTTCTCGCAAACCTTCACCACCTTAGTAACCGATTTGGAAGGAAACACATCAGCTTCTGCAATCACTGTCAATATCATAGACGATAGCCCTGCGGGTGTAGCCGACACAAACAGCGTTTCAGAAGATGGTGATGCCACAATTTCAGGTAATGTACTACTCAACGATACACAAGGTGCGGACTCGGCAATCGTGTCACAAATTTCTAATTCAGACGGAACCATTGTGGCAGTATCAGAAAGTACCAGCATTTCTGGTAGCTTCGGTCTATTACAAATATCTGCAGATGGTAGCTATACCTATCAGCTAGATAACTCATTAGATAACATACAGGCACTAGCGGAAGGGGAGCAAGTTACTGAAACATTTACCTATCAGTTAACAGATGCCGATGGCGACAGTGTACAGGTGACCTTGTCAATCACTGTAACCGGTACAAATGATGAGCCCGTTGTCGTGGTTATTGACCCTGATGGCCCAGATGGACCCATTCTTCCTGGTGACGAAGGTTTAGTCATCGAAGCGGGTAATGAGGATGACGGCACCATCGTTCCCGGTATCATCACTGCAACAGGTAGTTTAACTGCCACTGATGTCGATAATGGATCCATTTTGACTTGGAGCGGAGATGCTAGCGGAGAGTTTGGTAGTTTAGTCATTGATCCAATAACTGGCGAGTGGACTTATAGCTTAGATAATTCATTGGCGGATAGCTTATCAGAAGGAGAAGTCGTTACAGACCTATTTACCGTCACAGTCACGGACGAGTTTGGCGCAACTCAAACTCAGGTAATCACAATCACTGTAAATGGTACAAACGATTCACCAACAATAACCTCTGGCATTGAAAGTGCCACGGGAGCGGTCACAGAAGTCGATGATCCTCAAACATCCATTGTAACTGGAACTTTAACAGCTACTGATGTCGACGATGGGGCAGTTTTAAGTTGGAGTGGTAACGATACCTCAGCCCTTGGTAGTTTTGTCATTGACCCAAGCAGTGGCGAGTGGACTTACACCGCAGACAATAGTGCTTCCGACAGTCTCGCAGAAGGCGAGCAGGTTGTTGAAACCTTCCTCGTCACCGTCACCGATGAATTTGGCGCAACCGATACCCAACTTGTCACAATCACCGTCACAGGTACCAACGATAACCCCATTATAACCCCTCCACCTGAAGAGCAAGAAGGTGAAGGTGACGGTTACGATACTGGTACAGTAATCGAAGCGGGTAATCTCGATGATGGTACCCTCGTTGCTGGTAACCCAACAGCAACTGGTATGCTCGAAGCAACCGATGTCGATAACGGTGCAGTGCTCACCTGGAGTGGCGATACAACAGGCAGCTTAGGTAGCTTCTCTATAAACTCCGATACTGGCGAGTGGACCTATAACTTAGACAACGATGCCGCCGACAGTTTAGCCGAAGGACAATCCACTCAAGAGCAGTTTCTGGTCACCGTCACCGATGAGTTCGGTGGCACCGATACCCAACTCGTAACCATCACGATTATCGGTACAAACGATAGCCCTGTTATCACATCAACAGTTGATGATGCCACTGGAGCGGTAACTGAGTTTGATGAAGATGAGCAACAGCAAACTGGTGAGCAAATCGCAACAGGTACACTCACCGCCACCGATGTCGATAATGGCGCAGTATTAAGCTGGAGTGGTAACGATACCTCAGCCCTTGGTAGCTTTGTCATCGAGCCAAGTTCTGGCGAGTGGACTTACACCGTAGACAATAGCGCGTCTGACAGTCTCGCCGAAGGGGAGCAGGTTGTTGAAACTTTCCTCGTCACCGTCACCGATGAGTTCGGTGCAACCGATACGCAACTGGTCTCTATCACCATCACCGGCACCAACGATAATCCCATTATTACCCCTCCACCTGAAGAGCAAGAAGGTGACGGTTACGATACAGGTACAGTCATTGAAGCCGGTAACCTCGATGACGGTACCCTTGTTCCTGGTAGTCCAACAGCAACTGGTATGCTCGAAGCGACCGATGTCGATAACGGTGCAGTACTCACCTGGAGTGGCGATGCAACAGGCAGCTTAGGTAGCTTCTCTATAGATCCCGATACCGGCAAGTGGACCTATAACTTAGACAACGATGCCGCCGACAGTTTAGCCGAGAACCAATCAACTCAAGAGCAGTTCCTAGTCACAGTAACCGATGAATTTGGCGGCACAGATACCCAACTAGTGACTATCACGATTATCGGTACAAACGATAGCCCTATTATCACCTCCTCCGTTGCAGATGCCACTGGTGCGGTGACTGAATTTGATGAAGATGAGCAACAGCAAACTGGTGAGCAAATCGCAACAGGTACACTTACTGCCATCGATGTCGATTCAGGTGCCACATTAACTTGGAATGGTAATGACACCTCAGCCTTAGGTAACTTTATCATTGACCCAAGCAGTGGCGAGTGGACTTACAGCTTAGACAATAGCGCGTCTGATAGTCTCGCAGAAGGCGAGCAGGTTGTTGAAACCTTCCTCGTCACTGTCACCGATGAATTCGGCGCAACCAATACGCAACTAGTCTCTATCACCATCACCGGCACCAACGATAATCCCATTATTACCCCTCCACCTGAAGAGCAAGAAGGTGAAGGCTACGATACTGGCACGGTTGTCGAAGCCGGGATTATTGATGACTTTGATGCTAACCCTGCCAACAATAACACCCCTGAGCCCGGTATCGCCGCCATCAGTGGCACCCTGTCTGCCACCGATGTCGATAACAACGCCAGCTGGACCTGGTCTGGTGATGATTCCGGTACTTACGGTGAGTTTGTCATAGACTCTGTTACTGGCGAGTGGACCTATACCCTCAACGATAGCGATCTGGTTAACGAGCTCGCCTCCAATGAGAGTCATAATGAAATTTTCACCGTCACCGTTACCGATGAGTTTGGGGGGACCGATACCCACGATGTCACCATCACTGTCGAAGGTACCAACGATGCACCGATTATCACCACCTTAGATGCCGAAGATACTGGCACGGTTGTCGAAGCCGGGATTATTGATGACTTTGATGCTAACCCTGCCAACAATAACACCCCTGAGCCCGGTATCGCCGCCATCAGTGGCACCCTGTCTGCCACCGATGTCGATAACAACGCCAGCTGGACCTGG
>NZ_VOQB01000021.1:0-111598 GCF_009377275.1 Shewanella sp. YLB-07 | reverse complement strand
TGGAAACCATAGCATTGTGGCCCCACCTGAATCCATCTCGAACTCAGAAGTGAAACGCAATCGCGCCGATGGTAGTGTGGGGTCTCCCCATGTGAGAGTAGGTCATTTCCAGGCGCCTAATTTCTCGTAAAGAGAGTCGATAAATCCCCAGCACTTAGTGTTGGGGATTTTTTCGTTTAACAGCTTTTGAAATGAGCTTCTCACATGGGGAATATAGATAGCGCATGCGAAGCATGCATCCTTTTATGTGATAGTAGGGTGATATCGCTGCGTTCAGCAAACGAAGTTTGATGCTGCGGTAGAACGCGGAGGATTTATCCGAAGCTGGGCCATTGGAAGGCGCCTTTGTTGCAGGCTACAAAGGAGCTACTCTGATATCTGTACTGGTAACCGCCGCAGTGTGGGCCTTTCAGTTCGACACCTACGTCGTCTCTCGCTGCAAAGTAGCTGAATGCTGCGCATCCAAAGTGCTACTTCTCCGCCCCCATGTGTTCGGCCTTCGGTAAGTATCATGACCTTTCCAAGCTGTACCATTGGAAGGCGTCTTTGCTCTTTGTTCCAACGACTCATGCTGCGCATCCAAAGCGCTACTTCTCCGCCCCCATGTGTCCACTTCGCGAACTACGAGAGGTCACCGATATGCTCCTCGGTAACTGCTCCATGCGTTACTCTCGATAATAGCTCCTGCATTAATCTACCTTCGTCCATCCTTGGTCTCGTACCTCCTGAATCCTTTCAGTCGTGCATAAGTGACACTTTCCAAGCCCATGTAGATCGTAGGTCAATTCCAGCCGCCTCCGTTCAAACTTGTTTAGTAATCGTTAATGTTAATTGGATTTTTCTATGTGAGTTATTTAAATAATCAATTATACAAGTTAGCGTCGAATCTATAGATTTGATTGGGTTCCGTGGGGGAATTAACTTCAGGTCTTCTTATGCCATTATCGATTGCTGCCAATTCAGATTTAGAACCATATATAGCTCGTGTGCTTGCCGATGATCCATCTCCAAACAAAGGTAATGATCAGCGCTATAACATACCTGAGCCTATTGCCCGTACGGCTCTAGTGGCAGAAGGTGGCGGTCAGAGGGGGATATTTACTGCAGGCGTACTCGATAGTTGGTTAGAGTGCGGCTATAACCCATTTGAGTTACTGATAGGCACTTCTGCAGGGGCACAGAACCTGTCTAGCTTTTTGACTGGCCAAGCTGGGTTTGCTCAGGCCTCGATTGCTCAACTTTCTAAGCAACCTGAGTTCTTCAATATAAAAAGAGGGCTGAAAGGATCCAATACCGTCGATCTTGACTGGTATTTCGAACAGGGCAGTGATGCACAATTTCGTTTAAACACTGAGTACGGTTTGACTAAGCTTCAAAGTCGTAGCTTACTTATCTCGACAACGAATAGCTCCAGTTATCAGGCTTTATTTTCTTCGCCAAATGCCAAAAATTGGTTAACCTTGCTTAAGGCATCGAGCGCTCTGCCTTATCTTTATCGTAAGGGAGTGCTGATTAACGGGGACTATCATGTCGATGGTGGTTTATCGGCTCCCTTGCCTGTGGAGGAAGCTTATAAACGGGGGGCGAGGAAGATAGTGGTGATCCGCACTATGCCGAAGGAATACACAGCCCATACACCTTGGGTTAATCGGCTTAAGTCCTGGATTTGTTCGTCGAACCGATGCCCTAAAGCACTCGATTATTTCGTTCATCATGAAGCAGCTTATAAGCATTCTCTGCAGTTTATTGCATCACCACCGGACGACGTTGAGGTGATACAAATATTCCCCGAGTCCAGGCTCACTAGCCATATTTTGGGCAGTGCAGATGCTCAGCTTGAACATGATTATCTTATGGGGAAGCGCGCCGGTTTGCTATTTATCGAGGACAATTCCGTATCACTGTTGGCGAGAGAGAATTTGGTTCAATTTCAAGAGAGAGCGGAGGAAGCCAGCGCAAGACTTAAGCTGGTTCATTACTGCTAGTTGAGCCGTGTGATGAGCCTCAAGCCAGCGTAATAAGTCTACTGGCTTTTATAGGCTATACAGATTACCGATTGGGATTAGTCTTGATTTATGCGAAACTTGAAGGCCTTGCGAGTCTCTTCATCCGCTTGGCTATACCAAAAATCCAACATTTGACCGACATTTATCTGGTCTTTACTGGTGTCAGGCATCTGTTCAGAGGCCTGACTATTATGAGTAACCACGACAGTGGTTGCAGGTAATACTACAGGTGTTGATTTCTGTGTTTGTGGTACAAGGTTTAGGAGGGCCGCAGGCGCTGAACTCTTGTTATAGACTGCTATTTCTTTGTCATAATCCCGGCCTAGTTGTATTCCCACTTTGAGGAGTAGGTCACTGGTGTATTCAACATCTCCCCCCGCTTCATCGATAAGGGTCAACTCTGCAAGCTTATTAAACTTGTCTGCATCACTGTCAGATCTAAGTCTTGGCAACGACAGCTTATACGCTGAATCTTGACCATTGAATGTCAGGATCACAGCTTCTGATGTGAACCTTCTTTGCTCACCTTGTTGCCTGAAGCTGGTGTTATATTTAAACACAATCTGATTATTGCCATCATTGAGCTCTAGTGAGGTTTCATCCTCCATCTCTACACCATTAACTACTAAGAGCTGCGCAGACTTAGGTAAGGTAAGGGTGAGTTTTGCATATGCTGGCAGTGAACAGGCTGCAGTAAAAATAACTGCGAGGGCTAAAGTGTGCTTCATAGGATTCTCTAGGTTAGATCTGTGGAGTGATTTATACCACTTTTAACCACATTAATGTAATTGGTATCGCAGAAGGTGCACTTGTTAGGTGAGTCTCAGATTTTTTCTTATGTTTGATTAGACATTTGTACCAGTTTAAGCAATGAAAAGACGTTATAATCACGGGTTATTATTACCGTTGGAGTTCGCCGTGTTCACGAAAATACTGATCACTCTCTTAGTCATTGTCGGCGCCTTTTTCTACTTACGTAAACCTGCTCGATTATCAGTTCAAACCAGAACCGTCGATGTAGGGAAACGAATCATGTTGCGCTATATCTTTATGGGTTTGATAGCCGTTTCTATGTTTGGAAGCACAGGTTATTGGTATTGGAGCTGGCAAGACGGTAACCAAGTGGTCAGAGTGACCATAGTATCACCGTTAATAGACAGTACCAGTGTGTATCAGGTGAGAAAGAAAGATATATTGAACAATCAGATCACAACTATTGATGGCATTAACATTCGCTTATCGAATCAAGAACGTGTCATTATCGCAAATTCTAACTAATACCAACTTTGACTAGATTATTGTTTATAGAGCTTTTTAATCTTGCCGATTAAGGTAGAATAGCCTCGTTTTTTACCCTGCGCTGTGGCACAAAAATTCGTCATAGTGTTTTTTCAGGAGGTACCATGATAACTGCTTATGTCTATAACGATCGTAAACTAGCGATTACTGAACTGAACATACAGGATGTTGTACCTCCGGAAACGCTCTGGTTAGATCTTTTCAAACCCAGTGACGAAGAACGTGAATGGTTGAGTAAATACTCTGTTGAAGAGGTACCAGAGGAAGAAGATATCAATGAAATTGAAGCTTCCGCACGTTTCTATCAAAATAACGATGGTCTGCATATTAACTCCCTGTTTCCTCAACGATTAGGCCAGGATGTCAAAGGCGTTAACGTCTCATTTAATTTACGTAAAGATTTTCTGCTAACGATCAGAGAGGATGATGTCGGTCTCATTCGCTTGCTTAGAAACTATCTAAGGTTGGGACGTATCAAAGTCACCACACCTCAAGGGCTTTTTCTTGAGTTGTTCAATCTGAAAGTCGATTACTTATCAGATCTTATCGAAGATATTTATTCAGTGGTCGATGGTGTCAGTGAGCAGGTTTTTGAAAACAATGAACTAGACGAAGTGTTTAAACTCATTACCTTGCAGGAAGACTCAAATGGTAAAATTCGTTTAAGTCTGCTGGATACTCAACGCTCACTACGTTATATGCAAAGATATTATCGTGGTCAACTCACCGACGATAACCTTAAAGATTTACGTGAGATGCTGTTAGATATCGAATCTCTGATGCCCCACAGTCAATTTATTTTCGATAAATTAAACTTTCTGCTGGATGCCGCTATGGGCTTTAGTGGATTACAACAGAATAAGATCATTAAAATATTCTCGGTTGCAGCAGTCATCTTCCTACCGCCGACTGTGATAGCCAGTGCTTATGGGATGAATTTTACCACTATGCCTGAGCTAGAGTGGCAGTTTGGTTATCCTATGGCCATCTTGATGATGCTGGCCAGTGCCGGTGGAACCTATGCATTCTTCAAGAGGAAAGGCTGGCTTTAGTCAGTTAGTCGACAGCTTTTTTGAAGGAAGTACCAGGATTTTGGCATTTTGTTGTCGAAATTCCTGAGGGTGATTCATTATGGTGTTTAAGGCGATAAACTTGTCGTTCATGATGCTGATGGCCAAATAGCATCTGTGATAAGGGTTGGAGCATCGAGATAGCTGTTGCTCAAGGTGGTATTGCATCGAGATCAGTTGTTCTTTGTTCGTTTCCGGGCAGCAATCTATCGCCTCTTTGCAGAGTGTTTTTTGAAGCTCTTCGAGTTCATCAGGCTCATTTTCAGCCAGCCATCTTAGTTTATCGAAGTCAGGTAATTCAGTCATAGCCTCTCCCCCCAGAAGATAGCGTTACTTTCAAATTAGCTAATAGTTTGCTATTCGGCAAGAAAACTTGAGAATAACGGGGGAAATGTGTGAGTTTTTAGTTATAAGAGCTGCAGTGTTATTAGAGGGGAAAAGGGTTTTAGTCATATTTCCTCGATGTTTTTCAATACCTTTCTTTCCCTTTCGTTCTACTTTTCGAAGTCATAATCGAAAAATAATTTAGCTATCTGAACCTATATAGTAGCTGACACGCTCTCTAGGGTTTAAATATTTAAAGATTTTCTCGGGTAACGCCATTGGTTGTATACAGCGGACTATGCTGAGACCTTCGACTTCTAGATCCACAATCGGAGCCTGATCTTTGGGAACCATGGCATCGTAGACCAGTATTCTGGGGAACAATATTTTGTCCAGGTTGACCGACATGACCATGGCAAACTGGCCAGAAGATAACTCAACAATACTGCCGGGGGGATAGATGCCTAACATTTTGATCATCTTGCCAGTGACTTGCTGATTTAGCTGTGTCTTGAAGTTTTTATAGATATGACCGAGTGCAGCATAGGGAGTACGCGCTTTTGTCTGTGCGTCAGGGTGACAAAGAGAGTCATATAAGTTAACCACGGCAACGAGCTGGCACAACTTGTCGAGTTTATTCTCTTTAAGCCCCTTAGGGTAGCCAGAGCCGTCTAGGTATTCATGATGATTGAGTACTATTGGCATGGCACCGGCTGGAAAGTTTTCAGCGAGTTTCAACAAGTCTGCACCCATGATTGGATGTTGCTTCATAAAGTTAACTTCAGGCGGCGTTAATGGTGTCTTCTTCTTGAGTAATTGTGGAGGGACTTTCAATTTTCCAGTATCGTGAAACAGTGAACCCATGCCGACTAATTCGATATCTGATCTGTCCCAGCCCAGTTCTTTTGCCATTAACATGGAGAGTACGGCGACATTGAGAGAGTGATAATAAATTGATTCGTCGTCTTTGGCTTCGCCCATAAGATGTAAGACTAAGTTATCCGAACTCAGTAATTTTTCACTCATGTCATTAATTAATTCCTTGGCATCATCTATGGCATTTAGCGGACGGTTGCGTAATTTAGATACCAAGTTACGCATTTTTGCGATAGATCGGTCAAAGTCTTGCTCGGTTTTCTGAAGGTCTCGGCGCATCCGCTTGAGTTTTTCAATACGCTCACTTTTGTTTTTTTGCATCTCGATGGTGAGTGCATCCAGGTCTTCTTTCTGCGGCGGCACCACTTTAGTCTTGGCAACCTCTTCGGTGAGAGGGGGGATATCACTTCGCTCGATATCGACGAACACAAAGTCGATGGCTAATTTTTTAATAAGCTCGATTTGTGCCTGTTGCTTGAGTCTGAAGCTACTGAATAGGAAGGGGTGATCTTTCCAAGAAACGGGTAAGCGGATGAAATTACCGACTTGTAATTGATTGACTGCAACTTTACGGTTTTTCTTCATATTCTTCTTATTAGTATCCCCATCTCTTTAGAACAATTATTCCAGAACTGGTTTGATTGTTATAGTGATATTTTAACTTAACTCAATGACTTTACAATCACTTAACCATTATGTCAGCATAGACTGAACACAGAATAGGCAAAGTTAACAAAATGGACTTCATTGAAGTATACCCTAATGCTATCCCAGATGACTTATGTGATCGTTTGATCGCCTCTTTTGAACAACATAAGGGGGTGGCCGATGGCAGAACCGGCCAAGGGGTGGATTTAGAAAAAAAAATAAGTCGCGATCTCACCTTAGACAGTTTCGAGGATTTGCAGAGTATCAGGAATGAATTACTCACTTATACATTGAAATTCTCTACCGAGTATTTCAATGTATATTCGATGGCATTGATGGGGGCTGTATCGGTGCAAGTCGCTGATGACAAAGGCCAAGGTGTTGCGCTGACGCCTGATAACTATCAGAGTCTGGGTGAACCAAGATCCGAAGCATTAGTTAAGTATCTCTACCGCAGTGGGACCATTAATGTTCAGAAATATCAGCAGGGTGTAGGAGGGTACCCTCACTGGCATTCTGAGCAGTTTCCTCAGGCGGGGCATAATGAAGCCTTGCATCGCGTGGTGCTCTATATGTTTTATCTTAACGATGTAGAAGAGGGGGGGGAGACGGAATTTTTTTATCAAAACAGAAAACTCAAACCAAAGAAGGGCAGCATGGTCATAGCACCAGCGGGCTTTACTCACTCACATCGAGGCAATAGACCGATCAGTAACGATAAATATATCGCGACTTCTTGGGTCATGTTTAATCGCGCCGAGCAATTGTATGCACCGATAAGATAGCGTATGAATACAAGGGTCTTGTGATCAAGACCCTTGTATCTAGTTGCATGACTTAGTTCTGGGCTTAAATTGGAATCGTTATTCTAAACTTAGCGCCTTCAAGCTCTGAGGTTTCTATGCTCAAGTTACCATTGTAGCTGATGACTATTTCATTACACACGGCGAGTCCTATCCCTTGTCCGGCTTTTTGTGTGTCGGCTCTGACACCACGCTCGATGATTCTTTGGCGCAGACTCTCTTCGACGCCAGGTCCATCATCTTCGACAATCAGTTCAAACTCTCCGGCATCGCTATAACGGGCAGTGACTCTCACCTGACTGATACACAATTTGAATGCATTCTCCATCAAGTTACCGCAAAGCTCCATCAAGTCGCCTTTATCTCCAGGAAAGACATGTTCCTGGGGAATATAGGCGATGAATTGAACCTGCTTGTCACGATAGACCTTAAAAAGCATCTGAGAAAGCTGATTGACCAGGGGGGCGACTAAGGTTTGTTCATGCTTGAGTCCTTTACGACCTAGCATGGCACGCTTGAGTTGGTATTTAACCAGCAAGTCCATCTGGCTTACCTGCTCCATGATACGCTCGCTTGCCCCTTGTTTATCTAATGACGCATCATCTGTGATAGCGTGGACGGCTGCAAGGCGTGTCTTCAGGCTATGAGCAAGATCATTCATCGCATTCTGATATCTCTGCTGTTGGGCACTCGATTGAGATAGCAGCTGATTGAGCGCTTGGGTAACTCCTTCGAGCTCAATGGGGTAATCTTGTGATAGCGCCTTAGTCTTACCACTGCTGACACTCTCTAACTCGTTTCTCATTCGAGTTAAAGGTCGCATTCCCCAGTAACCGGCACTGACTAACAGAACCAGAGCCAGTGCCAATACCATGGCTAGCCTGAAATAAGTGCGTCGACTGAATTTGTCTAATTCCTGCTCGAGCTTTTGGGCATCTTTCATCACCAACAGGTTATATTGACTGCCAGACATTTCTAATGACAGTAAATAGATGAAGTAGCCCTTATCGTCTGCAAGATTGAGGTAATAAGGAGGGGAGTCGTGTCGAATGTCGTTGAAGCGTTCGCAGGTATCAAAAAGCCCTTTATCGACAGCCTGAGATGAGGTCCAAATTTGTCTATAATCTGCATCACAGCTGGCTATGGTATAGCTTTCTGGTGTATTGTTTTCCTCGAGCCAGTCGTCACTGCTAGCGGGGAGTAGATCGTGCTCCCTCAGCTCTGCGGCAACTTTAGGGATCTCTGCGATGAGCTGAGCCGTCTCTTCGTTGTAGTTGTCTTGTGCATGAAGAATGTTGACCAGCCAGGCTAAGCCGAATCCTACTAAGGCAATAATTGACAGTGAGGTAAGAAACATCCGTGTTAGCAGACGTTTCTTAAATTTAAACCTTAACTGCATGGCAGATTAAACTTGTAACCTTGGCCGCGGATCGTGGCAATAGGATTCTCCAGCCCCTCTTTGGTGAGTTTCTTCCTGAGTCTGGACACCATGACTTCTATGGTGTTTGGATCTCCCTCTTTATCGCCATAGATCACATCTAACAGACGTTGCTTTGCGACGACTTCATGACAATGACGCATCAAATACTCGAGTATGAGATATTCGAAGGCGGTGATCTCCATGGGGACACCTTTCATCGAGAGCTGCTTAGCGGCGAGATCCAGTTCCAGATCACCACTGGTGATCTGGGGCTTAACAAATCCTGCACTGCGTCTGACTAAGGCGTCTAAACGCGCGACTAATTCCTCTTTTTGGAATGGTTTAACCAGATAGTCATCGGCACCGGCATTGAGACCCTCAACCTTATCTTGCCAATTGACCCTGGCGGTTAAGATAAGGATTGGTGCCTTTAGCCCTGCATCGCGTAGACTTTCAATTAAGCTCATGCCATCCTGATCCGGTAAACCTAAGTCGATGATGGCAACATCTATGGGATAATTAGTTGCTTGATAAAATCCCTCTTTGGCGGTCAATGCGACTTGAACCTGATTCCCAAGTTCACTCAGTTGCACCTGTAAATGGTGAGACAAGATAGGATCGTCTTCAACAACCAAAATTCTCATAATTTTATGCCTTTATAATTTTTTACAACAGTCTACTCAGATAAAGACATATTGCCAATATCTGTATTTGCCAATATTTTACTTGAGCGTAACTTAATACCAGCTGACTTGATTTGTAAATAAATGGCTGCAAATAGTGACCGAGTCTTATTTTTGCAATAAATCACTTTGTTTCTGGGGCTATTATCGTTAAAATCCTGCACAATTTTTACTGACAGGAAACATCTCATGAGGCTAATAAACATAGTCGCTCTACTACTCTTAAGCACGCTTTCTTCCGGTGCATTTGCGACTGTATTTACTTTCACCGCCATTCCCGATGAAGATGAGAGTCAGCTTCGTACACGTTTCGATAAGGTGGCTGAATATCTTCAGAGCCAATTAGGCGTCGAGGTTAGATATATTCCGGTCAAATCTTACTCCGCAGCGGTAACCGCATTCAGGAATAATCAAGTTCAGCTGGCTTGGTTCGGTGGTTTATCTGGTGTGCAGGCTCGTCGTCTGGTTCCTGGCTCCGAAGCGATAGCTCAGGGCTATGAAGATCAGTTTTTTAAGAGTTATTTTATTGCGCATCATTCGGCTGATATTCTGCCATCTGAGAGTTTTCCTAATTTAAACGGTTACACTTTTACCTATGGTTCAAAAGGCTCAACATCGGGTCGGCTTATGCCACAATTTTTTATCGAGCGAAACCTAGGTAAGAAGGCTGAAAATGTGTTCACCCGCATTGGTTTCTCCGGAGACCATAGCCGCACCATAGCCCAAGTTCAAGCTGGGGCGTATCAGGTTGGCGCGGTTAACTACAAAGTGTGGGAGAGGGCGTTGGCTAAAGGCATCGTGGATCTGGATAAAGTTGATGTGATCTGGCAGAGCCCGGCGTACCCAGATTATCAGTGGACAGTCAGGGAAGGAGTGAATGAGACATTTGGTGCCGACTTTAAGACTAAGCTGACAAAAGCCCTGCTCGACATGAAAGATCCTGAGCTTCTCGCGAGCTTTCCAAGAAAGTCTTTCGTAGAAGCTGAAAATTCAGATTATCAACCTATTGAAAATATAGCTAAAACTATAGGGCTTATCGACTAGTATTTATTCGCTATGATAACATTTGAAAACTTGACCCTTAAATATGCTGATAAGCTGGCTATCGATAGTCTCTCTCTGACGATAGAGGCCGGAGAGAAGGTGGCGATAATTGGTACCTCAGGTGCGGGTAAGTCGACGCTGTTGGCTCACCTCTATCTGTTGCTAAAAGATAATGCCGCTTATTGCTCACAAAAACAGGGGCTGGTTGATAGCTTAAGCACTTATCATAATGTTTATATGGGGGCATTAACCAAGCATCACTGGATTTATAACCTAGCTAATTTGATCACTCCATTCAAAAAGCCGTTAAGTGAAGTCAATGAGCTATGTCGGGAGCTCGAACTCGATTTTCATGTCAGTAAGAAGCTCTCAACACTTTCAGGGGGTCAACGACAACGCGTTGCATTGGCCAGAGCCTTATATCAAGAGCAATCTATCTTTATTGGTGATGAACCCTTTTCGGCGTTAGACCCTATTATGGCTAAACGTCTATTGGATCTCGTGTTTGCCCGCCATGAAACCGTGATCATGGTGTTGCATGATAAGTCATCTGCGTTAACGCATTTCGATCGTGTTATCGGCTTGAGCCAGGGTCAACTAAAGCTGGATATTCCTCACGGCGAAATAACCTCGAATCATATCGATGAACTTTATTCTGGCTCGGTCTCCAGACCTATGTCAGATACATTAAACCATGCCTAAACTTCAGCCCGAGTCCATGGCTGTGGATGTGAGCAAGCATTACCCCTTTTTTAGTTATTGGCAGAAAGTCACCTTGCTGTTATGGCTTATTGCTGCCGTGTGTTTTGCCCTGTCCGATACTGAGGTCATCTCTCTCGCCCCTTGGAGTGAGCTACTGAGAATGGCTGAGGGATTTATGACCCCAGATTTTTTTGCCACTGAGTATCTACTGGAATCTTTGTGGCAAACCGTCTCTTTTGCGCTACTCGGTGTGGTCGGTGGCTTGCTCTTCGGGGTTCCCTTATCTTTTCTGTATTCCAATCGCTTGGTGGCGGCCTTCTGTGCGGTCACACGTTCAATTCATGAAATATTTTGGGCGCTGCTGTTTTTGCAGGTGTTCGGCCTGTCGCCCATAACGGGAATATTGGCGATAGCCTTACCCTATGGGGCTACTTTTGCCAGGGTATTTAACGATATCTTGATACAAGCCCCCCAAACAACAACTCAAACCTTGCCGGCTAATACCGATAGAATTAGTCGGTACTTTTATGGTCGAATCAGTCACGTATTGCCCTCAATTTTAGCTTATGTGCGTTACCGGTTCGAATGCGCCCTGAGAAGCAGTGCGGTGCTGGGTTTTATCGGTATGCCGACGATAGGCTTTTATCTGGAGACGGCGTTTAGGCAGGGCAATTATCATGAAGGCGCGGCCCTGTTAATCTTGTTTATTGCCTTGATTGGTACCATTAGGTATTGGTGCCGACCTAAGCTCATTTTGTTTTATATCTTGGCAGGCTTATATACTCTGCCTACTATCCCCAGTGTCGATGGCATGCTGTTATGGCGTTTCATCACAGTAGACATCTTACCTCCCGTCTTACAGCACGTTGAGCATTGGCATCAAATTGACTTAAATCTTGTCAATCAGCTGCTGAGCTGGGCGCAGAAGTTATTTTTCTCTCAAGCCTTGCCGGGGTTAGCGATTACCTTATTGCTGGCATTATCCGCGCTGGCTATGGCCCACATCATTGCCTTGTTTAGCTCTGCCTTTTCATCCAGGAAGCTAGCTGGGCCAGTGCTCTCTAGCGGCGTTAAATTTGGCTTGCTAGTGTTACGATCTGTTCCTGAATATATTTTCGCCTTTATTTTTATGATGCTATTGGGCCCATCTATGCTACCGGCAATGCTGGCGCTGGCGCTTCACAATGGTGCTCTGATTGCCTATCTAACCGTGAGGCAGTCGGATACCTTAGAGGTCTCGGCAGATTATAATGGCAGGCTCGATGGATATTGTTATGAGGTGTTGCCTCAGATATACCCCAATATTATGGGGCTGGTGTTTTATCGTTTCGAAGTTATCTTACGTGAGACAGCCATTTTGGGCATGTTAGGTGTTGCGACTTTAGGTTTTTATATCGACAGCGGCTTTGCTGAGATCCGCTATAGCTCAGCACTATTCCTGTTGGTGTGTACCGCCATGCTCAACATAGTGGTCGATATGATAAGCCGGCGTTTATTAACAGCTAACATGAGTCAGCAGATGACCTGCAGTGGTAATCATCAGGCCAGTACTCAAAAAGTAGGTAGCGTATTCTAATTACTGATCTTTAAAGACGATGGGTCATCACCGGGCTAGTTCTAAAACGTTAGGTAGCGCACTCTGATTAATGATCATTAAAGGCGTTAGAATAAGGTTCTGGCCTTCAAACGTTTAGCTATTATGCCATTGCAACACGCGGCCGCTATCAAGGTGAAAGTCGCTACTGCAGATATAATCATGCCTAATCGAAGCCAAGGTTGCTCAAGCACCAAACGCATCTGTACTAATTCGTACCCGCTCACTCCCCATACCAGTAAGGTACTAATCAGCAGGGTAGCTTGTAACAGGCGAGTCGCTAATTTATGTTTGATGAAAAGTAGTAGGGGAGCCAATGCGAATAGTGAGCAGGCAAGAATGTAGCCATAACGCATGAAGTGAGCGCCGATCAATAAAAAAGCCAGAGAGATGATAAGAATACGCCACCACATGTTGAAGCTCCGAGGATCAAGAATTTGATACTCAGAGACTACTCTATTTGTGGATGATCATACCTTGGCGGTGTTCACATTTTTACTCGAAGATGCTATTTGATTCAGTCTAATGCATCTCTTATGGCCTGCTTCTGCGCTTCAGTAAGCCCGCTTTGCTTAATTGACTCAATTAAGTGGCGGGTAATATCAGATTTATCATCACTATGAAAGATAAATACATGTTGACCATCATCATTACGTTCATGAATCTCTATTTCGATATCACTGAAGTGTGAGACGATTTCAGATACATCATCGGCAAGCTCATCCATAACGATGTCGAACTCTTCTCCATGTTGCTCGAAATAGGCTTCGAGTTCCATGGCTTTAGCTTCCATCTTGTGGGCATGGGATTCCATCTGCGCCATATGCACTTCAAATTCTCTCGCCTTAGCTCCCATCTCATGTCCTTTGGCTTCCATTAAACGGCCCATTTTTTCAATTTTCAACATTGTTTCAGGATCGAGTTCATTTTTAACTAGGAGGTCAAAACTTAAGCGCTGCTTGCTTGCAATTCTGCTCAGTAAATGAGCGACCTTTGTCGCAGAGGCTGGAGGCAGGCTACTTAGCTTATCTTCAATCCCCTGTGGGTCTTTTAGCTCATCTTGAGTGAAGGTAAATTCCTGCTTATCTCCGCCTACTCTGACTTCTACCTGCGTAAGCTCATTCTCATCACTCTCGATCTTGGTGAAGGTCGTTTTATCTTCAAACTCAAGCTGATGTAGCTGAGTTGGCGCAGCAGCGACATTCAATGTTAGTAGGCCACTGCAGGCTAATGCGATCACGATATTATTAAGTTTCATATTCAGTCCTTGTTCTACCCACAGGGTAATGATTTATTGATGTTTGTGGCTGATTTGGTGACTTTCCTTATTCAGCGACACCGACCTCGATTATTGAGTGTCTTGCTTAGGTAAAGCCAAGTTCGTGCCAATAATTTAATTTCAATTAAAAACAATTAGATGAATGATATTCGCTTGGTGGGAATAGAAAATGAGCGGGGTAAAACGTGAAGGCTACCCGATATGAGTATGTGACTTCCTTATATGGGGAGTTATGTTGTGATTATGATAACGTTTGTTTGCAAACGACTGTTAGCACTTGTATTTTAAGCTTGGTACTCTTCTTGTATAGCTAATGAATAAGTATAAATATGATGGAGCGAGTATGTCGATAAAGCGTTATGTGTTTCTCCTTTTTGGAACCTTGATTATATTGCTTGGGGTCAGCCAACTCTTGATCTCTCAGTACTACAAGGGGGAACTACAGAGTGAGTTGAGCCAAAGTTCCCGGACGCTCTCGAAAAATTTAGTTAAGTTGCTGATAGATAATGTCGGCAGTGAGCAGGAATTCGTTGTCGAGTTTTCGGATGAAGAGTTACAGGAAACTATCCAGGATATCGAAGAGGCAAGAAGTGATTTTAAATTTGATATCGAAGAGATAAGCCGAGAAATAGGGCAGTTGACGGAAGAGGTTATCTTAATCGAGACTAAGAATAATCATGATTTTTCGCGGCAAGAGCGCAGAGATATTCAAGCGGCGATGCAGGCGAAGCAGCGTGAATTAAAGGCGCACTTAAGAGAGATGGCAGTGCATGAGCGTGAATTAGAGAAAATGCAAAGAGCCAATATTGTCGAGGCTCGTCGTGAAGCGGCTATTTCATATCGTGAGAGGCTACACCAGGCCGTGAGCCAAATTCAGATCGATACCAATACTTGGCTAGAAGATGGCAATGTTGCCATTATCGAGGCACCGACAGTAAACCGCGATGGTGAGTTTGCCTTCAATTTTATCCATGATTTATCGATTCCGAGTCAAAATACCAATAATCAATTAGAGCGCTTCAGCGAGTCTATGTTAGCCCTGATATTGCTAACCTCAATAGCAGCGTTAATATTGGCTTATATGCTGAGTCATTATATCAGCTCGCCATTGACTAAGCTGGCAAAGGGACATGAGAAATTAGGCGATGGGGAGCTAGGTTTTCAAGTTGAAGAGAAAGGTGTGAAAGAGCTGAAAGCTATCTTGACTGGCTTTAATAAGATGAGTCGAAAACTTGCTCAATTGAGCGAAAAAGAGCAGTTGATGACTCAACAGCAGCAGTTAGCCGAATTAGGCGAGGTCACACGAGGCATAGCTCATAGTCTACGCAATCCATTGCACACGGTAGGCTTATTATCTGAAGGCGCAATGCAGGCCCAAAGTAAGGAAGAGGGAGCCGAGCTATTACAAAAAATACAGCAGAAGATCGCCATGATGGATAAGAGTATTCAATCTCTGTTGACCCTGTCGAGTAATGAAGTCAACCGTAGCCACAGCGTGCCGATCAAGGCTATCGTTCAGGATATCTTGCTCGAGCTGTCTATTAATGGCTCTAAGCCTAAGATCACATTCGACTCTACAGGCGGTTTAGCTGCAATTAATGGCGCCGAATCGGAAATAAGAAGCATATTGCATGCGGTATTAATCAATGCCGTAGAGGCCACTCCCGATGATGGCCGCGTTGAGGTATCAATAAACAGTCGCAGTGAGAGTTATCAGGTGATTGTAAAAGATAGCGGTAAGGGCATATTACCTGAGGTCAGAGATCGCTTGTGCCAGCCCCATGTGACCACTAAAACAGAGGGGACAGGCATGGGGATTTATATCGCCGAACGATTGATTAAGGGGCATTATGGCGGTGATATACAATTTGAAGACAACCCCACAGGCGGTACACTGGTGACATTGACATTTTCTAAATCGGCTAATGAAGGTACAGAGGCAGCACAATGAAAGTTGAGACTTTAAAAATATTAGTTGTCGAAGATGAGCCCGATCAACGTAGCCTTATTTCGCAGATGCTTGAAGCGAATAATTATCAGATCACCAGTGCCGACAGTGTCGAAGCCGCCATAGTGTCATTGAAGCAGCATGTGCCTGATCTGGTCTTTTCAGATTGGAAGTTAGGCCAGCTGAGTGGCATGGATCTATTAACCTATGTTAGGCGTGAGCATCCTGACATGGGATTTATCATAGCGACGGCATACGGCACTATCACACATGCCGTCGATGCTATGCAGGCTGGGGCGGATGATTATCTGGCCAAGCCTTACCAGCGTCAGTCGCTATTATTGGCTATCGAGAAAGTGGCCAAGTCCCTGGTGTTAAAAAAGCAAAATAGGCGGCTTACATCTGAGTTATCCCAGCAACAGGAGCTGGTGGGTATCGTGGGTAAAGCGGCCTGCATGCAGAAGGTTTATTCCCGGGTTCAGCGAGTGAGTGCGACCGATGCCACTGTATTGATAGGTGGAGAGAGCGGTACGGGTAAGGAGCTTGCTGCCCGGGCCCTGTACCAATTATCCCAAAGGAAACATAAACCTTTTATTGCGATCAATTGTGGCTCTATTCCCGAGTCATTGGCTGAGTCTGAATTATTTGGCGCCGAGAAAGGGGCATATACCGGCGCTACGGCGTTAAAAATTGGTAAGTTAGAAGCGGCCAATGGCGGTACGATTTTTCTCGATGAGATAGGTGAGTTACCTTTGTTACAGCAAACTAACTTACTCAGGTTTCTCCAAGAGGGGATCATCAGTCGTTTGGGACAAAATGGTGAAATCAAGCTCGATGTGAGGGTGATTGCTGCCACCCACAGGGATCTTAAATTGGAGGTTGCAGAGGGACGATTCAGAGAAGATCTTTATTATCGACTCAATGTTGTGCCAATTCATATGCCGCCGCTAAGAGAGCGTCAGGAAGATATTGGCAGATTAGTCGAGCACTTTTTGCAGTTGCACAGCGGTCAATATAAGATGGAACAAGCTAAATTATCGGCAAATACTTTAAAGCAGCTACTGGATTACGCGTGGCCAGGGAACGTCAGAGAACTGTCGAATCGTATAGAGCGCTTCGTGTTACTGGGAGATGAAGCGGAGATGCTCGATGAGTTATCGAGTCAACCAAAGCCATTAAATACCAGTCAGTTCTCTTTGCCTGAGGAGGGTATAGAGTGGGAAGTGTTCGAGAAAGACTGTTTAGAACAGGCTATGAATAAGCACCAAGGCAACCGTACTAAGGCGGCTAAATTTTTAGGGTTAAGCTATAAGGCCTTCTTGTATCGATTAGAAAAGTATCAACTGGTGTAAGCTATTTAAACTTTACTTCGGGGGGGAGCTAGTGATTAGTGTCAAAACAGGCGCTAGTCACTTAAGTCCTTGATAAGGAATTAACCAGAGTGCTTTATGTGTATTTAGGCTGTGCATCATTAAGTAAGTGTACTCTGGCTGTTTAATTGGAAAGGTAAATAAATTATCAATGTCTGTTTTTTGTTTTTTGTTTTAAGGTTTAATTAATAATTACAGTTTTAATCGAATCTTTAAAATTAGTTTATTTGGTTGCTCGTGCGGTTTAATTGGTATTTGGATGCCATTTATAAATAGTTATGACATGAATATGAATAACGTCTTAATTTATTGCCTCTTACTTGATTTACCCTTGACATGATTTCATATCATATTATAATTCAGCTCAAATTTACTAGATGAGGCCGCTATATGGATACCGACAGTTTAAAGGGAACTCGCATTGGCGCTTGGAGAATTCAATTCTGGTAAAATAACCACCTTAGGTTTCATTCAGAACTATCCCTTCTTTTTTGTTGCTTGCTTTCCCCTCCTTAGCCTCAAACCCCACAGCTAGTTGATGACTCGTGTTCATAGCGATATACGCTGCATGCTATAGCTCTGCTGTGAACTCTAGGCTTGTGCTCAAGTCAACGCGCGATATAGCCAAACTTGTCGCGTTCTTAGTGATTTAGTCATGCTTTAAATATACAACATTCACGTACGGATAAATTTATAAATATCCCCCTGTATGATGTTTATTATCTCACTACTTTCATATTTATTTAGTTTTTAGGAGTTAAAATGGAAATCGACATCCCTCCGAGTAGAGAAAACGGCGTGATTGGGTATTTATGGTTAAATTAACGTTAAATTAATAAATCTGTATATGTCATAAACTCCCTCCTCGCTGTCACTCCTATTCTATTTTCAATGTAGCTCGATACAAGTTGAGCTATCAGTAAACTCAATGCGAGTTTTAAATCCTATTCTATGGGAGGGCGACATATGCCCAATTTTTCTGCTGAAATTAAAAGTGATCTTAACATTAACTCAATTCTTAATTTAAATTTCGATTTTTGGAATGATGATTTTATTCAGGTAGAGAATGATGATGTCAGTCATAAACTGATTATTTTTATGCAAGAACAGTCTAGTGGTGTTATTCAAACTTGGCTTGAAAATAAATCTCTGCTGCAGTGTTTCTATATTCATCAACTCTTACCTGAGGCAGAGAGTAAGACCTTCTTTCGTTTGATGCCAGCTTGGCTTGTGAGCGACATGGAGAAAATTGAGACTGAGATTCATCCGGTGATTTCTGCGGTTTCAACGGCTCCCCATCTTTTTTTTACTCATGATATGTGTGTGGGTGATGCCATCACCAAAATACATGAGACGAAAGAAACCTTTAATAACCACCTGGCTTTCATTGTCGATGATCAAGGCTGTTATTGCGCTGTGCTGCAGATACATCAATTGCTTAAGCATAGTGAGGCAAGATTACTAGTCGACATTGCTGAGTCTGTTGGCTCATGTCACGTCAGCACAGATAGAGAAAAAGCCGTTGCCATGCTGCAACATAGTGATTTGGATTATTTACCCATTGTCGACCTCAGCGGCAAACCTGTAGCTACACTGAGTGCTAAAAAAGCGATGGAGGTGATGCAGCTGGAACAAACTCAAGATGTAGAGATGTTGATGGGCATACAGGCAGACGATAATGGTACGCCATATATGAAAACATCAGTTTTAGAGCATGTCAGAAAGCGTATCTTCTGGATTGTGGGCTTAGCTGGCGTGGGTATCTTGTCAGGTATGGTGATTCAAAGTTATGAAGATGCGATCACCGCTCTGACCATATTGGCGCTTTATATGCCGATGGTGGCGGACACGGGTGGTAATGCGGGCAGTCAGGCATCTACCGTCATTGTGAGGTCTATGGCTTTGGGAGAACTCAAGCTCAAGAATTGGTGTGAGGTCTTATGGAAAGAGCTTAGGATTTCACTCTTTATTGGTCTAGGTTTGGCGTGCATTTCATTTATTAAGGTGTACTTCTTGTCCCACGGTGTTTCATTACCCAATGGCCTGACCTTGTCTATGCTTGGCAGTGCAATAGCCTTAGCCCTGTTCTTTCAAGTGGTTACGGCGACAGTCATAGGAGCGGCTTTACCCTTGTTAGCAAAAGTGTCCGGTCAGGACCCTGCCGTTGTTGCTAGCCCGGCCATCACCACTATCGTGGATGTCACTGGGCTCTTGATTTATTTCTATGTCACCTCATTGATCTTGCTGAGTTAACTGGGTCTTAAACGATTCGTTAATATCAAGCTGACAGGCATTTTTACTCAATTAATAACGCAACTAATTACCCAATATTAGTCATCCATGTCTAGAGGGGTGGGTCCTCTCTAGATGCTATTTTTGAATTTATATTTTTATCCTAATTTAATGGGAGGGCTTTCTATGCCCTATCAATATGTAAAACGAGCAGAGTCTATTAAGGCCAAATCCGCATTGTTATCTAAGGTGCTGATCATTTTGGTATGTTTATCTAGCTCTGGAGGCCTACAGGCGTCAACTGAAATCCTAAATAACACAGGAGAAGAAAAAGAAAGCTTATTGGTGGGGGAAAATCATCTCAGTGTTCAAGTTGAATTTGGCGGCGAGACACAATATATCACCGAGGGACGCGATCAGCTCGATGATGGTGGGATCATTTGGGGCGAAATGGTCATGGAGTATGCAAGTATTCACCTCTACTCTAGCTTAGGACAAGCTAGCCGGCAAAACTACAGGGAATGGCAGTTGGGGATATCCTATGATGTATTCGAAACAGAAACCTTCGATGGGATAATCGGCCTGCAGTTCGTCGAAATATATGGAGACGAGCGGGAAAGTGACGCTGAGTTTGCCAGCGCTGTGGCCTACAGGGGGATTGGCTGGGTCACAGTATCGATTGATCACACTTACTCGCTGCAATCTAATGGCCATTTTATCGAGTTGAGCCTGCATGGTAAGAGTGTCGAATTGGCGGGTAAAGGACTCGTGACACCCTATGTGAGCCAGGCGTTTGATTTTCAGTTTGCCAATGAAGAATATAATGGGGCCAATCATGTGCAGTTTGGCATCGAAGCGCGATATCCACTGAGTCAAAAGTTGAGCCTATCGGGGCATATGAGCCATGTCATTCCCCAAGGGGGAATTAAACGTGATGTTAGCTTCGAGGCCAAACAGCAGACCTTCGCAGGAGTGAGTATCAGCCTGCAGTTTTAGTCTTATTCTCATTTTTTTCGGGGTTTTAGTGTTTAATTATTCACCTCTCTGTCGCTGCCTGACATCCTGAGTATGCGGCAGATAGCGGTGATTCGAGTGCTGGCGAATCCTACTCTGGTGCTAACTAAGCTGTGTTGAATCAAGAAGACAGCTTAAACGGCGCCAGAGACTATGATGATAGCGACAGATATAAACAGTATGCCAGTGACTAGATTTATGATTGGGCTAGCTCTCTTTACTTTCAGTTGAATAAGGGGTTTGGATAAGACTAAGGCTATAAATATAAACCAGATTAACGATAAGATAAGCATGATGAACACGGCGCTCACCTTAGTGATAACGTTGATATCAGGTGTGATCATGGCAGAAAACAGCGTGATAAAGAACACCATAGCTTTTGGATTTAATAGGTTAGTGTACAGTCCCTGGAAAAAACCTTGTTTGATCGATAATCCAAGATGACTCGCATTATCCAGATCCTGTGAACTCGCTTTGTCGCGCCACTGGGAGAGAGTGCCTCGAATAGCACCTATACCCATCCAGCCAAGATAACTCGCTCCTATTAATTGCACGGCGACAAAGAGCAGGTCTGAGCTCTTGATGAGTAAACTCACACCGGTGACACTGAGTAAGCTGTGCAACAAGATGGCCACGGATATTCCCACCGCTGAGGCGATAGCCGTCGCCCGACTTTCTTGGCTGGCCATCTTTACCACTAAGGCGAAGTCTGGTCCCGGGCTCGCCAAAGCGACAGAGTGAATAATGGCAAGAGAGATAAGCAGTTGCAGTTCCATATTGAGATCCGATTTTATAACTTGTCCCAATAATGGGGGATTAAGCACGAGAGGTATTGTAAATTATTGCAGGCGTGTAGAGAACTGGGCGTGATTCAGATAACGCGCTTCTGGAAATGAGAGGGCGTAACCAGAAAGGCTTGCTTAAAGGCTTTGTTGAGATGGCTTTGGTCGAAAAAACCGACTTGCAGGGCGATGTCTATCATAGCTTCACCTTTTGCCAGGGCTTTCTTGGCGTATTCCAATCGTATGCGTTTCAAATAGGCGTGTGGTGTCATGCCTGTGGCGGCTTTAAATTGACGCAAAAACTGAAATTTACTCAAGCCCATCGAAGCGGCTAAACCTTCGAGCTGAAATGCATAGTGCATCTCGTCATGAAATTGAGATTTGATGTCGATAATCTGCTGATATGACAGTGCATGCTGTTTATGACTAGCAGTCTTCACTGAGCCATAGCGTTGGAAAATCTCCGTGGTGAAAGCCATCAAGCTGGTTTCTATCTGCAACTGGGTTTGTTTAGCATGGGGACTGGTGAGATTTTTATGCAGATGTAAAAAGGCCAGGTGGAGATCCGGATCCCAGGAGAGAGGAGATGCAAAAAACTGTTCTTTGATATTAAGCTCAGCGGTGATTTGGTTGACATAAGTGATGGGAATGGACATAACATTGGCTTGGTAACCCTGGGCCTCAACACTTTGGCCATTATGAGCCTCATCGGGGTTTAGGGTCGAGATGCATCCCTTGCCTAGATGGTAACTTTCGCCCTTGTGCTGATATTTTTGACCGCCCTTGGTCACAACCCCTATGTGGTAATCGAGATGAACATGTTGATCAAACTCAAACTGCTGGAAGCTGGCGGTACTTAGCTCCATCTCTGGCACTATGGGATTACGCCAATATTCAATTTTTTCTTCAGTCACTTCTCTTCGCCACTCTTTTTTAGCCATTGTTCATCAAGTATTCGTTCATCAAGCATAAGTTCATTGAATATGAGTACATGAAGCCATCGCTATTCAGCTAGATATCCAGATCACTTGCTGTGGTCATGGGTCGCTTCTCGCTGCCTTTATACTATATTAGCCGTGGGTTAATCATCTAGGCTAGTAAAAAATTGCATGAACAAAATATGTTGCAATATAACACTGTATTAATCAGTATTTTGGCCCATAATATCAAACTCATCTGCTATACATTTATTCGATTGGAGCTCAGATTGTGAAGGGACAGATTTTACGTGAAATGAAGGTTCAAGCTGCAATAGAGCCAGAATATGAAGTACAAAGGCGCGTTGCTTTCATCAAATTGAAACTCAAAGAATCTCACTGTCAGAGCTTAGTGCTTGGGATCAGTGGTGGGGTCGACTCATCACTCGCAGGTCGTTTATGTCAGCTTGCTGTCGATGAGTTAAACCATGAAGCAGCAAAGAGTGTTTATCAGTTTATTGCCGTGCGTCTTCCTTACAATGTTCAGCAAGATGAAGATGAGGCTCAATTAGCCTGTCAATTCATCTCTCCTTCCAAACAAGTCACCGTCAACATACATGAAGGCGTTGTCGGCGTTCACACTAATACGTTAGCTGGCCTTACGGCGGCAGGGATAGAGCTTAGTGATGAGAGCAAGGTCGATTTTGTTAAAGGCAATGTAAAGGCGAGAATGCGTATGATCGCACAGTATGAAATTGCCGGTTTAACAGGTGGACTGGTGGTCGGTACCGATCATAGCGCCGAGAATATCACCGGCTTTTATACTAAGTGGGGCGATGGAGCTTGCGATTTAGCGCCGTTATTTGGCTTGAATAAGCGTCAGGTACGTAAGCTCGCTGGCTTCTTAGGGGCGCCTGAAATATTAGTCAGTAAAGTGCCAACGGCAGATCTTGAAGATGATAAGCCCCAACTCGAGGATGAAGTTGCACTGGGATTGACCTACGATCAGATAGATGATTTCCTTGAAGGCAAGTCAGTGGATAGGATCGTGGACGATAGACTCGTTGGGATCTATAAGGCAACGCAGCATAAGCGCAAGTCTATTCCGACTATCTATGACTAAATGAAATAGTCTGCAGGCTCAATGTAATGATAAAGGCGCGAACGCGCCTTTTTTATTGGCATTTTCTAAATTCATCCAGTTAGCTATTTTATTCGTGCAGATAAGGTTTTAACTGTTCAATCAGGCTATTGGGGAATTGGCGATAGTCCAGATAAGGCGAGATGAAAACCCCCAAGCCATCTGCATGGAGTCTGTTTTGTTCATCCAGGCTGTTAAATAATGTGTTAGCGCTATTGATGCTTAATTTAGCAGCCGATACGGCGCCGACTATGATATGTCGCTCTGCGGTTGATAACAGGTTTGATGCACCTATCAATATTTGCTCGTCACGTTTGAGTAACTGAGTATCCCGATAGTTTTTCCAATCGGCATCAGGGGCTGACAACTTGGCCATTATGGTTAATATCTTGCGCCAATGATTGCCATTAAGTGCGATGAGTATCGCCAAGGCGTCTTCTTGGCGATAACTCCAGTCTTGGGGCAAAGTAGGGGCGTTTGGAAGGTAATAGCAAGTCTTAGCTTCGGCATTGCCGATATGCATAGTCGACACGGGTTTGGACATTATCTGCTCAGCCATGTTTTCGGGAGTGAGTATTGGTGGATTTTACCTAGTTAATGCGTGTAAGTTAACCTAATTAAATGAAATTTCAATTAAGACAGTAACTTTTATCGCTACTGGTGCTAGTTACTTGCGTCTAGGTATGTTGGAACAGATATGAGAACGATCGTTATAGGCTCCACCAAACACCTGCTCATGGCGATTTTTTATGCTTCGCTGGGGATTTTTGTTGCCTTGCTGGTGGCCGGGGTCTGGTTTCTTAACGCGAGACCCGATCTTGATATTTGGCATACACTAGAATTAAAGTCCGAATTTAAACGTACCAAAAACGTAGAGACCTTCTCTGACTATCTCGCGCTAGAAAAGGCGCTTTTCGAAGAGGTCGAACAGAAGATTTACGATCAGACTCAGGCACCGCATCCGTCGATCTTGAATCGTTATGTGCGTGGCAGTTTGGCGGATCCACAAAAGTGGCGTCATGACTGGAACCGCAGTTATGAGTGGCCAAAAGAAGATGCAGATTTCGGTGTCTTGCTGCTTCATGGTATGTCAGATTCCCCTTACGCATTATCTCATGTAGCCATGCATTTTAAGGACAAGGCGTATGTCTTAGGTTTAAGGTTACCCGGTCATGGCACCATTCCCTCTGGTCTGGTTAACATTCAATGGCAAGACATGGCCGCGGCAGTGACGTTAGCCACCGAGCACCTTAAACGGGTGCTCAATGGCAAGCCTCTATATGTGATAGGCTTTTCAACTGGGGCAGCTCTGGCATTAAATCATGAGTTAGAGCTAGTGGCCCAGAATAAGGCTGGCGAATATTCTGGAATGGTATTTCTATCTCCGGCGATAGGCTTGCCTCCTGTGGCTGCTGGCGCACAGTGGCAAGCAAAATTAGGTGCCTTATTGGGATTGGAAAAGCTGAGCTGGAACAGTATTCAGACAGAATATGATCCTTTTAAATACAACTCTTTTGCGGTAAACGCCGGCGATGTTGTCTATCAACTTGCTGAGCGTAATCAGCTACTGTTAGAGCAAACGTCGGCTCAGCAGCTTAAGTCTCTGTCATCTGTGCTGGCGTTTCAATCGCTGACTGATGATACCGTGTCGACACAGGCGGTGTTCTCTGGTTTATATCAAAAGCTGCCTCAGGATAATCATCAACTGGTTATCTTCGATATCAATCGTACAGAGATCAATATGGGGCTCATTCCGGAAGATCCTATATTGCATTTTGACGGCATATTTAATACCAAACACCTTAAATATGACCTGACCTTAGTCCATAATAATGCCAAGACACTAGACCTGCCCAGGGATGTGGTGGCTGAGACTCATTTTACCCAAGGCGAACCTGAAACCGAAATCCTGAATTTGAGCTGGCCAAGAAATGTTTATTCTCTGTCCCATGTTGCCTTGCCATTTCCCATTGAAGATACCTTGTATGGTCCGGAAGGAGTGCATTATGTGAAACGGATACAGATAGGTGCAACATCTACTCGAGGGGAGCGCGGTGTGCTCGGGGTGTCGGCCGATGAGATATTAAGGCAGAAATGGAATCCATTTTTCCCTTACCTTATCTCCAGAACAGACCAATTTATTGAAGGGTTAAAGGCGCTGTGACGTTAAACCGATAGGCTATTTTGAGTTGGGAGTTAACTTTTATCTGAATATATAAGTATAGAGATGATGCCATTTCTCCCACTATTGCCGTATCTCCAGAACAGATAATTTTATCGAAGGATTAAAAGATTAAAGGATGTAAACTGTAATGATATTTGACCGGATGTCGCTGTATTAGCTTAGGCGTATTCACTTCGGGCTACTGACATTATACTGTCACCTGCTTATCAGAAGGTTTCGGCATAGAGATGATGACTTTATCTCTGCCCTGGTTTTTAGCCAGATACAAGTTAAGATCGGCCTGTTTAAACCAGGCATCTAACTCGGTGCTGTATTTAGCATTGTTCACTAGAGCTCCTATGCTGACCGTCATGGTTATCAGACGTTTATCATTAGGGTTTTCGATGGCTAACCGCTTAACTTTATTTCTAAACTCGTTGAGGTGATCTTCAATCATTAGCACATTACAGAAAGGTAAGATGAGCAAAAACTCTTCACCACCATAACGTGCAATGACATCGGTATCCCGCTTAAAGTATTTTTTCATCTCTTTTGATAAAACCCGCAGGCATTCATCACCGCCTTGATGACCATAGGTATCATTGATTGATTTGAAATTATCGATATCTAAGATCCCCAGAGCCATCACTTCATCGCAGCGTTGACAAAAATCTTGAGTAGATCTGAATTTGACTTCGGCATAGCGTCGGTTGTACAGCGAAGTTAACTCATCTTTTTCGACTAATATTTGCAGTTTCGCATTGGCTTTTTGCAATTCAAAGGTACGGATCGCGACTTTCTCTTCAAGTTCTAACTGGTAAGAAGTTAGCTCTTGTTTACTCTTCTTAATACTCTGGTATAAATTGAGGAACTCAATAGGTGATTCCTCATTGATATGATAATCGGCAGCTTTACTGTGTCCATACTCGGCAAACTTATTGGCAATGACGCCAAGTGGCTGAGTCAATCGAATACTCAGGACTCGAGTCACTAAGACGGTAATGATAATAGATAATATAAGTACCGCGAAGGTAGTGAGATATTGAGACTCTAGTAATTTTAATAGCGGAGAAAACGGTTTAACCACATAGAGCTTCCACTGGTTATTGAGCGTGTAGCTGTCATAGACAAATTCGGGACTCGGGTTATCGATATCACGGAGGTTGATCATGGACAGACTGGTTTTATAGCCTTTGCCACTTTCAGCCCATTTAAATTTAGACAATGGCGCAAGACCTAACGCATCCGATGCGTATATGACCCTGCCAGCTTCATCGATGAGGATCATTAACTGATCTTGGTAGACCTCATTGGCCTGCTCAATTTGAGCAAAGGTGGTTAAATCTAATGAACCTTCGATGATCCCTGTGGGCTGGTTAGGCTCATCGCTGCGGTAGAAGGGCGCGCTGATGGCGACGATGGGGTCAGTGCCGAACCCCCGACCTAAAAATGCCGGTGAAATGTAGGTAATTTGATTGAAAAATGCTTCCTGAAAGTAGTGACGGTCTTCGACACTGATCTCTTTGTTGGCTACCTTGTCTACCCCTAATGCCGATAGTGGACTCGCCGCTATGATACGTGCATCGGCGTTAGTCACCAGCATGGTGGCAAATCCCGGGTAACTCTGATGTAGCTTGACCAGTTTGCTTTGCCAGCCAGATATGTTCTCTGCGCCTGACAAACTCAGCCATCTAGATGCATTATCTATCGCTCGCTCATGTGTCTCAATGAACATCTCTGTCGCAAGCCCTAAATGGGTTACTGAATCATGTAAGTTACGCTTCAAACTTTCCTGCTGCTTGGTAATGACCTGATGATTGAATATCAGTGCCGAGCCCAGCAGTGAGATGGTCAGTACTAAGGAGAAACTGTAAGTGAGTTGAGCATTGAAGCTGCGTCTTCTCTTGTCTTTCACCTTACCTTCGAGATGCCATAACTCTGAGACCATTGTGACAGCCAGAGACCCTAAAGCGGCGCAGATTAAACCATTAATCCCTTGTTTTAATGTGATAAAGGAGAGATGGCTTTCAGGTAGTTCCGAGAAAATGCTGGCGTAGAGTACAAATAATGGCATACCTAACAAGAGCCAATATCCTATATCTGCGTATAAAGAATAAATGTCCTTTTTGCGGGCGAAGCCTAACCAGATAGCCTCCAGACAGAAGATGATAAATACATGGGGGCTAGACCAGGAGATAAACAATCCGATTGAGCAGAGCAGGGCGGTAAACAGTGCATACCAAGGCCCTAACAAGATGGCGACGAAGACAAAAACACCGTTGCCTAAGATCAGTTGAACATTGCCAAACAGAGGGATGGGGTACAGGTTCGCTATGAGGCCAAATAAGCCTAGAAAGAGGGAGAACTTGAAATGCTGACGATTAATCTGGAACATTAAAGCCTTATATTCTTTATCTCGCAGCTATGTATAGATGCTAGCGCCTTATAGGTCGATTCTCAATACATATGTAACAAATAATCACTGTTTGCTGGGTATTTATACCAAGTGGTAAGTGCTGCGTTAATAAAATAAAAACAGATAGAAAATAGTGACTAGGCAAATGTATCAGAAGATCGTAAATTAGGTTGTTTTTTATGTGTGTATTATGTGATTAGGTAAGGTTGAGGTTGAATAAGTTTACTTTTAGTTGAATTACTTAAGTCAGTTGCAAGAGAGTATTGTTCTTGAGAGTCAGATTAAGTTTATCTTCATTGTCGTGCTGCATAATTTTCGCTTAAAGCGATAAGCTTCATTCTTATACTAATCGGTATAGCATCAAATGGATCATGAAAATGGACAATTTAATCAATCAACATATCTTTAAAGTCGGCATAGGCCTGGCCATTTTATTATCATTTATTGTCTATGGGATCACCAAAGATCTGCGTCTACAAAAGCAGTTAGAAGCTGAGAGAAAGCAGAAGGCTGACGCCGAATAAACATGGACATATTGAACCTAGTTGTGAAGTAAAAAGACCTGTTATTTGGCTGCAAATAACAGGTCCATGTTTTGTTAATTAAGCTTTAGAGTCTGAGCGGCTCATAAACTTCTGTTCGGCCGTGTTGATCTTAATCTTCTCGCCATTGGCAATATATTCAGGGACCTGTACCGTCAGACCGGTAGAGAGAGTCGCTGGCTTAGTGCGGGCACTGGCCGAAGCCCCCTTGATTGAAGGGTCTGTCTCTACAATGACCAGGTCGACATGGGAAGGCAGTTCAATGGCAACGGGTGAACCATCGACAGTAAGCACATGCAAGCCTTGAGTATCTTCAGTGATATAGAGTAACTCTTCGGCGATGGTGTCTTTGTTGAAATGGTAGGGCGTGTAATCTTCTACGTCCATGAAGACATACTCGTCACCATCGATATAAGAGAAGGTGACATCGTGGTGGCTCAGATCCGCAAGGCTTACCATATCATCGGCCTTGAAGGTATTATCTAGCTTAGAGCCCGTAGCGACATCGTACATGCGCATGCGGTATAGGCTGCCTCCCGAACGTCCCTGTGGCACTGAACGTTCAATATCTCTGATGAGATAAACATTATTGTTGAATTCGATAGCAGTATTCTTTTTAACGTCGCTTGCCTTCGGCATGAGTAACATCTCGATAAGTAATTTGGTCAGTAAAATATCATAAGCTTAGGTGGATACCAATCTAGCAAAGATAAAATTAGTGCGAGAGTAGATAATACAGTCTAATCCGTCTGTATTTGGTTTTCCAAACACCGCTATGGATATGCCTGCTAACATTCTGACACCTGTCACAATATTGAATTCTAAAAGTTGATCTGTTAAGCAAGTATTCAGAATACTCGACTTAATTAAGATTCGATTAAGACTAATCTATAAAATTGATATCAAGAGTTTCAAGATAGAAGTTGAGCTCTTTTTTACCTAAGTTGCAAAAAATAATTTTAGGGTGAGCAAATACAGATAAATGAGGTATAGAGATGAAATATTTAGCGATTATCGCCGCGTTAGCCTTTACTGGCTTTGCTATGGCTGTTGATTGTACCGATTGCCATGAGAAGATTGATGTGACTGTTCATACTGAGGCTGAAGCAAGCATTGCGACCTGTAACGATTGCCATGATTTTGAGGGCGCACATACTCTAGATATGGAGATGCATACTCCAGATCTGACTATCGCAGAATGTGCAGACTGTCACGAGTAATTCGAATCTTTGATGCCGTTATCGTATCGGCTTTTTTATCAAATTTCAGATAGTAAAAAGCCAGACTCATTGCTGAGTCTGGCTTTTTTAATGTGGTCGGGATAGCAGGATTTGAACCTGCGATCTCTTGTCCCCCAGACAAGCGCCTTACCGGACTAGGCCATATCCCGAGATTTTCTTAGAATCTAAACTGCGTCTAAGAACACCTAAATATCTTTTTCAAGGGGCTATTTAGGTGAGGCAGAACTTTAGCAAGTCACTTAAGGTTCTGCAAGCAATTAGTCACCACACTCGATCTAATTGCTTAGTTTGTAAGCTTTTTAGCCAGTTATCACTCAATTAACACGAATTACTGACTCAAAGAGATATCGATAAACAGTACGGGCTATTTATATTTTAATTGTTATACATCCTACGGCCTTCACGCATCACTTCGATTAGCTCAGGTGCACTCAACTTCTTGCGCAGGCGATGCTGGTAATTTTCATCATAGATGCGGTATTTACCGTGTCTATCGATCACCGTAATTTCAGATTTTTGATAGATGCCAAATATTCGATTATCACCGACATAGACCCAAGACTCAGCATCGGGTTGCAATAGGCTTCGACCTGCACTGTAATCGGTCGCCGGATTCGTGCAGCCAAGTACTTGAGTCATTAAGGTGGGGGCGATGCCATAGTGGCTGGTACGATAATTTACGTCTTTTGCCGGTGACTGTGGCCAGTGGATCACTAAAGGTACCTGAACATTGGCAGGAGAGAGGTTACCTCGAGCTTCATTCGGGTTACTGGTGAACAACTTACCGCTGACCCCTGTGATGATGACCAAGGTATCTGCCGGTAAATCGGTGACAATTCTTTCAATCTCTTGATCGATAAAATTCAATGACTGACGATATTGATTGAACAGGACTCGTTGGGCAGGTGTTAATTTCTGCTCAGACTGGACAGTTTCAATACCTAAGAATCCAATGGGGGTATCGTAGCTGTCAGGGGCTCTGAGGTTGATGAGACCAAACCAAGGACTTGTCTGTGCCTGTTGCCAAGTTTGGAATCCAGCGACATTTTCAATGTCTTGAGCCGCATCGCTACTGTTTGGTGCCGAAATTATCTGCTCAAAATCATCATAGATAGCCTGAGGCATCTGACTGGCATGCAGACCAGAGAAAAAGCCCAGCTGGTAGCCCTGTTGTTTCAATATCTGAGTCAGTAGTGGAGGAGTTTGTGACAATCCACCTGAGTTGATATAGCTGCCTTGAAGTCCATAAAGAATGGAGAACATGCCACTGTTGAATTGATTTCCGCCACTGATGTGGTGAAGATACTCCTGATTGTGATTACCATACTCACTGAAGAAGGGCATGGTCTTACTATTAACCATATCTGCTCTGAAACTATCTATGGTTAATAACAAGATATTAGGCTGCACTTCATTGGTATTGGTGCATTGCAGTGGATGTTTGGGGTAATTCAAACTGCTTCTCAGGGACGAGCTTACTTTAGGCCGCGTCGAGCTATCTATGCCATGGCTTTCCATAAATGAACGGGCCGTGGCGGGATAGGAGAGCGGGTAAGCATCATCGAGACGGGTGATCTCTGTGATATCTGCGGCATCGGCCCAGATATGGATCAAATGACTGCTGACAAAACACAGACCTACGAAGGCGACGACCTTATTACCACGACGAACCTTGTGAATTTTTTCGATCCGTTTCCAGAGGAAATTTGCCGCAGTGAGCTCAATGGCTAAAATCCCTAAGGGGGTAATGATATAGGAGGTACCACGAAGCAGGGCATTGAGATCCGCCCATGCCAGATCGAACACGAATGGACTCAGGTGCAGACCGTAATCATCATAAATGATAGTGTCATAGAGCAAGATACATAGACTTAAGGTGGCAACACTTGCTGCATAACCACGTAAAATTTTGGAATAGGGCAGCAGTAAGGTTACCGGAAAAACCAGCACTAAATAAACAATAAAGGCCAGAAAGCTAAAGTGACCTATGGTACTGACGGCCAGATAGCCCCAGCCAATCCAAGTTTCCGGATAGCCTACCGTATCGAGATACCGGAAGCCCACAATCATGGCAAGAAAGCCGTTGAAGAAGGCAAACCAATGTCCCCAACTTACCAAGCGCGATACACGATCACGCCCCATTTCTTTTTTACGCTCGACCATGTGGCTCCGCTTACGATTTAAGTGCTTATTTATTATATACTAAAGTATTTTTTTACGTCTTTGGCTAGTTTTCAATGCACAAAGGCATAAATTAGCGTTTAACAGACTGAGCTAGGGCTTTTGAAAACTGCTCGGCTACCTGGACTCTGGCTTCCTGAGGTACTTTACGTGCCAGAAGATCTGTCACACAGTTACCCAATACCATGAGTCTTAAGTCAGTCGGTGCTTGATGCTTATCCATCACAGCACTGATTTCAGCAATAAGAGATTCAACTTGAGTGTTTGAATATTTTGATTGTATAGCCATATTTAAAAAGTGTTTCGATTACCGAGATATTTGGCGCTCATGATAACCGAAATCAAGCCTAAGCACGATATCATTGCACTGCTTAGTCTGATTTTGATACCAATATTCACTTTTACTTGTGTAAATATGGCTAATGACTCTGTTGGCGAAGATTCGCTAGTGAGTCTTAATCATCTTATTCTTGAAGCAGGATTTCAATTGGGGCAATATAGGCTCATTAAAATTGACCCGAAAGTGAGGTACTGTTTACGCGATCCGATTCGCACGAACAGTGACCTTATATTGGTGATATCACATTTTTAACCATTATCTTTATCGAGACCTATGAGCATAAACGTCGAACAAGCCATCATCCATGCCATTATTCAAGACAGTGACGGACAGCTAAGCTGTCGATTGCGTCCCCAACCTTTATTGAACGGCGAAGCCGTTGAAGCCATGTTGGATGAATTACATCAAACATACACCACAAAGGCGGGTAAAGGTTTTGGACATTTCGGTATCTCAGGTGAAGATGGTGAGGCTAACCCTAAGTTTATGGAGGCGTTAACGGAGTACAGAGATGGTCAACTTGGCTTCGTCGAATTTTCAGGTTTAGCGGGTAAGTTATTGCAAGAAGAGTTGTCCAAGTACGATTTCAGTCAAGGTGGTTACTTACTCTTGTCTTGTTATACCCATATGACCAGTGACTATCTGTATGTTTCTTTACTGAATGCTAAGTCATCGATGACAGTGCTCGATGATATGGAACTATCACAAAATACTCACTTAGATCTTAAAGATGTACAACTCGCGGCGCGTATCGATTTGACCGAGTGGCAGGCAGATGAAGGTTCACGTAAATATATCTCATTTATTCGCGGGCGTGCGGGCAGAAAAGTTGCTGACTTCTTCCTCGATTTTATGGGGTGTGTAGAAGGCGTTAACACTAAGGCTCAAAATAAGCAGTTGATGAATGCTGTCGAAGATTTCGTTTCCAGCAGCGAACTGACCAAAGATGAGCGTCAGCAGTGCCGTGAGAAGGTCTTCGATTATTGTACTGAGCGCTGTGATGTTGGTGCAGATATTGAAATTAAAGATCTTGCCGATGAGCTCGCCGATAGTGGCATGGAGTCATTCTATGATTTCGCCAAGGGTGGCGAATATGAACTCGAAGATGAGTTCCCTGGTGATAAGCCGACCCTACGCCAACTGAAGAAGTTCTCTGGTACAGGCGGTGGCGTGACGCTTAGCTTCGATGGGGCACATCTAGGTGAGCGGGTCATGTATGATCCCATCTCTGACACCATCATGATAAAAGGCGTACCGGCTAACTTGAAGGATCAGTTAGATCGACGTCTAAAGGGCGGCCAGTAGATTTTAGGTGAATCATGGTGAATGTACGATTCAATATTCTCTGACACCATCATGATAAAAGGCGCTATTAAGCGCCTTTTTTGTTGGCCGAATAAGATTACTGCTCCTACTTAACAGCTGCGACTTAAATTGACTAACTGAGTTTTCCTGAGCAACTAATCAAGCCAGCGAAATGAGCGTTTTAGGAAGGCTGGAGCGTCTTGCCAGATACACTCACCATGGGCAATGATTATTGCTTTAGGTTGCCATGCTTCTATCTTTTGCAAGCAAGCTCTGGCTTTTTCTTTGCCAAAGATAAAACTGATACGCCAGTCGGCGGGGGTCTGACCATCCGGGGCTAATATGCCAACCAGCTTGGCGATATGGTTTTGCCAAGGTTTAAAGTGAGCGGTAGGGAAGTTTTCTATCAGATCGGTCAAGATGAGCGTGCCACTGGCTTGATGAAAGAAGACGACTTCCTCCATTGCGGGACTCCCGGTAAAGATAAGCTGGTCTATCTGCTCGCGCCAGGCATCATTGGGTTTTGAGATTAACTCGCTCGAAAAAGGGATGTCCGGGCATTTCTTTAACAAGCCTGGCGCCGCATAGGAATTCGCATCAGGATAGCGGGATATCCACTCTTGAATAAAGAGATAGTGGATCTTATTTGGGGCAATGAGATAGCTGACTTCACCTAGGCTGTCGACCTCTTGCTGTAGAGAATCCGTCAGCTTACAGGGGGAGTGGACCCACAACTTACCATCGTCTAGGCGGATTACCGCCATTCGAGTGGTATAGGGCATGCCATAGAATGACACTGTGGGGCCATCGTAGTACCAAATGTCTGAGTCTATTGCGTGTAACAGACTCAGATGAGTGGCGCTAGTGGGGTTGAGAAGCGTATCTGGCATATGCACCTCCTGTGCAGCTTGTAATCATATCAATGGGTATGGGCTTACGAAAAGTTAATACAACACGAAAACTATATACGAAAACAAGTCAGAGCAAATTAATAGCAAACTGAGTGATTCGAAGTAAATTATCAGGCTTATACTGATGACAAATCAAGCATACTCAGCAAGTTTACAATTAGGCGCAATAAACGGGTCGAAAATTAGTGTTATCACATGTAAACTTGCTTAAACCTTAAAGATCATGACATTTTGTCTTGAGACACTATTTCAGTCCTTTGGCCATTGCCGAATGGACGTAAAAAAGGTGGACTGTTTTTCCATCTAGGAGCGTAAATGCAACTTTTTGTTAGAGATTTAACCGTAATCGATTTTTCCTATTTGTGTCCTATTCGAGGCATGGTGGGGGAGAGCTGGATAGTCGATGTGCTGCTCGATGGCGGCTTAGATGAGCAAAATATGGTGTTAGACTTTTCGAAAGTTAAGCGCACCATTAAAAATACCATTGATGAAGTCGCCGATCACCGTTTACTCATTCCAACGGCTTGCAGTGAAGTGCGCTGGCAACAGAAAGGCGATAAAGTCTGGATGGACTTTAGCAGCCTGCAGGGCGATATTCACCTCGCATGCCCATCTCAGGCTTTTGCCTTGATCCCCAGTGAAATTATCGACTTTGATAGCGTTAATGCCTTCTTGCAGAAAGCATTGAGAGCCGTGTTGCCGGATAATGTCGAAGGTATAGCGCTGACGCTGCGTAATGAGATGCATGAAGCACCATTTTACCACTACTCTCATGGCCTTAAAAAGCACGATGGTAACTGTCAGCGGATTGCTCATGGTCATCGTAGCCCAATCAATATCTTCGAAAACGGTATTGCGGCACCTAAGTGGGATGAATATTGGGCTAAGCGTTGGAAAGACATCTATCTCGGTACCGAAGAAGATGTGGTTAATTTGAGCGAATTAACCCTTTCTCCTCAGGCTAAGGTGAGCGAAGAGACTCACTATGGCTTCTGTTATCAGGCACCTCAGGGAGAATTCCAACTCGCCATGCCAAAGTCTCAATGTGAGATCATTCCACATGATACTACGGTAGAGCTGTTGGCAGAGTTTATTGCTAATACTCTGGTTGAGAAATCGCCTCAGAGTGAGTTTAAAGTGATCGCCTATGAAGGGGTTGGTAAAGGGGCTATCTCAGTCAAAAACATATAACTGGAAAATTAATGTCTCTATTATCTAAGATAGTCACCCCACTGGCAGCGTTAACACTCTTATTTACCGTTAACGCATCGGCGCAAATTCAGCTGACGGGGAAGATGGAGCAGGGCGCCCTGATCCGAGCTATGGTCGAACCCGGTACTCAAGTATTTCTCAACGGTAAAGCGCTTAAGGTGACCCCAGAAGGTGCTTTTGCATTTGGTTTTTCCCGCGAGGCCGAGCTAAAGCAAGAATTGAAACTTGTTTATCCTGATGGCTTGACTCAGATTAAACCACTGAGCATCAAGACCAAAGAATACAAGATAGACAGAGTGAATGGGATCAGTAAAAAGATCATGAAGCCTGATCCCAAAGCGGTAGAACGCTCGAGAAAAGACAGCAAGCAAGTCAGAGCCGCCAGAAGTCAGTTTTCAGAAATTGAGTCTTTCACTCAAGATTTTATTTGGCCATTGACGGGGCGTATTTCAGGTGTCTACGGCAGTCAGCGTGTTTATAACGGCAAGCCGGGAAATCCTCATTATGGCGTCGATGTCGCCGCGAAAACCGGTACTGTAGTAGTCGCACCTGCCGATGGTGTCATTAGTTTATCCGTAGCGGATATGTTTTATTCCGGCGGAACGATTATTCTCGACCATGGATACGGTGTCAGTTCGAGCTTTCTACATTTAAGCAAGCTGTATGTCAAAGATGGCGAGGTTATCAAGCAGGGCCAAGCTATCGCCGAAGTCGGCGCGACGGGCAGGGTTACGGGCCCACATTTAGACTGGCGTGTTAACTGGTATCAGATGCGCCTCGATCCTGTGACGATAGTACCGAATATGGCAGAAGTGCTTAAGAAGTAACTGTACCTCGATAAAAAATCACCTCGATAAAACAGATAAGATGAGCCAGAGTTTAACTCGGCTTAAGCCTGCGCGTTACTAGCTGCGCTAGAGACTAATAGCTTATCTTGTACTTAACTTGAACGAAGTCGTTAGGGAAGGCTGTAGCCTCAGCTTGTTGCAGCTTGATATCTTTGAATACCTTGCCGAATAATGATTTACCTTCGCCTAATAACACAGGTGCGCGTGTTATTGTCATTTCATTGATAAGCTGAAGATTGATAAAAGCCTGAATGGTTGTGCCACCGTCAATATAGGCATGCTTGTGTCCTTCACTTTCAAGCCGGGACACTAAGGCTAGAAGATCGCCTGAATACATCTCTACCTTACCTTTCATATTCGTAGGAGCTTCATTTAGGCTGTTGCTGAGCACTATAATGCGAGTGGCACCATAGGGCCACTGTTCAGTAGTCAAATTCATGCTTGAAATCATGTCCATACACTTGCGGCCCATGATCATACAGTCAACAGAAGCCATGTAGTCAAGCATCCCCATATCTGCTTGTTTGCCCATATCAGCTTCGGGTTTGCCTGCTGTGTGTAACCAATCGACACAGCCATCTTCTTTAGCAATAAAACCATCAACACTGGTTGCAATAAATACTGAACATTTCATATAAATATTCTACACTGTAGAAATAAAAGTAGTGTAACGAGAGGCGTGAATGACTGTCAAGGGGAAAAAACGTGGGCGACCAAGTGGAGCGGCCAACCAACTTAGCGCCCAAATCATCATGGATATGTCAAAGTCCTTGATGCGAGAACAAGGAAAAGTACCAAGTATTCGTAAGCTTGCAAGATGTTTAAACGTTGATGCAATGGCAATCTATCATTATTTCAGTAATAAAAATGCGCTGTTAGAAGCCATTACGACATCATTGATAGAAGAGATTTATCTGCCTGAAGAGGGTAATTTCAACACGAGAGATAATTGGAAACTTGAATTAAATAAGTTATGCACTAGTTATTTGTCACTACTCAGTCATTATCCTGGATTGTTAGAAACCTTCCTGTCGATGAGCACAATAAGCCCGGCTGAAGTCTTTGCTGCACGTTTCAATATCGTGATTGAACCGTTACATTTAGACGTTGAATCGGCAAAGAATGGATTGGATCTCTTGGTTGACTATCTTCATGGCTATGCACTGGCATTGAGTTGCAATGGGAAAGACTGCAACAGCAAAGACAGCCAATCTACGCTGAATATGGAGATGCTCGAGGGACCATTAGCTTTATACTGTGTTGCTTTGGAAAATATAATGAATACAAATGGATAAAAGTGTCACTTGGGTTTAACCTGTCCATTGGGCTTATGGTGTGACTAAAGCGAGTACCGATAACATGAGTGTATAACTCAGTAGTTTTTAAATCGGTATGGCCGAGTAACTCTTGAACCGTTCTAATATCCGAACCATGTTGTAACAACTGAGTAGCAAATGAATGTCTGAAAGTATGGGCTTTCACTTGTTTGGGGATTTGAGTCGCTCCACTCACTTGCCAGCTCACTGCTAGATGATTTAAAAATGCTCAATCTCTTGGTTACCCATATCCTGGGGATGCTTTTTATCATTAAAAATGATGAAGATTTTGATCCAATACAGATAAACCTTCTCAGTTTTTATGCCTGTTTGTATGTTCTAGTGTCGAGTACGTAGTACAGTCCGAACGGACCCCCAAAACGGTGATGTAAACATCTCAATCTCTTCACATTATAACTGTTTATTTATACAGTTATAATTCAGATTTGCCTAAATGCAAATGTTGCTTCTCGTTATGTAAAAGGAATAATTCTCGGTTTCGCCTAACGAACAATTCTATCTTGTTGAAAATGTAATGATTTTATATTGGTAATTCTTACTTAAAGAGTTCATAATGACCCAGATCGGTTCTCGATTATCTAAATTCTCGCTTTCTCCAGCAAAAATGGCTATTGCTTCACAGAAGTCATACTGATAACTTACTAAAATCATTGTGAATAGTTTGCACTTTACTGTTTTCGTTTTTATAAGTCTGTGGAGTGTTTATCGGAATGCACGCTAATACGCTGTTACAAGCCATAAACTATGGATAGTTTATCGAAAAAAGAAGCGTACCTTGCTATGTATGCTTTTCTTGAAAATATGTACAAGTTGATGGGGTCTGACGATATTGGTGGCCTCTTGGGCAGTATGTCATTGCTACAAGATGGACATACGGCTGACCCTGCGGCTTGGCAGGATTGGGAAGATGCTATCGTCAAAGCGACTTCTGGAACAATTGATGCGTCTCTTAAAATTAAACGATGATGCAAGCAGGGTATTTAAAGATTTTGACGGCTTATAACAAGCTGCTGAATGAAGATTCGTCAAAGCTGTCACGCCATTTGCTGTGCAAATCGCCCGCCAGCATTGGTTACTTATTAGCAGGGCGCTGGGGGATCCCCTCATAATTGAGGCATCCCAGCACAGTGAACTTTCTTAATGTATTCAACCATTGCCCAATGTAAATGTTGCTCTGTGATCTTGTAGCTTTTTCGCTTTCTAACTTCCTTCCCCAGCCTTACGACCGATAGTACAGGCCTATGTCGGATAGTATTCGCTTGGAAATGACGTTCCTAGCCTAGGTGATTAGCGATGATACCAATGAGCCAAAGTACAATTTCAGCCAACATAGCGATAAGTAATAGAACATCTAATCGTCTAGGGCATCGACTCTTGCAGTGCCTAAGCCCCATGCCATATTGAGGACTTTTCAAGTCCCGAAATGTCTTTTCTATCTGCATGCGCTTAGCCAAGCAGCTTTATCTACTGAAAAAGAAAGCCTTACAAATAATGTGGGTAATGCGGTTAAAGACCTTCGAAGAATCGAGGTGCATGACAATTCACTAGGTTATGACATTCATTTTGATGATACTGTTTATTATCAAGTAATAGGCGAAAGCGCGAATGACTTTAGTAAAGATGAAATCGAGGAAAGTGGTAATATAATTACCTTCAAGGATTCATCTCTACTCAGGTATTTAAAAGAACATACGTATTTGTTCAAAGTTACAGCTCAAGATGACGATATTGTTCATTATTGCATTCAAACAGCTGACGATTGGATTCATGTTCTTTCAAGAGAAAAACCAAGTGTCGTGCCACGTACTACCTAATCGGGTAGCCAGAGGTATCTAGCCTCACTCAGCGCTTGCTGTATCCCGGGTGTTTGGAGCTTCACCATGGCCCGGCTTTAGCTTCTTTCGGTCCATAAGCTTGTTAGCTTGTCTGATTAGCCGAGCTCAGTAAGGCGTTGATCTCGGAACCAGAGTCGATGTAAAGGCTGCAGAGAGTTTCGGCAAAAGGATGTGGTTTACACTGTGAAGGTTTCGAATTGAAGTCGGAAATAGATTGATCATTCTCGGGTGTCTCTGTTAAATCAACCTCTATCTTGTCTCGATCCAAATCGTGATAAAATGAATGGGATTTTTCCCTGTGTAGTACAGCCCCTATGAGCCTCTTACGACAATTCAAAGATATGTTAGGCAGACAAGATCACCATGCGTCAGTATTTGAACCGGCATCACTCGATGATCTGGTTGCTACGATAACCCAATGGTCAGCGTTAGTGCCTGACAATGCATCTTTTTGCTCCCATAAGGCCAAGTGTGTTTCAGCTACACGCGTAAAGTTCAGACCGCGTATGATCCCGCTAATACTTGCCCCATTACTGATGTTGGTTGGCACTGTTGTCATCCTTGGCTTTTCTTTTTCCGCGTTAACCCACGGCGATGGCACACTCTTAATTGGGACTGTCGTTGGTATTATTGCCTTGGTGATGGGGACTAAACTGCTGCACCAATGGTCCATCGTGCATATCTTTGATCTACAATCCGGTGATTATCATACCAGCCGCAATCAACAGTCTGTCATTGGCAGCAAGCAACATTGTCAGCTTGCAGATATCCACGCTATACAGTTGTTGCAGAAATACATATACAAAACCTATGCAGGCGAGGGGCGACAAGTCACTTGTGGCTATGAGTTAAATCTGGTGTTCAAGGATGGCTCCAGAATAAACATTGTTAGTCACCGTGAGCATGATTTTATCCAATCTGATGGCCAAATTTTGTCTGAATTTCTGAATGTACCATTGTGGGATGCGACTAGAGTCTAACCGGCCTTAGGCGTAAAGTTCGGTCACTAATGAGGATGTTATCGCGCTTGACTCATGGGTGAGGGCGATAAAGAGTGTTGAAAGGTTGTGGTGCTTAGTGGTTGGTAATATGGGCGCTTTGGACGGCTATGCCTGGTGACAACTTACTCTGTGAGTCATGACAGTATTGAATTTTCATATCAGTCAAAGCATTGCTGTTCGGTTGTCTTTAAATTCGCTTCTCGCTTCTGGGATGCGCATTCATTGCCGGGGCGTGTGCAGCATCAATCGGCCGCGTGCTCGTGGCTGGATTGGGTAAAGGTTCAATCCCTACCAGAGACGAGCGTCATCACTTTTCAATCTCTTGATCATTGTCGGCGCTGTTAACATGCAATTTAGTGATCAATCAGCAAAGGGTGATTGCCAGTGCTGTGGGCGCTATCATCGCTTAGAAAAGCTCGCAATAGCTGAGTATAAGATCACTGTTGTGGAGAAGCACTGTCTAACATCGTATTTTTTACAGTCGGTTATTGATAGCACTGGTTACAGAAGACAGTGCTATCAATCCGTTAGTGTAGTCAAAGGCCCCTTCTTTAACTAAATTCGAAATTGCCTAAGAAGTGTATTCACTTCAGTACCCAGTTGGTTTAACTTTTCTGCTGAGGCCGTAGTTTCCATTGATTCAGACAAGGTTCTATCGGATATCTCTGACATCGTATTGACGTTCATACTCACTTCGTCAGCGGCCTCTGCTTGCTGCTTGGCTGCTGTTGAAATATGCTCAATCGAATCGTTGATTTGAGTAATGAATCCTTCTATAGATGTTAAGGTTTCTTCCGTTGAATGAACCAGCGCCGCTGTTTTTTCCGCGCTACTCCTGCTTTGTACCATCGCTTGACTGGCTGCTTCAGAACGCTGCTGCAAGATTTTGATGATATTGTTAATTTCAGATGTTGACTCTTGAGTTCTGGAGGCTAATGAACGAACTTCGTCTGCAACAACAGCAAAACCGCGCCCTTGCTCACCCGCTCGTGCGGCTTCTATTGCAGCGTTAAGCGCTAACAAATTAGTTTGTTCTGCTATACTCCTGATCACATCGAGAACCGTTCCAATTTGCTCACTATCAGTTCTAACTAGCTCTACAGTGTCACTCGCATCAGAGATTTGTTGTGAAAGACTTTGCATTGAGTTAGCCGCTTCAACGACTACCAGAGTCCCTTGCGTAGTTGCGCTAGTCGTGGATTGCGATAATTCCGCAGCTTGACTCGCACTTTGACTCACTTCCTGAGCGCTAGCCGACATTTCAGTCATTGCAGAAGCTGCCAGCTGTGCTTGAGATTGTTGCTCACGAACTTCTTGTTGTGTACTGCTGGCTTTTTGAGTCAATTCCATCGCAGACTCAAGCATGCTAGACGATGCTGTATTTAAGTGGTGAACGGTTCCTTGTAATTTTTCAGCAAATGTATTGTAGTTGGTTGCTAATATCGCTAACTCATCACTGCCAGAGACAGGAATTCTAATCGTTAAATCTCCCTCACCTTGCGCTATATCAGCCAGCACTCTATTGGTATTATTTAGTTTAGACATGATGGCTTGGGTCACGGTAAATGATACGACAACACCAATCAGACCAGCCACCACGGTCATTCCCATGATAAGAGAAATAGAAGTATCTGTATGCTCTTGTGCTGTGGTTGCTGCTTGCTCCATCGAATTGCTGATGGAAGCTCGTAACGTGGCGATAGCTGTAGCTATTTTGGGGCCTACAGTATCTAACGTGTTTATCCCCGCATTGCGCTTACTAATGATAGTTGCAACCTTGTTTGCAGCCATTTTGTATTGTTCTAATGATATTTGAGCTTCACTAGCCAATTTTCTTCGCTCAAAATTTTCCAGATTTTCGAGTAAAACATCGATCTCTACTGCTGCGGTATTAAATTCAGTGTTGAATCGCTCGACTTGGGATGAGAGGTTTTCTACTAAAAATTTAGAGACGTATAAGCGTGCCAGTAGTAGTGCGCGAATAGCCAATCCAGCACGATAAGCCGCAATGACATCCCCATCTCTCTTTGCTGTGCTCATGACGAGTGTCAGCTTTTGTTCTATATGGGGGCCATTCACATTCAAGGTATCATTAACGATACTATTGCGGCTGTTCATGTTCGTGACAACGATGGTTGTAAACGTAGATAAATAAAGGGATTTCATCTCATCAATAGACTTCAGCATTTTTACTCGTTCTGGATGTTGAATTTCTTGATAAGCGCGGGTCATATCCGCGGTCCATTCATTAGCTTGTTGATTAAATTTATCAATATATATCGATTTACCCGTTTTTATAAAGTTTTTAACGGTTAAACGTAATCCATAGACACTATCTGTTATTTCCGCCGCTAATTCAGTATCGGGAGCTAAATCGAATGATATTTTCTTCATATCATCCGACAAACTGTCTAGTAAATTGGAACTCACGATGGCCACAATCATGAGTATCGCAATTAAAATCGTGGGTGATATTGATATTTTTTTGGCAATTGAAATGTTGTCCAATCTCATAATCTATCCGAATTTTTTTTTATTCACCCTAAAGAATAGTTCATTTATTGTACAAATCATTGCCTCCACTTTATTGTAAATCAATATTGTGATTGGCTATGGCAGGAATGGTGATCACCGCTAATGCCTCCGGTTGGTTTTGCGAAAAATAAGGGAAATAAAATCAATCGATTACCACCGATGGCATGGCAGTACATTAGCTTCGTTGGGAAATATGAGTTTTATAACTGAAGTGTGTCTAATAATATTCAATAGGTTATCGATTATTTGATGAGCAATTTTAACATTGGTTTTGGCTGTACTCTAGTGATAGTAGGGTTGCAGAGGAGCGTGGTGACAAACCGTTCTTATTACCTTGAATGTTGTGGCCTAACTATTACCATCGAGTAGTGATTCGGTTGCAATCATAAGAGATTTAAGGCGTTTCTTGTGAATTTGAGGGCATTGATTTACGAGTGAATCATGTAGTACCTTAATATCGTGCATAGTGTTGTTATCTGGTTTGTTTTTGACGAAATTAATTAGATTAAATAGCACCGTGCGAATTTAGATTTTGAAAACAAAATAGATTCTCTGGAGCCCCCAGAGAAGAGCGTGATGTGGTTAATTGAGTCATTAAAGTTAATATGAAGAAAATTCCGTTATTATGCATTTTGTTGTTCAGCTTTCACTCTACTGCAAATGATACACATATCAATCAAATTCCAGATTTTACACAGACTCATGTTAAAGGGTATAACACTGGAAATGGTCAACAATTCTGTGCTCCAGTAGCGGCTTCTAATTCACTAATTTGGCTATCAGGTCAAACAATTGAGCAAAACTCTTTGATTCTCGTGAATACATGAATACTCATCTTAAGAATGGAACTGGCACGAGTGGTTTTCTTAAGGGGATAGATAAAATATCTAGGGAGTTATTTGGCCACTACAGCAAGCTTGAGTATCAGGGATGGCGAAAACACCCACCTAGTTTTTCTACTGGGGTAACAATTCCACGGCTAGAATGGATTAAAGATAGTATTGGGCGTGAATCTGCAGTTTGGCTCAATATTGGCTGGTATAAATATGATAAAGACAGCATGAGTTATATCCGAAAAGGGGGCCATTGGGTGACGGTTGTTGGCTACAATCATGGCAAGTTGATTATTCATGACCCCGCTCCCAGAGCTGGACAAGACTTCTCAAATGAGTATGTTTCAGTGCACCACTTAGTAAAGGGGAGATTGATAGGTAAAAAATCAGGGCTTCCAACAAGTGCGGTGGGTTACCTTTCCCTGGGAGAAGGAATGCATATAAAGGGGTCAGTGGGTTTTTCAGTTGTCGATGGTGTGGTTCGCCTAATTCTATAAATCAACCGCCCGCACATGATTCACTTACTAGCAGCGCGTGAGAGGTAAATAGGAGTGGACTATACAGTTTGGCAGTTGATTATCGTTATTATCGCATTGGGAATGGTGTTACTCAGTTCTTTTTGTGTCCTTTTTCCGCAAAAGCTAATTCATGGAATGCCGTATCTCGTAAACTCAAAACTGGCAAAATGTAGTGATATTACAATTAGAATATTTTTTGGGGGGTCATTAGTTTTATCAGCAGAAACTGCAATATTTCCTTTAATATTTACTATCTTAGGTTATCTTTCATTGGTGGCTGTAATAGCGATAATGGTTTTGGGTACTAGTAGACTGGAAGCCATAATCATATATATCACTGATACATTACCAGTTTGGGCTGTAAGGTTAGTTTGTGCGTTTAGTGTATTTGTTTTTTCCTTTATAATTCATGGTGTTCGGTAATCCTACCTCTATCAAAGCATTTTTAATCTGGCCGCTAACAGTTGGCTGGCGTTCGAGCCCCACTATTTTAGCCCTGTTATCAGCCGATGAATGCAGGTTAGGTTTTGCAAGCTTGTAGGATATTTTTCCATAAACACTCTCACTCAAGGAAATGATTGAGATTGAACACGGGCGGGGTCTGCCGTGCCATCTTGGGGAAAGTCATTAAATTTAAAAGTATTTTTAAGTCTGGCTCATGGTCGTTGGCTTGTTTTTACTTCGTTTTAGATTATAACTAATGATTATTAGCAGCTTGAAATGGCGTTAGGGCTCTATAAATTCGAGAAAACTTCCAGTATAGAGTATCCTATTGGTCATTAAATTTATTGTTGTTGTTTATGACCATTAGCGTAAAAAATTTACTCGTCTCCGAAGTCAAATGTTCAAACTGCCAAGCATGCTGTTGTAGTTCAGAAGTCATTATTATTTCCGATACAGGTGTTCCTGATCAGCATATTTATGTTGATGTGCATGGGAATGAATCTATGTTGCGATTAGATGATGGCTGGTGCTCTGCTTTAGACCGAGATACATTACTGTGTTCTATCTATGAAAATAGACCCTGGGTTTGTCGAGAGTTTGGCATGGGATCAAATGAATGCATAGATGAGCGATTAGAGAAAATGTAGTGTTCTGTTAATGTTAGAACCGAGAATCTTTCACCCTATCCCGAGTGTACTCTTTACCATAGAGAGCAAATCGAAACTAGTTAGAAGTTGTACCTCTAAAAGACTCTTTAATAAGTAGAATTCGATCTGTAGGGTGTGGTAGTCAGTGACTCTCTTTCGCTAGCTATGGCACCCATTAACAATGTAAATCAATAAATTTACATTGTATCAGTGAGTTGCATTTAACCTTTCTCGGCTATTTTTTTCAAGATAGCTGCCATTCTCCTTATACTTCCAGCGCTAAGCTTTGAGCATCATCCTTTCCGTTTATTTTAAATGTCACTCTCGTGTAGCCGATCGGCTGTTGGCATCATGGGCAAGTAGTATTTCGGTTATTTGCGGGGATATTACACCTGAGACAGCTAGCATTAATGGGGTACATTGGCGTAGTTTGGCTACACTTGCATTCATAACCCATAGTTACACACTCGAGATACTTCTTTGGTCTGCATATACTACAAGATGGTATAGATAAAATTAAATGAAATATATTCTCTACTTTTAAAATTGGCGGGACATAGAACAGAGGAATAACATAGTTTTATATATATAATGTCTGAGAATATTATGGGGTGAGATGCTATTTAGTTATGATGACTATATTGGCTTAATAATAGGTTGTTTACTGAAATATAATTCAATTTGATACTCTGATTCTTGTCGTTTAAGCCTCTAGCTCATCTGTGGTGAAAGATTATGTCTGGTATTTACTCATTTAAATAGAGGGCGTTGGTATTAATCGATGGTTGTTTATGTAAATTAATTATTATATTTGTTCCTCTCATCTCCCCCTTATTTATAGTCGGCTATTTCTTTACAATAAGAGTGCCACCTCTTTTTTTTATATTTTAAATGAGATTTTTATCGAGTTGCTTCCTGTAAGTGGTTGATAGTTTTAGCATTGTATTTTTTCGTGTTTTGAATTGACGACGATTAGGTTCTTTACAGTTCTCTGGTGTTTTTGTTATTGAGGTGAGGAAATATATACATTCGACTGTGTAATATGGTTGATTTATAAAATAATCAGGCTTTCATTTCTTGTGAATAAACCCTACATGGTATAAGTTCTCATTCTCATTTGAGGTATTTAAATTTAAATGGAGTAATAATGAATAAAATTAACGTAATTGGCTTAGTGGCTCTTTTGGCAACAGCGACAGTATCTGCAAACAATGTAATTGTATTTCCTGGTACTAGTGATGCATCAGTAACAGAAGCCTCTATCACTTTCCCACAAGAAAAAACACCAGTTCCACTTGTTGGTGGCTATCAAATTGAGCAAGGTGTTTTGACATCAAGGACGTACAACTGTGGTATTAACATCAGTGATCTTGAGATTGAAGCTAAATTACATTGGAACGGGGCAACACCTCAACTTGTTATTGTCGGTGCGTATCCAGCCACTATGTGCCGTGCCGGTTTTACTGGTCCGTTTTCAGTTGACCTGACAGAGTTTATTCACAATACACCGACATACATTTTAGACCAGCTCGAAGTCGCAAACGTCGTAAACCTCGGTTTGTAAGACTATTTATTTGTTTTATTAATATGACCCATAAGCCAGAATAGCCTCTGGCTTATTTTTTGTAAATTATTTTGGTCAATGTATAAATCACAAGTTTGCATTATTTTAGTTTGTGTCAACTGATTGTTTTATTTGGTTTTATCCTTTATGGGGGTCTAGGTGCCGCAATATATAAATTGTTAGTCTTCTCATAGCGTTATTTTTAATCTTGTGAGGATATGTATAACGTGTTGTTTTATGCAGAGATAGGCTTAGATTTAGCCACTGACCCATCACAAGATATTATAAATCCGCAAATATGGTCGGTATTAAAAATGTCCGCTAGTGGAATAAAACCGACGACTCATGTGATTAAGGTGTAGTGATTATTATAAATAATTAAAACCCATAAATTAAAACTCATAAACTAAACATTTGTAAGTTTATTTTTATTATTCATTGCTAGCTGTCCAGTTGGGCAGTTGTTTTGGTTGTGATGATTCTACATTATCTGCGCCCTAACTTTTTAAGGTGAACGTTTTGTTTTATTTTGAGTGATAAACATCGATTTAGTTAACACTCACCTATCTTATGGTAGCTAATGTATCGGGCGGTCACTTTTGTGTGGAGTGGTCTTCTCTTTAAGTGTTTACAAAATGTGCATTTATTTAACTGTTTTAAGTTAGTAGCGGTTATATTTTGTCTTTTATTATTTTAATGATTAAAAATTAAATTAAGGTTGTTAATTGTGAAATCCAGTACCTCGGCCTTGCTTTGTATTATCATTGGCTTGTTGACCATCTTACTGGTCAATTTGACCCTGCTACATCACTTTTATAAAACGTATGAAGATGATTATCAGCGAAAAGAAGATCTATTTTTTAATTCGACCCACGATATGTTGTTGCAACATAAAATCATGCTCAGCGCATTACGCTCCTTATTTAATGCCTCTGATATAGTTACAAAGGAAGAATTTAATATTTTCTCCGAGGAGCTGTTAAAGATAAAATCTGCGGTTGCATTTACTCTGGACGATAACTACCAAGTTAAATACATATCTGATCCGGTTTTTCTGTCCGAGATATTAGCTGGTAAGGTACAGCTTAATAAGGATGATAAGCTGGAATATCAGATGAAAAATTTTTCCAGCATCATCGTTAGCATTGAACAGCAACAAATGCCGTATCTGGTGTATGCCATTTCACATCAGGGGGTGCAAAAAAGGTTAGATGAATATAAGGGGGTCTGTGCCCGACTGACTTTAGATGGCACTGAGTTTAACAATGCATATTGCAATAAAGAAGCCGCTAATTGGGTGACCTCTTTTTTAAAGTATCAAGGTACCGATACTATCGACTTGCCTGAGTACAATAAACAATACAGCATCTCGGCCTGGTCTATTGCACCTGCTGTCCAGACTTACGAACTGTATCTGTTGGTGTTCTTTATCACAGCCATGGGAGGTAGCCTATCGGCACTCCTGTACCTTAAGATCCGTAATCATACACGTCTCATTCAGATGACCATAGAGACTAAGTCAAAGTTTGCCTTGCTGTCCAGCATAAACCATGAGATCCGCACGCCTATCAATGCAGTGCTAGGCTACAGCCAAATGCTAAAAGACAGTGATTACTGTGATGTATCCGGACGAAAAACACTGGATAAGATCATCTGGTCGGCAAATCTACTCAATAGTGTTGCAGAAAACACCCTGAATTTTTCAAAAGCCGAGGCAGGGCACCTGAGCTTAGACTATCGGGATGTCCATTTTATGGATGAACTCAATGCCATAGATGATTATTACAACGACTTTAGTCAAACTCACGAGAAGCGTCTGGTGATGCAGGTGCAAGCAGACATGCCAGAACATATTGGCCTGGACAGCACTAAGTTTTTTCAGTTAACGACCAATTTTATCAATAACGCCTTTAAATACAGTAATAGCAGTGAAGTCGTGTTCGATATCAGTTTAAAGTCCGTGTCCGGTCAGCACTTTGTGCGTGTGGCGATCAAAGATACCGGAAAAGGTATGTCTGTCGAGTCGAAGAAAGCCATCACCCATCCTTTCAATACCGATCCTAATGTTAAGCCGGCCATTCAATCGGGGATCGGGATAGGTCTCTATACTTGCAAGAAAGTGATAGAAGAGGTCGGCGGCAGCATACGTATACGCAGTAAGGAAAATAAAGGCACATTAGTCCTGTTTCGTTTCCCATATCGCCAGGCTTCTGAGATGGCTTACAGTAAAAAAAAGATTGAATTGCATGCTAACCCAAGTGGGCCTTGGACCGATATCTCATTATTGTTGGTTGATGATGATGAATTTAATTTACAAATATGCGGCAGCGTACTGAAGGCCTGCGGTTTTGTGGTCAGAGCACTTCAAGATGAAGACCAGGCTTTCAAAGCCTTTAAAGCATCTCAGCCTCAGGTTGTCGTTATGGATTACCGGTTAGCTAAAGCTGATGGGATCAGCTTAATAGGAGAGATGCAGCAAGTTCAGACCGGTGAGGTTCACTATTTTATTTTATCGGCTAATGATAAAAGTGAGATCCCCAACGCCGATGCTTATCCCGATATTACCTTCTTACAAAAACCTCTTAATCTAGCCGTTTTTATGCAGCAGTTGGATCTTAGAGTGGCGTGACTAAAACTCGGCCGCTCTAATCCTCTATTAGTGTTCTATATACAGATTATACAAGGAAATGATAATGAAAATGAGCTATTTTGCATGTGCTTGTGCGTTGATAACAAGCAGTGCGCATGCTTATGAAATCTGCCAATTGAGTGATGAACTGTCGGTACTCGACAAAGAATCTTTCAATACCGTTCAACGAGATAATTATCAGACCTTCAGTGAAGACATCACTGCTGATACCTTATTCACGACCGCCCCTGAACATTTGCCTGAACTAAAGCCTTCGTTACCCGATACTGAGGGGATATTTGCGCGCACCTCGTTATTATTGGAAACTGGGCCAGCCTCGACCTTGGCTATCGAAAGTGGTGAAGCGGCACGTTTGATGAGAACTTTGGGTCGTACAACCAGCGGATTAGCCAAAGGGGCACTCGAAGCTTTGGGGCCGATTGGTGATGCTGCTGTCGTGGGGTTATGGGCACGCGATGTCGCTAATACCTTCCAAGATGAATCACGCACCAGTTACGATCGCTTTACGTCGGTTATGGGGTTAATCGATTGGTTCGGCGTATTGAAGTTGCCAGAACGTGAAATTGACCGCCATATTTTGAGCAAGCGTTGGGCTGCTATAGCCGCAGGTGATCATTATAGTTTTTCTGTACACAATGATTTAGTGACTCAGCAAGACGTACGCAATAAAGTACATTGGGCGGCGCTGGCAGCCAATCAAGATGCGATGTTAACGCAGGTGGTTAACGGTTATGCCACAGATCTTGCCCTCAAATACCAATTGCATTATCAAGAAGCGGTGAAAGCACAGACTGAGATGGCGGAAACTTTGCTTAATGCGATCGATCTGGAAGTGCGCAAAACTCTGAGTACGCATTTTGCGTTTGATTGGGAAGATACCCGTCTGTTTGCCAGTGACTTTTCAAGTGCATGCCAAACTCAAGTGACCGCGCTTGAAGCACTCTATCCTGCGTACCAAGAAAACAACAATGCCCCACAACGCCTACCTTCAACTAAGGAGGCAAACCGGGCCCTCTCGAGCTTGCAACAGTGTCAGTTTGCGTTACAGCAATCGGCTTTCGCCGTGCTGGATGAGCTAAGTAAAGGTCAGCGTGATGGATTATCGCAACCAGCCGTGCACTATCTGTATCGCAGAGCCTTAGAAGCAAAAAAACAGATTGTCGACACCACCGACAATCACTTGAGTCTGATCCAACAAAAGTTACGTCAGGAGATGCGTAAAGCGGGACATGACACTATTGATGCCTTATTCGCATCAGGTAGCATCCAACAAAGCACGCAATTTTTCAAAGAGCAAGCCAGCCGCTATGCGGTGGATGAAATGGCACGCAGCGTGCTTTATCGCCCTGCCACGGGTCGCGAGCTCAGCACTAAAACTTTAGTTTTGCAGCCTGGTTACTCAAAATGTACTTACTTTGGCGTTTCACGGCGTAATCCTCAAATTCCAATGTGCTTGGAGGAAACGTGGATCCCCGCGGAAACCCGCACGTTTGATCAGACTAAAGATGATGTGGTAAACGCGATTCGCCTACCCAGCAAGCAGACATACATCAGCCACTTTGATGATGCCATGCAGCAATTAGTAACCCATGGCTGGGATGCCAATAACGAAGATGAATGGTTAGAAACACAACTGAAAGACTACGCCAGACAACAAACCACCAAGCAACAATCCCGTGATAATAAGCTCTTAGTACAGCGCTGGCTATTTGCTTCGCTCGGCAATGAATGTAGTGGTAATAATGCTTGTGCAGGGTGGAGCCAAGACTACTTGGCTAAAGAAAATTTGTCACACAATTCATCATTGGCCGATATTGCTAAATGGCTGGCGGCGTACCCAAGTCCAAATAGTTATGTGCATAAGAATCGCCTAGCCAAGCTCAAGGTCGAGTTGCCTCGCGCATTAGAGAGTGAGTGGCAAGCCGCTCTTAGTCACAGCTATCACAGCTATGCTTACCCAAACAGTTTCAATATTGAGCAATATGCTCCCTTGATTGATAGTGCATTAAAAGGTGCAGGACTGAATTTTTCAGCACTGGTTAATCCCGCGCAATCAGACAAGGTGATGCCAGTGTTTAAGCGCATTGTGAAGACCAAGATTATGGATGCGATGGTTCAATCTGAGACTAGAGGCAACGAGTGGCTCAATGCACAAATTGGGGACTTCCAACGTTATGCTGCCATTGTCCATGCTCAGCATACGACAACAGGTCATTACGCCCCAGCTCAAGCCGATCATAACACTCTGTTTTCTCAACCTCTGCCAGCATATCTGCTGCGCTATAGCATTTCCGAGGTGCCTGGTATCTCCAATTTACCCGCAGGTTATGACGGTACGCTGAGAGCATCAATCGATGCTATGTATACGCCAAGCTCATCACTGGGCCAGCGTATTACTGAGGTCAGCGCTGCGCAAGACGCAGTAGCCGCTCAGATTGGGCGGGCATGTGACATTGATTACACCGACCTGAAACAAAGCTTACTGAACTTATCAGGCAACGACACCTTGATGTGGTTATATCCAATGTCAGATTGGGTCGACAGCTTAACGCGTGAACAGTTGCGTTTGCAGGCGGTGATTAACTGGGGGGCTCAACAACAAGCCAATAACCATCTTCGTTGCCAGTTGAGTCCCAATAATTCGCGCTATTTCTAATGTGTCTAAGACAATGTAGGGCAAAATTATGAAGTACATCATTACACTTATCGTCAGTTTGACGTTCAGCCTTTATTCCCAAATTTTACTCGCATTGCCATTGGATGCTCTGAAGCAACCAATGCGTACACAACAAGAGTTAGCGCAGCTGTCAGAACAGTTCAAAGACTGGTCTGTAGCAGCAACGAGCTGGCGTCATAAGCTGCTGACCGCAACTGAAAAAAGTGCACTTGAGGATTTTTCAGTGTCGGGCTACATCACGGCGAATGACTATTTACGTGCCAGTGATGGTGCAGAATGGGGCGCAGCTGCGCGTGATGCACAAAAATACATTCGTCTGGTGCGCAGAGGGCTCGTGAAATTACCACGCTATAAAGGCACTGTTTTTCGCGGCAGTTGGATGAAAAAATCATTAGCGCAGAAACTTAACGTGGGTGATGTACTACTTGATCCGGCATTTATGTCAACCAGCACCCTACCTGAAATAGCAATACGCTTCTCTGTTGCACCACCTACTTCAGCCTTGCCAATGGAAAAAGCCTTTTTTGAGATCAATGCACAACATGGCAGTTATACCTTGGGCGGGGTATCAGAATACAGTCCGGAAGCAGAAGTATTGCTTGCACCTAAGCGTTTCTTTCGTGTCACAGCGCTTGAAAAAACGGCAAAGGGCAACTTCATTGCAATGGATACCTTGGCTGGAGCGCCTTCAAACACCAGTCGAGTTTTTAATTTGTTCTCAGGAGAAGAAGTATCGTCATCACGATGGCAGCGCTTATTTTGTCGTTAGCCATTTCATTTAATACATACAGAGATGCTCTCGTCACTTAACCACGAGAGAGTCACATTGACAACGGAGTTATCATGTTAAAAACATTGATATCAGTATTACTGATTGTCTTTACTACGTTTACGTGGGCAGAAGACTTTACTGAGTTCACCGGACGCGCACTGAGTCCACAGCAAGAAGAAAACATAGCCGATGCATTGATGGATTGGAGTGTTGCTCACCATGTGAAAGCTGAGCAAAGAATGTTGCCGGAAGAGTATAACGCCATCAAACGCTATGGGCGTGTTGATCATGATGTGATCAATGAATTCCTACGTGCTGGCGAGCCGAAAGACTTTCTGGGCGGACTCTTTGGCGATGCCCCACAACGCAGTGTAAAAAACATTAAATCGGCTTTGAATAAACTGCCCAATTACAAGGGGACAGTTTATCGAGGCTCAACCATCAAAAATGTGCTGCTAGAGAAAATTAATGTGGGTGACATTCTGCATGAGAGAGCATTTCTCTCTACCTCAAGGATCCCGAGCTATGCTCGCACTTTTTCAGCCAGCGCTGCATACGAAGGTGCGTCGGCAGCACAGTTTAAAATCTCACTTAAATCGGCGGGGCGAGCGATCAATGCATATACCTTTAAAGCTTATGAAGCCGAGATCTTAGCTAAACCTAATACGTATTACCGTATTGAGGCGATAAATCGCCACTCTCGTAATCAAAATTTTATCAAACTCAGAGAGATCAAAAAACCAAGTCGTTACTTACGAGCGGATCCGGATGTTCGCGTGTATGACAGTTTTAGTGGTGAAGAAGTGATATCTCGTCGTAGCAGTCTGATGTGCCTTTAACTAGCATAACCTGCACATATTAAAGCCTAAGTTAGCGTTTATTCACAACATACCAGCATTCGTTTTATTAATATGCTTAGTAAGCCAGAGCAGTCTCTGGCTCATTTTTTAGAAGTAGTCATTATGATTAAAACTCAAAAAGAATACAGTCAAAAACAGCCTCATATCGCCGTGATTGGTGCAGGGATCTCTGGACTCACTATTGCGCATCAGTGCATCAAACAGGGCTATCGAGTCTCTGTTTATGAGAAGGAGTCTTCTGCTGGCGGAAAATGTATTGGTCATGTTATCGATGGTAAAGTACACGAACTGACTCACCGACAAATATTCTCTAAAAATAAGTGTCTGCTCTCTCTTTTAAAGGATATTCCAACCGAGACAGGTACATGTTTAGACCATATTCACCCGCAAAATAAAGTGCAATTTCATTGGGCGAAAACGGATAAAACGATGCAGTTTCAGCGTAGCTATTTTTCGACCATTGAAAAATGGATCGATAACGCCAAATCTGCCTATTCGATGCTCTATGCAAAAGTATCTTTGCATGATATCTACTGGTTCAAACGACAGGCTTTATCAGCTGAGATAAATGATTCATACATTCACATACCTGTTAGCGAATATTTTCAATATGGGAAACGACCGCAGCTTGCTAACTTTTTACGACCTATGCTAACAGCATGGATTGGTGCGACGGATGATACTCCTGCGATTTCAGTATTAGATTTATTAAGAAATAAAGAGGGAACATTTCACCCGGATCATCCCCATGGTTACAGCTTAGGTTTCACCGCTCCTATTTCACAAAGCGTGATTGAGCCATGGTATCAATATCTTAAAACCTTAGGTGTGAAATTTAATTTTAATCATGAAGTGGGGAATATTCTTGAAAATGAAGAGATACCTGCTAATGCCAATATTTGGCTCAATAATGGTGAAAAGCTACAAGCCGACTACTTTGTATTAGCGATACCAGCACATGTTATCCAACAAAAACTATCAAGTAAGTTTAGCGGGAATTTAGCCCTACACCAGGTGTTTAGCCATGGTTTTCAACTGCACTTCAATCAGTTACCTGAAGCACTTAAAGAAAAGACGGTCGGCATTGTTATTGACTCGCCTTGGGGGCTGAGTTACTGCATCACTTATCCTGAGTGTAAAGAGCAACAAAGCAGACTGGTTTGCTTGTCGATCACGGCAACCAATATGGATACTGCTCGTGGCAGTGTATACGACAAACCTCTATTTCTTTGTACCCAAGAGGAAACACTGATTGAACTATCAAGCCAACTCACAGGCAACACACAGCTTCTTGATGACCCACATTTCGTGTCATTCCATATTGGTCCTGGAGCAAAGCTTGTGTCTCTACTTGACGCAGAACATGCAGAGTATAACGATTGGTATAAAGGTAATACGTTTTTTGATGAAAATGGAAAAGGGTCTTGTTGGGTTATGCAACATTCTCTGGCGCATCCTACCTATCAGAACAAAATGGATTTTCATTCTGACGAGTTTTACAATTTGTTTTTCACTGGTGAATGTATTGTCGATGCCAAACAAACGTGGCGTGTACCAGCCACATTAGAACGTACCATTGAAACTGCAATTTTATGTCATGAGCGACTGAGTGCACGCATAGAAACCGTGAGTCACTCGCGATGACCCACATTTCTCGCACGCACCTGTTTTCCAGTGGATTATTTTTATTGCTGTGTTTGATCTATGCAACTGGATTCTATCAACTTGCACAGTCTTCGGTGGTCATAACAGTCTTAATTACCTTATTTTTGCCTGTCTTATTTTGGCCGCTTACCAGGACGGTAGAAAACCACCAAGAAATCAAACGTATCCTAATGTTAGAGTCCTGCTTCAACGTTATCTGTGTGCTTGCTCTGACTCAATCCATCTCTCAAGGAGCGACAGATATATTGTTTGTCGTCTTCTTTATCCTTCAAGCTGGCGGTTTTATTGCCGTTCAAATTAAAAAGAAAGCCTTTCACTCATTACCGAGTTCACTGTGCCTATCAGTCGCTATTGCTGTGTGGATATTCAATGGCAATCAAACCGAGCTTTTAGGTGATGGGAACTTGTTGATTTTTGGCTCACAAGTACCTTGGCAATTAAAAGGTATCTATCTTGCTTGGCTTGCTCAAGTTATTTTGAGTGAATATCGCCATATACTGCCTAAACTCACTATTTTGTTGGTGCATATGGCATCATTTATTGTTGCTGTCATGGCTGACGACTTCTTTCATGCCCGTATAGTAACAGCCAGTCACCTACTGTTTTTGAGCTTATGCTTTGACTTGAAGTTACGTAGCTGGGGAGGAGAAGACTTTGCTATTTCCCAAAGGGTTGGTGTCATGATGTCAAAAGCGAATATAGCCAGCTGGGTATCTATAATCTGTTTACTGGTATGTTTAAGCTTGGCCATTCATCTGTTATCTAATACGTTAATTACTTAGTGCTAAGTTTGACATTAATTGGCTTAGTTTCGCTTAAATTTAGGTTTAAAGGGCCAGTCGCTGGAAATTGAGTCAATGTCGGTGCAGTGATACTCGCTTATCATGGTCTGTCTCATCCTGTTTTGTATGGGATACTTGATAAGTGAGAGTCCGATGAAGTATTGCCAATCCTTTTTTCTGATCCACAAAACACCTAGTGTCATTTCTGTGTACTGAGACTTAATCTTATCAGCATCTAAAAATATAAGTATAGGACCTTATGTATCTGTCGTTAGTGCTGAGTAAGGCTAGGTAAACTCTTCGTTGTATTGTCAGTTTTATTATAAACAGGTATGTGAAACATAAAAATATAAAACTTTTATTGATAGATTATCCCTCCGCAAAAAAACAAATATAAAGGGGTTGTGATTAAATAATAACTTGCGTGTTATTCATTGTTGCTTATTTGTTTCTTGCTCTGTATGCAATAAATGACATGATTTTAGTTATATATCATTAAAAAAGACGGATACCTGGAGGAAGAGACGCTAATGCCTATAAATATAACTAATAATCTGCACACCATAACTGGAACTGCTGGAACCAGTGTCACATCTCATGATGCATTGCCTGCTAGTACGCTAAAAATATCAGGGGTACTTCAAAAGCCACTTTCACTTGCTTCGATACAATCCACTAGTTCAACACTAGAACAAAGTGGGATGCAAGAACAGCATTTAACTGGGTTAACGTCCTCAACATTGGCTAGTGATTTACACGCAGACGGCAGGCTGATTACCGAAAAACTAGCTAATATTATTAATAAGTTACATGAGAATATCACTAGTTCAAACCTTGTAAACACTGCGACGAACAAGCCACTTTCATCAATATTAACTATCATGGGTAACCCCCCGCAGCCGACAGGGATTGTATCTATAGATGATACCGCAAAGTTATCCTATCAACTTGAAAAATTGGCAAAAACATTACCTAAAGGTGATATAAAAGAAATTTGTTCCTTACTCGGCCAAAATATGAAAAGTGGCTGGATAACACTAAAAAATCAAGAGTTAAACGCAGAAAAAAAACAACAATTAGCGCCTTTGGGGACCCCGGGAGCATCAGAAACCCGAAGCCTTTCAGTTGGCGTAAGCTCTGGGGTAAGTTTGTTGCCTGCCTTGGGGGGAACCGGGTCTGTTGGCCCTTATGCTGAGTTATCTGTCGGAGGCCAAAGAACAACAGGTTTATCGGCTGACGACGAGACGCTTTTTTTTAAAGATTCAACAACGGGCAGTCACGTCAGTGTTGCAGCGGGTGCAAAAGTAAAGCTCACCGACCAAATCGGTGCAAAATTGGGAGCCAATGCTCAATTTAGTCACACTAATACTCAATTTAAAGAATATGATAGTGTCGAACAATACGTCGATAGAAAAGGACATCAGCTTAATCGGGCTAATCGTCGTGAATATATTGATAGCTCTAAAAACCATAAGGTAGAAAATTTTGTTAAAAGTCATCTTCCTTTTAATTTAGGCTCCGAATTAAAAAATATAAAATACGAGCGCCAACAAGCGGTAAATAGTCAGCATCGTTTAAATGACTTACTCGAAACGGTGTTAGATATAAAAACAAACGTGAACGCCACCCCCCCTGAAAGAAGTAAGCCACTGATGGGACATTATAATACCTGGACGGGAGAAGTTAAATTAGAGGCTAATGCAGGGATGACTGTCAATATTGGGGAGGCGGGATTAAAACTCGCTGCTGGGGCGACGGTAAGCCATAAAAAATCAGTCACCAATATTTATGAGTTTGTGCCTAGTCAGTTTTATGATGTCATTAAAAATAATGCAGATAAATTGAAAGAATTACCCGCCAATCTGACTCAGCATGCAAAGGCGATCACCGCTTATTCTTCAAGTTCAAACGGTGCGACTAAAGGTTTGAAACTTTTATCACAAGATATTGATAGCTATTATAAAACAGTACAACAATATGATTATTTGAAATCAGAAAAAAATGCAGACTCAAGCGTCCTTAAGCAACACAGAATAGACAAACATACGATTGAAAACCGTTGGGGAGCCATTGGACGTCATCAGTTTTTGCAATTTGCTAACGCATCTCATGCTTATTTAGCGCATAAAGCAATGGCAGATGATCCTCAGTCAAAGGCATTAACCACTGAACAACAAACGAGTAAAATGGAGTTAATTGCTAATGTTGCAATGAAAACCCAGTCTCCATCAATAGAATATTCCAAGCAACGTTTAGATAAAATTGCGACATTTAAACAGCAAATTTATTTAAAAATCACAGACAGTAAAACAGGGATCAATGTGTCGGCTGGCCCCTTTTCTGCTCAGTTAGATGTATTGCAACGTGAACGTATTCACCCTAGTCGAATACGTGCAGGTAGCTATGTCGATCTCAATCTAACATGGACGGTATCTGGCTCCTTACAAGGCGTTATTGATAAAGCCAGCATTACTGCAAAAATTAATGAAGCTGCGGCAAAAGAGGGAGTGCAGTTGCCTCAAGAATTTGATTTTTCTCCTGATTTAAGTGGTGGTAAATCGGGAACTGTGCTGATTCGTTTCTTTAAACCTAACTACGCAAAAGGAGCTGAGTTTGAAGGAGATACAGGTTATCGACGTCAATTTATTCGTCATTTAAGTTCCGTTTCGGCAGGGGCTGGATTAGGCGCTGCAGCAATGGTGGTACCTGGGGTCAATGTCGGAGCTAATCTCGGTGTCAATTACAGTAAAACCACAGTATCCAGTGAAACGTTAGGCACTGAAGATCTCACTTATAGCATGGTACGTTACAATCGATTCTTCCGTAATTCAGGCAAAGACCCAGCCAATAAAGAATGGCAAGCTTTTGAAAGTAAAAACAAAGTCGAGTATCAAAAAATATTCCGCCATCTTGGAGACCCAGCACATAAGATCCATAAAGAAGCGCAGCATTTCTTGAGTGAGTTGGTCGATAAAGCCCCTGATGAATCTAATAAAATCAAGGCTCAGTCATTATTTGATGAATTTAATCAAGCCATGAGCAATTATGACGCGGATCCAACTAGTGAAGATAAACTCAATTCCGCAAAAGCGTATTTTAATGAGTTTCTTGAGAAACAAACACTCCCATGGTGGGAAGACCATATGAGTTCTTGGACCGACCTGCCTTTCGTGCAAACTGCCGATTCAGGACTAAATCTGGGCACTAAAATTAAAAAAGCTCTAAATCTCCATGAACGAGTGAAAGTATAAATCACCACTTATGGGAAATTGTGACTGAAAGCAGAGCGTAATATAAGCGATAAAAGTAAATCAATAAGCCTAAATAAGAAGTAAGTTAATGCATCATACTGAAACTAAGATAAAAGAACTCTTTTCTGAATTAAGTGATTCAGTAGGAAGTCATTTGGATATAAAAACTGGCATTTGTGCTCTCTATGATCATGATGGTCAAGAGGCCGCCATTATTGAAATACCTAAAAATAGTGAGATGATAATCCTTCATTGCGAGCTGCTCAGTATGAATGAGGGTCTTACTATCGAGGCGTATCAACATATAATGACGAAAAATTTCTCCATTAGTGATATGAAAGGCTGTTGGTTTGCTTTGGAGCATAATTCTCTAAAGTTATGCACTCAACGTGCGATCACGGACATGAATGGTGTACGTTTTTGTAACTTAGTGAATGGTTTTGTTCAGCAAGGAAAACAATGGCGAGAAAAATTACCTCAGTTATTAGATCCTGGATTAGACATTCCATTATCGCCCTGGTTAGCGGTGTAAAATTGAGTCTGAGCTTGCCTGTTGGCAAGCTCATTTTTTATGACTTAATAGGGCTATTATTCAAAACTCGATAATCAGTACGCGATTTTCAGCTTACCTTTACCTTATGATCTCAGTTACATAGCCTGCAGTGGTAAGGTTATTAAGCCTCCGACACCACTAGGAATCCTCTTGAATTACCATTATCTTTTATGCTCATAGCTTCAAAGATCTTATCTGAATCTACCCATACCCAGGTTTGGAAGGTGTTAGATACATCCATGATAAGGAATGAGTCTGAAGCTTTATGGTAGGCCACCACAGGTGAGAAATGACCGCTACCAGCTTGGTCCAATACTACACGTGAATAGTTGACGATGGCGTAGGTATCTTGACTCGCAAGTGCGTCGATAAGACTCGCCTTTTGCTCCGCATGTGTGACTGCGTTTTTTACAAAATAAGCGTGGGCTGTGAGACCATGGTTTTTAGCTAGGCCCGCTAAATCGGATAACCCCAGTCCATAATCGCTGGCTTGTCCTTTCTCTTTTTCTTTTCTGGGTTTACCCATGATTTCGAGTTTGGTTTTAGGGCTGAGGTCAACCACTGTATTTTGGGTATATCGCTCGAATAACGGGCTCCAGTTGTTTTGTGGGAAATAACCTCTGTCTTGCGGCGCTATGATGGACTCATCTGGGGTGATCACATGCTCATCTCTGCCGACACGCAGGGCATTTAAGATCACTGTCATAGAGGCAACGCCACAATAGACCTTATTTTGCTGGCCTTCGAAATGGGTCGCTAACGCAAAAAAATCATTCTTCACTGCAGATTTTTCGAGTCTATCTATTCCTTCATGGCTGTCCCAGTGTACCAGTGGGCTGGCGAAAGCCGGTGCATGAGTGAGTAAGTAAAAAATTGAAAAACATAGCAAGGTAATAAGACATCTACGTATGGTCGTATTTATGGCCTGTGGTTTCATAAAATGTAGTTTCATAAAGTGTTTATGGGAGCAGTCTATTTAAGCTGTTTTTACTAAGCATTTGTAAGACGTCTACAAAGGCTTAGTGATTTCCGCTTAGTTAGAATGATAAGCATTACTAGACAGACGGTTCCTTCATGTTCCCTAAAAATAAGTCATTTTTGGCTGTAATTGCAGCAGTCAGCCCTTTTTATCTCTACGCACATCAAGATCATCAGAATATTGAAGTTATTAGCGTCATGGGAACTAAACAGCCTATTGCTACGAACAGCTCGGCCATGAAGATGGACATCAGCCAACTGGAGACTCCAGGCTCAATCTCTGTGTATAGTAAGGAGTTAATTGAGGCGCAGCGTGCTACAAGCTTAGGGCAAGTTTTAAAAAATGATGCCAGTGTGTCCTCTGGGAATGTTCGTCGTAATCGTGAGCGCTTCTATATGCGAGGCTTTATATTAGAGCCAGATCAAAGTTATCTGCGAGATGGGCAGTTTCATCTGTCACGTTACGCTCAACCCATAGAGTTATATGAGCGTATCGAAGTTCTGAAAGGCCCTTCAGCCTTGCTCTATGGTAAGTCGACTCCCGGTGGCATGATCAATATGGTGACAAAAAAGGCCCAAGAAGAACTGCAATTTAGTTTTCAGCAGGAGTTTGGCTCGTTTGGATTCAATCAATCAATACTCGATGTGGGCGGGGCCTTGAATGCATCAGGAAGTATACGTTCGAGAGCAATTTTGTCTAAGTCTTTCCAAGATGGCTGGCGCAAATACAAAGATGGCAGCTATGCGGGCCAGGAACGCTTTGTCGGTGCTCTGATGTTGGAGGCCGACCTCAGCGAGGATACCACTCTCAGTCTTAATTACGACCGCACTCGAGATGAAGGCGCATTAGACATGGGACCCCAGCACCTTAAAAATGAGCAAACGGGTAAGTATGAACTCGCCGGGAAACGAGGTTATATCTGGGATATGCCCTGGTCCGCGCGAGAGTCGACCGTTGAGAACATGGGCTTTAGCTTAAATTCTCATCTTGACGATGATTGGTCGATACAGATGGGCTATAACCAGCAACGCCATGAAAGACAAAGCCTGGAGAGTCTCTATGGCAAGATACAGAAAATGGATTTGGCGGAAGGGACCTATGAACTGCGTGGGCGAGATACCTATGAGAAGTTTGATGTGTCGACGGCATTCTTCGATCTCAAAGGCGAATTTTATACCGGAAATATTCACCATAGGCTGTTGATGGGAACTAGCATGGTGGATTACGATCGCTCTGGTAAACAAAAGAAAATGAAGATAGCTGGTAGGATCAGTATGAACGATGAGCAGATCATTCGCAGGCCCGATGAATTGGATTATCGAAATGGCGATGCCCTGACCCGGGTGCAGCGGAAAACCTATGGGGTTTATGTACAAGATATGATTGAGTTTAGTGATCGCTGGCACCTGTTAGCGGGTGTGAGGTTTGACAGGGAGCAGACTCAGGAGGCTACACACAACAATCTCTTGCCGAAATTGGGTTTGATTTATCATCCCAGTGAGAATACATCCATATATACGACATACAGTGAAAGCTTCGAGCCTAAAGATCCTGTCTCTAATACAGACGATATCAATTACGGAAAAAAGCTGGATGCCGAGCGTGGTCAGTCTTTCGAAATTGGCGCTAAGGGTGAGTTTTTCGATGCTAGCCTGTTTCTTTCTGCTGCGCTATTTTCTATTGAGAAGAGTAACAAGGTGGTTACTGTCAAGAATGGGAAGGGGAAGCCGCCTATTACTACTCAAAATGGTAAGGCCCGTCACCAGGGAATAGAGTTTTCGGCCGAAGGCAAGCTGACGACACGACTGTCGGTACTCACCTCTATGATGTATCTCGATGCCAAGATTGTCGATGATCCTCTTTATGCAGGCAAGCGAGCCAAAGATACCCCCCAATTCAGTGCCAGTACTTGGTTTAACTTCGATGTGACCGAAAGCAGCCAACTGTCCATTGGGGCCGTTTATGTGGGCGAGCGTTATGGGGATACACCTAATGACTTCTTGAAACAAGCCTATGTGAAAGTCGATATGGGCTATAGCCATACCTTTAGTCTTGCCAATGAGCATGAAGCGATTTTGCGAGTGAATGTCGATAATCTGTTTGATGCCGATTATCTCAGGGGTGGCTGTAACAACAGCGCCATGTTTGGCGACGGTCGTGCTATCAAGGCGTCAGTGCACTACAGGTTCTAGCCGTTAGTGATGCATTAAAGTGAGTGAAATAAAGAGGTGGGCCAATGGCTCACCTCTTTATTTTTAAAACGATCTGCCAGACTCTATTGACGCTCAGACTCGATAACTGCCTTGATACCGTGGGGATGAATCTTGATACAGATATCATCTTTCTTGAAGGCGATGGTAGGATTTGCCAAGCGTTCATGTTCTCCCTGAGGTGAGCTCATCTTGACCTTGATAGCTGATTGTCCGGATAACACAGGTGCAAGTTGCGGCGCCATGTCTAATAGCTGCTGTTTAAGTTCATCACACGTTGTGGCGGTGCAAGCTAATACCAGTTCGATATGTTCCCAGCCTTCGATTGGGTATTGCTTGTTGCCCGGATAAGGAAGCTCCACGCAATCAATCTTCATCTGTCCCATGATGAGTGGCGTATTAAGCTCAAAAATCAAGATAGGCCGACCATTGATGATGTTGTTGGAAATGACTTTTCCCTGGCGTTGGAAATAAACACTCAGCGCCTCGGCGGCCTCAACTGTATTGACTCTTAATGCTGTGTGGTCGCAGGCTAACTTGAGTTGCTTGAGTCCAAGCTCCTGTAGGAAAGTGGTTATTCTGTCGCAGAAAATTGGCCAGGTATCGATTAAGACCTGCTCAGATATAGCGTTTGTCATGCTTAGTGATGATCCCAATAGCAATATAGGTTAAGGCAAGATCTCGATGGGCGTGCCTTCGTCTATGGCGCGCCACAATTCATCCATTTGCGGATTAGTGATGGCGATACAACCATCGGTCCAATTGTACTGTTGCGCTTCTTCGGTGCTGAGAGAAGACCCTGGATTCTGGCCGTGGATCATTATCTGGCCGCCGGGTTGAATACCTAAGGCACTGGCACGTAATTGATCTTCTTCGTTAGGGTAGGAGATATGTATGGCTCGGTAGTAAGCACTATCCAACTTTTTATAGTCTAAGGTATAACGCCCTTCAGGTGTTCTTTGGTCTCCCTCTTGGAGCTTATGGCCTCGGGGCCTGTCTCCCAGAGCTACGTGGTAGCGCCGTAACACTTTTCCGTCCCGCATCAAGGCCATGGTCGAGGTCGACTTTGTCACTACGACGAGATCGATCTTACCTATGTTCACAACCGTCGAGCTCGATAATGAGTTTTGCATCGAAGATACTGCCGAGGCCGGCAAAGAGATACCTGCAAAAAGTGTCAGTATCGCTACAGAAAAAAATAGGTGCATCGGAAAATAATAGCTCATCAATTATTTGAGTTTCGTGGACTTATAATACCTTAATCTGGCAATAAGCACAGGACTTGAGGTATCTGTTTGGTATTGTGAAAAAGAAGTGGCAAAATACTCAGCTTATTCAGAGTTAAGTATAATCGTGATTGAGGCAGAGGAAAGCTCGCCGTGATCATTACCTGCACATCCAAATTAAGCAGATGAGGAAAGTTCGTTTACATGTATCAAGAGAAATCATCAGATAATGGCAGTTCGATACGCCATCAACTTCGTCGGATCATATTCGGTACCGATACTAAACTTGGGCGCTATTTTGATATTACCTTAATGGTCTGCATCATTCTCAGTGTGGCCTTGGTATTTCTGGATACTGTTGCCAGTATTCATGAGCAGTATGGCGAGATCATCGGTATTCTGGAGTGGGGTTTTACCATTATCTTCACTCTCGAATATCTGTTGAGGCTCTATTGCTCCGCTCATCCGGTACGCTATGCACGAAGTTTCTACGGAGTGGTGGACTTGCTCTCTGTGATGCCAAGTTACCTGGCATTATTCTTCCCTGGAGCCAGTTTTACTCTGGTTATCAGAATACTAAGACTATTTAGAATATTCCGTGTATTAAAATTGTTACGATATCTTAGCGAAGGCAATGTTTTGCTCCGAGCTATGCTACAGTCTGGACGTAAAGTATTTATCTTCTTTTTCTCAGTTAGCCTGATAGTCATGGTGCTTAGTGCCATTATGTATGTGGTCGAGGGACCCGAGAACGGGTTTACTTCGATCCCTAAGTCGATCTACTGGACGATTGTGACCATTACTACTGTGGGCTATGGCGATATTACCCCTGGAACCAACTTAGGACAGGCGATAGCAGCCCTGACCATGTTGCTTGGTTATTCCATTATTGCGATCCCTACCGGAATATTAACCGCCGAAATATCACAAGAGATAAGCCGCAGCAAAGATCTGCGCCGTTGCAGTAACTGCCTGAAGAATGGTCACGAGAATGACGCGTTATTTTGTGATCACTGCGGTGGTGAATTAGAAAGAGAGCTTTAATTTCTATGGGAATGACGAGTCCAGTTAATTTAATATCGGTAAGACAGTATCAAGGATAGAAATGACCACAGCTAAATTTGTTCAAGGCCCAATCATGCGCCATATTCTGGTGATGAGTTCCACCGCGGCCGTAGGGATCTCGGCGCTCTTTGTGGTCGACTTGATTGATATCTTCTTCTTAAGTCTGTTGGGTGAGTTGGAACTGGCCGCAGCTGTGGGATACGCCGGCACCATTTCATTCTTTACCACATCAATAGGCATAGGACTTTCCATCGCACTTGGGGCATTAGTATCACGCTCCATAGGCGCTAAACAATTGGATGTCGCCAAGCGGTTATTGCTTAATAGCGCCATTGTCACCCTGATAATATCGGTGATCGTATCTGCCGTGGTGACCTTCTTTATTCCTGAACTTTTGGCTCTGGTTGGTGCCAAGGGCCATACTGCCGAGCTTGCCGCAGATTACTTGTATATCTTGGTGCCTTCATTGCCTTTCATCAGTTTGGCCATGGCACTGGGAGCGGCGCTAAGAGCCGTTGGAGACGCTAAGTTATCTATGATGTCTACCTTAGCTGGCGGTGGTGTCAATCTGGTGTTAGACCCTATTTTCATCTTCGCCATGAGCATGGGGATTGAGGGCGCGGCTGTGGCGTCTGTGCTGGCTAGGCTGGCGGTTATGTTGGTGGCTGCACGTGGCGTTATCGTTAAGCACAAGCTCTTTGGTCAGTTTGAATTGGATAGCTTTATCGCCGATTTAAAGCCCATTTTTGCCATCGCCGGGCCTGCCATGATGACCAATGTCGCGACGCCTATAGGTAATGCTGTCGTTACTCGAGCCATCGCCGATTTCGGTGATGGTTATGTGGCGGGCTGGGCCGTATTAGGGCGTATTATTCCTGTGTCATTTGGCATGATATTCGCGCTGTCTGGGGCGGTAGGGCCTATTATCGGTCAGAATTTTGGTGCTCATGAATTTGAACGAGTGCGGGAGAGCCTTACCAAGGCGCTGCAATTTTGCGTACTTTATGTGGTCAGTGTTTCCGTGATACTCATGTTACTTCAAGATCAGATTATTTTTGTTTTCGGTATGCAGGGGGAAAGTGCAGAGCTTATTCGTTTCTTCTGTACTTACATAGCGGTATTTTTTGTGTTCTCCGGGGCTCTTTTTGTGGCTAATGCTTCGTTTAATAATCTGGGTAAGGCTAAATACTCGACCTTCTTAAACGTGGGGAAGGCTACGATAGGCACCATACCTTTCGTCTATTTTGGCGCTAAGTGGGGAGGGGTCGAAGGGGTATTGATAGGACAGGTTATTGGTAGTGTTATTTTCGGTATTTTGGGTGTTATTACTGCCTATACTCTGGTTGAAAAAGTGAAACAGGCTTGCCTCAATGATACAGGAATTAGTAACGAAACATCAGCGAATGGCATAGACCCGTTAGATGAAGAGTTACTTCCGAGTAGTCCCAATCCTCTCTCATCATCATGTGCTCAGATGGCTCAGATTAATGAAGAGCAAGACTGCGAGGCGAGTAATCAAGTGACTGAGGCACTAAAAGTTTCAGATCATAAAGCAAGTTAATCTATAGACAAACAAAAAGGGAGCCATGGCTCCCTTTTTGATGAATGCGTAAACGCTATGTTGGTGAATACCGCTTATTTAGTTTGGGTTTCAACATCAGACTCTGTGGCGTCTATTTTGTTAGAGGCAGGATTCTTATCTGCAGTGGTTGTCAATGCCGAATCAGCTTCCTCTTGGGCTAGCATCTTAGCTCGGTCAGACTTAGATATATATTTCTTAATCGTAGGAGCTGTGTGCTTATTTTTACGAGCCTTGGCACGTTTTGCCGTTAGCTTGATCATCTTTTGTTTTTTATTCATTGCTCTCTACCGAACTGTTTGACTGATCTGGCACTCATAGTGGCAGATATTAACCGGACGCGGATTTTAACTTAATCTACATCACCAATCCAGTCACAGCATCAATACTTATGTTATTTGTTTAGAAAAGACGGGTTTCTCGTCAATTCATAGTGCTTGACCCCATTTCACTTTATGCCGCTAAAGCTTGAAGTCTTACAGCTTAAACGAGGTGACTTGTAGCTAAGAGGAAAATTTGTCTCTATCTGCTTGGGTCGCACCTTCGTTACACTCGCCGCGAATTTCGCCGCGATCGGCTTCGATAAGCCGACTTAATTCCATATAGCCCTCACGACAATAGCCTGTCATGTCTAATGTCTTAGATAAGCCGAGTTCTATCTGTTGGGTCCAATCAGTCAGATCGACTTCGTAGGGACGAGAGCGAGATCGTTTACTCCATTTGGCTTGCTCCACTCTTTGTTGATGGGGCATTTGGTCGATAGAGTCACTTGAGGAGGCGAGCTTGGCTTTATAAGTAAATAACTTGGTACCGTTACTTCGTATATCTGTTTTTAATCTATCTTTGACTTTGCCTTCAAAGTCACTGGGGTCAGTTTTTTTTCCTGCGCATCCGGCGATAACACTCAAGATAAACAAGGTGGACAAGGTTTTTATTAGGCATTTTCGCATCAGATTTATGTGTTCTTATTAGTATGATTTCTCGGCGGCAATATTTGATTTCTTAATCCATAAACAAGGTAGAAATTTAAGCCGCGGAGCAAGCTGTTAAGGCAGAATAGCGTAATTATGCCGAGGGCGCAGCATGATATACACTTTTTTACGTTAGCGACTCGTGACCTTAAGCGATGGATAATATCTAAGACTGGTGAGTTAAATGCTGAGAAAGCTTGATAGGTATGTGGGGGAGAAAAATTAAGGCAGTAACTCAATCTGAAATGATGTTACTGCCTAAGAGATAGTGAAGCCGTAGGTTATGCGAAACGGGTATCTAGATAATTGATAATATCCGAAGACTCATACATCCAACGTGTTTCACCATTTTCTTCGATTCGTAAACAGGGCACCTTAGCCTTACCACCTTGATCGACGAGAGTTTGCTGATGGTCATTTTGCTTAGCATCAATTGTGGCAATATTCAGGCCCTGGCGACGCACGGCGCGGCGAACTTTCACGCAAAATGGACAAGCCTTGTATTGATACAGGGTCAGCAACTCAGTTTCATTATCAATTTTTGCTTGCTCATCCGAAGGACGCTTACGTTTCTTGGGAGTGAAGATAAAATTAAGAGTAAGTATGATACGGCCTAAAAGCCAACGAACAACAAACATGAGCTACCTCTGATAAAGTCTGAAAACGGCAAGAGTGTAACTCATGTCTGCTCAATATTGAATCTTTGTTTAATCGGCACCTAATGTAAGCAGGGCTTCCTGTGCCCCGTGGTTAATATCGATTCGGCTGTCCAGGAGGAAAATTCGCGACGGCGGTATTTTATTGATCTCGACCAGATGTGTTTTTACCGCGCTTGCTCTAGAACTGGCCAAGGTCCCTAACATGTCATCATCGACAACTTGTTTGTTTAAACTGAAGTTATATAAGGCGATGTGCCATAGCGTCTGCAGCTTCTCTTGGTCAAGTTCAGCCTCTTTTGTGTGTTCCTTTTCAATACTGAGTTTTAGTTCACTCGCGCTCAAGCCTGTCTCATTTTTATACAGGCTTATCAGTGCATCTGATAGTGACCCTTCTGTTGGGAAGTTACTGGCCGAGAGGTCACTTGGCAGAGACTCTATCTCTGTTTGGCTTAAATTCGCCAGTTTTTGGCGTAAAATTTGCTCCTTGAGGATCCGGGCATCAGTAACTGCATCGATGGCTCCTTCTATGCTCAGGGTTAATTTAGGTCGGTCGAGTAGGGCTTTGGCCAGTATGGCAAGCTTCTCTTGCTCATCGGCTGAGATCTGCGTCTGACCCGGTTCAAACGCTATCTTATCTAGCTGTTCATCATCACCAAAGAGGCCCGCCAGTAAGCTGAAAGGAGCGGTGACGGCTTTAGTGATCACATTGGTAAATGCCGTCATGATGATGCTGCCAAAGCTGAAACTCGGCGAGTCTAGATCGCCAGAGACATCTAAGCCTAGATCTATGACTCCGTGTCTATCCTGCAGTAGAGCGATGGCTAAGGTGACTGGCAGGGTGGTTGCCAGGCTGCTGTCGCTGGGCTTGCCCAGTTTGAGTTGGTCCACCACCAGGTGATTACTGCCTTTGAGCTTATTGTTCTCCAGTTGATAGTTCAGTGATAGAGACATTTGCCCCTTATCAATATAGTAACCGGCATAGGTGCCGGAATAGGGGTTAACCGATGTCAGCTCAACATTGCTGAAATTGAGTGCAAGATCCAGATAGGGCATCTCCAGTAGAGGGTTAAGATCTCCCTTGAGTGTGACCGGGGCATACTTATCTATCTTGCCTTTGATGTCCACCGAGGCGGGACGCTTAGCGGTGGATGATAACTTGTCTATGCTGCCCTCTAATTGCTCAATACTGGCGGCGAAGTTAGGTGTTAAAGAGTTATCGGCGAAGAAGGTAGAGCCTTGATTGAAACGTATCTGGCCTATGTTTATTTCGAGAGGCGCTTGAGACTCTGACGCTGGTTTATTTGGTATATTAGCTGATTGTTCAGAAGAAGATTTTACCAGCAGGGCTTGGATATTGGTGCTCTTGTCTTCGGCAATGATGATGCGCCCGTAAGGTTTGGTGAAATCGACGCTCTCTATGGATAATTTATTTTTTCCTTGATCTAGAATGAGTCGATTTACTGACATAGATTGCCACTTGACTAAGGTTTTTTTGTGCAGATTATCTTTCACCAATAACTCGTCGACCTTAATATCGCCGGAGAAATAGATCGCTTTATCTGATCCAGCTGTGAGGCTGCCCTTGGTATTAAGTTCCCCCTGCTTTAAGTCGATATTAATGTATGGCTGCAGGTAGGCTTGGATCTGACTAAGATCAAATTTAGACAAGGCGATGTCGGCTTTCAATGTCTCTTGCTTGGCATCCACCGAGCCAGATGATTGCAATGTGCCTCTGTTGTTTATGGCCAAGTCTAAGCGGAATTCTATAGGAGATTCGAGATTTGAGCGTATCTCGCCTGTGCTCAGATTGAACGGGAATATTCGCCAAGGGGTATTGTCTGTGAGTCGATTATCTACCAAGTTTAGATCGTAGTCTTTAACCGCTACACTGGTAATGATCGCAGACCAGTCTAAGGCGGCCTGTTTGTCCTCAGAGTCTTGGCCTGTTTTTTCTTGTACGTAAGATTGTGACGACTTAGGGGAGCGCTTCTCGCCTGAGTTAACAGGCATAAATAGGGGAAGAATATCCAGCCCCTCTGTTGTCAGGCTAGCGTTAAGAGATAATTTCTCTGTCTCCACACTGGCAATTTTGACCTGCTTATCGGCTAAGTTGAGACTGATGCCATTTAAGCTCAATAGAGGAAGTGACAGCAATGGGCTTTGATCATCGACGAAAGAGATATTCTCCAAAGAGAATTGGCCATCTTGGGTGAGCAGTTGAAGGGCCAGATCTGCTTGAGCTAGGACTTCGAAATGGGTGTTAAAACTAAACTGACCGCTATCTAGCCTAGCTTGGACATCATCGGCAATGAATGACCAAAATTGTGGCAATTGAATTGCCGTGAGTTGCAGTTCACCTATGATGTTTAACGGAGATAGCTGCAGCTTACCTTGAGTGGCAATTTCTCCCCCATCTTTGCCTACAAAGCGTATTGAAAATTGGTTACTGCCGTTTCCATTACTATCAAAACTTTTTAGGGTGTCGAACGCTTTCAAATGAAGAGTCATGGCGGGATAGTGGAGGCGGCTATCGGTGACCTTATCAGTGTAGAGCAGCTCAGCATCTAGGATGGACAGATCTTTAACCTTGATATGAGGGAGGCCGCTCGGTGTTTCTGGTTGATCGATGTCCGTCTCATTGACTCCACTATTCGCAAGTTCTTGGATGATGTCTGAAAAATTAAAAGTGAATGAATCAGGCTTGTTGAGGCGCTCCAGTAAGGCATAAGGTTTGTCCAGAGTCACATGATCCACACTGAGGGCTGCGTTGATAATAGAACGCCAGAAATCCAGCTGGAAGGTCAGTTTACCGAAGCCGATGAAGTTACTCTTATCTTTCTCTTGAACACTAAAACCAGTCAGCGATACCTTGAGAGTTAATGGGTTGATGGAGACATCTTCAAGCATAACCGGGCGCTTGAGCACGGCCGATAATTCTTGGGGCAATTGTTTATGAGCAACATAGGGGACCAAGAGTCCGAGTACAGCGGTGAAAATAAGGTAAATAGTCAACAAAATAGCCAGGTATCGTTGATACTTAGGGAGATGGCGAAATTTGACTGCCAATTGGGTGAATGGTTTTGACATTTGAGGCCTATTGACTTAGTTGCACGAAGAATATTCCAGTTAATAGGTATTTTAGCTAACTTGATGGCTGTGTTATATAAATGTTTTAAACTATTGCTCTCTAATTGAGCCCTGTAAGCCAAAATGGATATAGAGTGAACGGATGACAAGATTTTATTTCGATGGTCAAGGTTTCGATGCCCAATCTGATGAGACAGTTTTAGACACCTTGATCAGAGAAGGACATCAAGTTAATTACTCATGTAAGAAGGGGTCATGTAAAACGTGTCTGGTGAAGCATGTGGATGGTAAACTTTCCACAGGTTCACAGCGAGGATTAACCTTAACCTTGAAACGGGATCATTATCTCTGTGCGTGTCAATGTAAGCCCACATCAGGATTAAAACTCAAATCTGTTTTGGCGCAAGACCTGTTTATCTCGGCTCAAATTCACTCGAAGCAATATTTATCAGACTCTGTGGTAAAACTTAAGTTGAAGTTATCTGAGACGATCAATCATTGTGCCGGTCAATACATCAATTTACGCCGATTCGATGGGTTAACCCGGAGTTATGCGATTACCAATGATCCCTTTGGGGAGTTTATCGAGCTTCATGTTAAAAGGAAATATAATGGCCAGTTCAGCGATTGGTTATTTAATCATGCCAGTGTTGGAGAAGGACTGTTGCTACAGGGACCTTGGGGACACTGCTGTTATTCTAAGGCTTATATTGAAGATGACATCAGCTTGATTGCCTGTGGTACTGGCCTAGGGCCTGTATATGGAATTGCACTCGATGCACTTAAGAGTGGCCATAGAGGAAAGATAAACTTGTATCATGGTGCCAGAAATCATGCCGACCTATATCAGCATTCAAGCCTGTTACAACTCATGTTAGAGCATAGAAACTTTACTTATCACGGATGTGTCTCCACATTACAGAAAAATGACGCTCAGCCCATGAGCCGGGTACAGCAAGGTGACCCTTTTGACATCGCTATGATGCACTTTCCTGTGAAGACACTGTCTGGTAACAAGAGTCGACATCGAGTGTATCTCTGTGGAGAACCTGACTTCGTTATGAGAGGCCAGGCGTCGGTATTTCTAAATGGTGTGCCTCTGAATAGGATCCATGTGCTTTCATTTGATTATAAAGACCTGAGAAGTATGTCCAGAAGTTTATGAAATTTGATTCTATTACTTGTCGACTTTTTGATAAGTGATTGCGGCTATGATGGCTCCAGCAGGATCTTGTATCCAGCAAAAACGACCGATATTGGGAATATCTTCGGGTCCGTATAGTAAGTCTCCTCCTAAGGTTTTCGCTTTGATGGCAACCTCGTCCACATCCGTTACTGTGATGTATCCCGTCCAGTGGCTCGGCAGATTGGGGCTGGGATTCGGGGCTATCCCACCTATACTGGTCCCCTGATTCTCTATAATGTAGTAAGGGCCTTGTGGCATGTCCATTTTTTTAAATGTCCAACCGAAAATCTCCCCGTAGAAGCCCATTGAATCTTTGCAATTGTTTGATGTCAACTCATGCCAACTCAAGGTACCCGTAGTCTTAAATGGTGAGCCCATTGGAATGTCCTTTGTTAAATATTTTCTTATTAAAGATTAAGTTCCAAGTGTAGTTCAGCTTGTGGTTTTTAAATATTCTAAGTTATAAAAAATTCATCGATCATATTTATATTTATGTGTTAAGGTTATGTAACTGAAAGGGAAGTTGATGACAAGTTATCCATGTCATTATTCGGTAAGTCATATAAATAGACATTATTTCAAGGAATGAAAATGCACATTAGAATCGCCACTGATGAAGATCTACAGTCATTGACACCGTTATTTGATGAGTACAGGAAAAGCTTAGGTCAGGACTCTCGATTAGCTGCCTGTAAAGAGTTTATCGAATACCGATTACAAGAAAATGATTCCGTGATATTTATTGCCTTTTTGGTGGATGTTCCCGTCGGATTTATTCAACTCTACCCCTCATTTTCATCATTATTACTTAAATCACTCTGGTATTTTGACGATCTGTTTGTAGCTGAGCCCTATAGAAAAAGAGGTATAGGCACAGAACTGGTTAAAAAAGCTAAGGAGCTTGCCGATGAGACTCAAGTGTTGGCGGTTCGCCGGGAGAAGATAGAAGGCGATGGATTTTTGCCTATAGATACTCTGGCTCTATTTGAGTCTAAGCTATAGAGTCCTTACTTCTTTCTACTCTGTAGGTTCGGTATTTGTGATATTCAAGTATAAAGTCATTAAATTTGTTGAGTCAGCACGTCCGCTATTCACTCTGCTATCTGTTGCCCTGTCGGAAATAATGTGCCTCCATAATTACTGAAAACTCAGCTGGCTATGATATTATGCCAATCTCACTAAATAGGTGCTCAGTTCAGAGCCATTCAGGCTTTTCAATTCAAGGCGCATTGATGAGGAAATGGTTGTTCCCTTTTAAGTTAATGCAACGCAGAAGTGGAATGCCTGAGAGGCTCACATAGTGCGGGTTTCAAAGCACTTTATACTGCGTTAGATGCTTTCGATATAGAATAACTATTAGCTTCAAGCATCCGCCTTGCCTACAGCGCTTTGAACTCCCGCTGAAAGATCACATTATTAGTGGGATTGGTATCATAAGGAGTTTTGTAGCTGTTTTAATTTTTGGAGCAACAGATTGAATAAGAGTGTGATCACAAACCTAATCGCGGCCCTCTTGCTGGCATTAGGCTATTATTTTTCATCGGCTATCGTCTTGAGCATAGGATTATTTGCGCTGTCCGGTGCACTGACAAACTGGCTGGCCATCCATATGTTATTTGAAAAAGTCCCAGGCTTGTATGGCTCTGGCGTTATTCCATCTCGTTTCGAGGAGTTCAAAGCCGGCATCTCACATCTGATGATGAAGCAGTTTTTTACCGATGAGAATATCGATCGCTTCCTGTCGGATCAAGGTGGCAGCCAATCTCCTATTAATCTACAACCGGTTATCGAGCAAGTTGATATGACACCGGCATTTGATGCCCTGGTGACCACAGTTGAGCAGTCATCTTTTGGTGGAATGCTGGCCATGGTTGGCGGTACAGACGCAATCACCCCGCTAAAAGAGCCATTTATCGAGAAGATGAAGGCCTCTTTGGTCGAGATTTCTCAGAGTGAAGAGTTTTATACCTTACTTAAGAATGAGCTCGAGCAGCCCGATGTGTTGGCCGACATGAAGACCAAGATCAATGAGATCGTCAGTCAGAGGTTAAACGAGTTGACCCCTGAGTTGGTGAAGGACATCATTCAAGAGATGATCAGAGAACACTTAGGTTGGCTCGTGGTGTGGGGCGGCGTTTTTGGTGGTGTTATCGGTTTGATAGCAGCCCTTGTGCAGGCGTAATTATCAAGATTTAATTTTAAGATAATGGGAGCTAATAGGCTCCCATTATCTTGCCTGTAGACAATCATTAAGGGAATTTGCTAACTTAGCAATCTCTGTACTTAGATCAGGACATTACCATGAATGCGCATCATGCGATTAACTACATAGAGATGCCCGTGGCCGATATTTCTGCCACTAAGCAGTTTTTTGAACAGGTATTTGACTGGGAGTTTGTCGATTATGGTCCTGAATATACCTGTTTCACTAACGCTGGTATCGCCGGTGGTTTCTATTTGTCTGAACAGATTTTCGATCTGGCTAAGGGAACACCATTAGTGGTGTTGTACTCTTCTCAGCTTGAGGCTTCTATGGCAAGAGTCGAAGGTGCTGGTGGAGAGGTGTCTAAAGCCATATTCTCATTCCCTGGCGGAAGACGTTTTCATTTTAAAGACCCAAGCGGTAACGAATTTGCCATCTGGTCAGAATAATCGCGCTTTCAAACGTTATTTCCCCATTTTTGCAGAGAAGTATTTATGCCCCATTGCGTGATCGAATATTCGGCGCCCCTCGCCGAGCAGATAGATATATCTAAGCTAGTCAAAGCAACCCACCAAGGCGCTGTAGACTCAGGCCTGTTTGAAACTTCGGCAATCAAGACCCGAGCCCACAGATGCGATGACTTTTTGATTGGCGATGACCCTAAAAACAGCTTCATTCATATTCGTCTGTCTATCATGCCGGGTCGCAGCCATGAGCAGAAAACGGTGCTTCTGGAGCAGGTTTATAGCAAGGTCTCAACACTCACTGCGGGCGTAAATAGTGTGACGATGGAAGTTCTCGATATCGATCGTCAAAACTATTTCAAGGCATTGGCACTAACTTAGGTGACAGAGATCGTTGTACTCCCTGAATCGGGCTTATACTAGTACTGTGAATCGCTAACTGGAAGTAAGCTAAATGCGACGTTGGCTGTGTTTTATTCTTATGTTCGGCTTACCTGTCTGGGCTGCGCCTTCTATGCGAGCCTGCATCGATCATTATCCTCCGTTTCAGATTATATCTGATGATGGGATCACGGGAGAAAGTCTGGTGGCTTTGAACTTGTTGGCTAAACTTATCGGACATGAGTTGGTGATCAAGACCAGCCCCAATTTTGCCAGATGCCTTCGCATGCTTGAAGTTGGTCAGGTGGATGTGGTCGCTGGTTTGATTTTGAAGCCGAAAAGGCAAGCTTATGCCAGCTTTCTTCCTTATCGGGAAGACAGCCATTATCTGTTTATTAGCCGTGATCCCGATATTGATATTGAGCATTACGAGCAGTTAGCTGACTACACAATCGCTGTGTCCCGCCATACTCATTATTTTGACCGATTCGATCAAGATCCCGATCTACGTAAGATGGTAGTTAACGATCTCAAGACTGCGATTGTAATGCTGGCAAAACGGCGCTTCGATCTCTTGATTGTACCTGAGATGACTTTACCGAGTATCAGGCGTGACTTTGCTCAGTTTAATAGTCTGTTTAAGGTGCACCCCTATAGATTTAAGCCGCAGCGCATTATCTATTTCGGTTTTAGCCGTAAGCATCAGCTGGCTATTGAGCCTGATATGCTTTCGACTACAGTCGAGGCAGCTTATGAAGACGGGTTATTTATCAAAAAAATTGAAGAGTTTACCAGCGAACATCTGGAGTGGTATTAGGTATTTTTCGAGTGATTTGTGATAGATTCTCAAAGATATTGAAGAGGTTATCAGCGCATATTCAGAGTAGTATTAAGGATTCGGCCTGCATAAAAAAATGCCGTGAATTGCAGTTCACGGCATGGTAAAAATCAAATGACTCACTCAGCGAATCGTCAGCGGATCAATAGGCACTGGTGTGAACCGATTGTACTGCTCGGCCCGATGGGTCAATGACATCCTGGAGGCTCTTATCCCAAGCAAGTGCTTCCGGAGTCGAGCAAGCCACCGATTTGCCGCCAGGAACGGTTTTTGCGGCAGTATCCAGTGGAAATTGCTCTTCAAAGAAACAGCGGTAGTAGTAGCCTTCTTTGGTATCAGGCGTGTTATAAGGGAACCTAAACTTGGCATTGGCCAGCTGAAGGTCATCAACTTTCTCGGCTGCTAGCTCCTTTAAACCATCGATCCATGAGTAGCCTACGCCATCACTGAACTGTTCCTTCTGACGCCATGTCACTTCTTTGGGTAATTTGTGCTCGAACGCCTGACGTAGAATATGCTTCTCGATACGACCATCTTTAGACATCTTGGCTTCTGGGTTGATGCGCATCGCCACATCCATAAATTCTTTATCGAGGAAGGGTACGCGTGCCTCGAGTCCCCATGCTGCCATCGACTTGTTGGCACGAAGACAATCGAACATGAACAGCTTGTCCAGTTTACGCACTAACTCTTCATGGAAGGCCTGTGCATTAGGGGCCTTATGGAAGTATAAGTAGCCACCGAATAGTTCATCTGCACCTTCACCCGATAGCACCATCTTAATACCCATGGCTTTAATTTTTCTCGCCATAAGGTACATAGGGGTAGCGGCACGAATGGTGGTGACATCATAGGTTTCCAGATGATAAATCACATCTTTAATCGCATCGATACCGTCCTGGAAGGTAAAGATGATCTCATGGTGGATTGTGCCTATGGCGTCGGCGACTTTTTTCGCCGCAATCAAATCAGGGGCACCTTCAAGACCAACGGCAAAAGAGTGAAGCTGTGGCCACCATGCATTGCTCTGGCCATCATCTTCGATACGGCGTTTAGCATAAGTTTGTGTGATAGCCGAGATAACCGATGAATCCAGTCCACCCGATAGCAGTACACCATAAGGTACATCAGACATAAGCTGACGTTTAACCGCGGCTTCCAGTGCATCTCTAATCTCATCTATACTGGCTGGGTTATCTTGCACGGCCGCAAAATCACGCCATTCACGTTGATAATATTGAACATAACCGTCGTCAGTGGTGCTCGCCTTATTACATAAATAGTGGCCCGGCTTAAATACATCGACGGTCTTACACACAGGCATCAAGGCTTTCATTTCTGAGGCTATGTAGAAGTTCCCTTCAGCGTCTAGGCCTGTGTATAGAGGAATAATCCCCATGTGATCTCGGCCAATCAGATACAGGTCTTTAGTCTTATCGTAGAGCACGAAGGCAAATATTCCGTTCAACTTATCGAGGAAGTCGACACCATACTCTTGATAGAGGGATAGGATCACTTCACAGTCCGAGTGAGTCTGGTAAGCGTATTTATCGCCTAGCTTGGCCTTAAGCTCTTTGTGGTTATAGATCTCACCGTTGACCGCAAGAATAATGTTTCCATCGCTACTAAGCAGAGGTTGGGCACCGTTATCGATATCGACGATGGCAAGACGTTCATGAGCGAGTACGGCTTTGTCGCAGCTGTAGATCCCTGACCAATCCGGTCCACGGTGACGCATCAACTTCGACATTTCCAGCGCGACCTGTCGCAGCTGTGTTGCGTCTGACTTAATATCTAAAATGGCAAAAATTGAACACATATTCTAGCTCCTACAAATCGCTGTAAATCTCAATGGGTATTACTGTGCCAGTAATTAACGCTTTTGCCAAACTCTAAATTGATAAAACATGAGATAAATTGCGTTTTTTAGGGTTGTTAACTCACTAATTCAGTCAATAAAATAAGATTTATTTAGTGAATGTTAGTTTTTGTTGTGGATAATTCGTTTTCACTATGTGATGGGTGGCTGAAATTGATTTTTTATCAGTGGAAATTGCTTAATATCATTTTACTCTGTATCTGAGTTAACTGTTGTTTTTTCCCTCGTTAAAACAGGCATAGAGGCATCTAATACAATGGCTCCCTGAAAGCGGGAGCCATTCTTAAATCATCATGAAATAGAGAAGCTAAGTGACCCATGAACTTGGTGGCTAGTCTCTGGCGTTAAGGTATTATACCATTCCATATAAGTATCTGGTCAGTTCAGAGACTCTCAGTTTTTTCAATTCAAGGCACATTGATGAGGAAATGATTATTCCCTTTTAAGTCAATGTAACACAGAAGTGTAAACACTGAGAGCCTCACGCAGTGCGGGTTTCAAAGCCATTTATGCTACGTTGAATGTTTTCGATATACGACTGCATGGATGCAGGAGGTAGAGCAACGCAGGAGCTTGTTGCCGAGAATAACTATTAGCTTCAAACATTCGCCTTGCCTACAGTGCTTTGAACTCCCGCTGAATGATCAGATACTTACTCGGAATGGTATTATTCACTCAAGGCCTTAGTGTTTGCTCCTCGAAGAGAGTGAAACTCAGTTCCGGCAAAGTATCCAGGCCAATCTTGGCTGTTGGCTAAGGTTTCTGCTGCACTGTAATAGATGGCCAGATCTTGTAAGGCGCCGCTAAGATCCCAATCTTCCCGGTATTCATCGCAGGTGTTGTGGTAACAGCCCTTCATTTTTTCCTTCATCATGACCTTGTACTGGGCCGTAGCCTCATCGATGGGTTCATTGCCACCGCCGGCAAATACTGCCGGAATGCCGAGCTTAGCGAAACTGAAATGGTCTGAGCGGAAGAATCCGCCAGATTCTGGTCGACTCTCGCCCTTTGCCACACGGTTTTGTGTTTTCAATGCGTCTACAAGGTAATTTTCTAATTCAGATTTTCCTTTGCCGACGATCGTGTAATCCAAGGTGCGGCCGTATATGTTGGTACTGTCTAAGTTGAATACGGCTACGGATTTATCGATGGGATAAATTGGGTTGGCAGCATAGAAACGCGAGCCAAGTAGGCCTTGCTCCTCACCTGTGGTGGCGATGAAAGTGACCGAGCGAGAAAGAGGTTGGCCTAGCTTGGCTTGATTGGCAAACTGACGCGCTATTTCGAGTATACCTGCGGTGCCCGAGGCGTTATCGAGGGCACCGTTGTAAATTTGATCGCCGTCTTTACTCTCATCTTTGCCGATATGATCCCAGTGGGCGCTAAATAACACTTGTTCATCGGGTCGATCTTTTCCCGGAAGGGTGGCGACAACATTAAAACTGTTGGCATAGCTGGCCGTATTGGAAAATTGAATATTAGCCGTCTGTTTCAGAGGAATATTCATTGGGCCACTGGCCGCTCTATTCATAAGATCTGATAAGGTTAAACCTGATTTTTCAAAGACCTTGGTTGCCACATCCAGGGTGATCCAGCCTTCAACTTCTATATGCTTATCTTGTTCAGCTTTGTCGACCACCAGGTCTTGCTGAGGGCCTGTCCAGCTGTTCTCAACCACGGACCAGGGATAAGAGGCCGGGGCGGTATCGTGAACAATGATGGCACCTAGAGCTCCCTGTTTACTTGCTTCACTGAACTTATAGTCCCAGCGGCCATAGTAGGTCATCGCCTTACCGTTAAACTTACCAGAGTCGGGTAAAGCAAATCCGGGGTCATTGACTAAAATAACCGCAACCTTGCCATGCATATCTATGTCTTGGTAGTCGTTCCAGTCGTATTCAGGCGCATTGATGCCATAGCCGACGAAGACCAGAGGCGCGTTAGCAATATCGACGCCGCCATTGTCGTGACGGCTACCCAAAACGATATCTTTTCTGTGTTCCAGTGCCAAAGCACCGAAGCTGATAGTTTGCTGCTCTGAGGCCGTATAGGTCACCATCGGCACGGCTTGCAGGTAATCGCCATGATTAGCACCAACCAATCCCATCTCCTTAAAGGCCTGGGTTAGGAAGTTTAAGGTGAGTGTTTCACCTTTGGTGGTTGGAGCGCGGCCTTCAAACTCATCGGAAGAAAGAGTTTTGATATCTTGTCTGAAGCGAGCTTCATCGAAACTCACGGGGGTGTTTGCCAAGCTGTTGGCGGCTGTTTTAACTTCAGGTGTTACAGTGGTTGGAGTGTTAGCTGGCTGTTGGCTGCAGGCACTAAGCAGTGCTAGCGCACATACCGGAGGCAGTAATCGCATTGATTGTCCTATTTATAGTTATTGTTATAGACGAAATTTGTGTGACACATCATGAATGAACAAAGCCCACTTTGACAAGTGGGCTTTGTTTTTAATTCAGGGAAATGTGTTTCGTAATATTTACCGCATAAGAAAGCCTTAAACGATATCTATGTCTCCAGCGCAGGCGAACACATGGTTAGGACGGAAAGGCTCCTTATCGACATCGCTGAGCTGACTCACGCCGCTGGTGACCAGAATCGTTTCCAGACCAGCCTGAAAGCCTGCAAGTATATCGGTCTTCATGTTATCGCCGATGATCACTGTATTGTCCGAGTGGCCATCAATATGGTTAAGCGCCGAGCGAATGATCCATGAACTAGGTTTGCCAACATAGAAAGGCATGCGGCCACTGATACGTTCGATTGGGGCACACAAGGCACCACAAGCGGGACTATGCGCTGGACCATGGGTATCAGGGTTGGTGGCGATAAAGCGTGCGCCCTCGACGACGAAGCGAGCCGCCTTATGGATCATTTCCCAGTTATAAGAACGGGTTTCGCCAACGATAACAAAGTCCGGGTTGATATCTGTTATGGTAAAGCCTGCCTTGTAGAGCTCGTGGGTGAGGGCACCTTCGCCGATCACATAAGCCTTGCTGCCTGTTTGGTGCTTGAGGAAATCTGCCGTCGCCATGGCCGATGTATAAAAACACTCTTCAGGAACATTTATCCCCGCCGCGCCGAGTCTGTTTTGTAAATCTTTGCCGGTTTGAACAGGATAGTTAGTCAAAATAACCAAAGGGTTACCTTGTTCCAGCACCCGGTGAATGAATTTGTCGCTGCCGGGGATTAACTCGTTGTTGTGAAGCAGAACACCGTCGATGTCGCAAATAATATTTTTCATTTATCAATCTCGGTATACAAAGGAATTTTAGCTAACGTCATTTAATCCATATAAAGCCAAATTCACTGTGATTACAATGATTTTTACTCAATTTGGTTAGGAGAATTGCAATGGCTAGTGGTATTGGCTAGAGGATTAACGCTGTTTACAGCAGGTTGTAAGCCCTTCTAGCGAGTCTGCTGATAACGAAAAGTGTATTGCAAAATGAGGTCAAGAGTGGGTCTATTTAGCGAGTTAATGTAGGGACTCATTTTGAGCCCCTTTTTTTACTTACCTGAGTATTCAATCCATTCAGGGATGTTCCTTGGATCACTAAATGTTTTAAAGAACTTAGGCGCTGACTGTGGTGCTCTTGTACCTATGTTCGTTTCACACCAGAGCGATAATTTGTAATGAGACCCATAACCATCCATAAATGCATCAAATGCTTTATCTGCATTTTTCCAAAACTGATGGTCTAATCGACCTTTTTCAGCCAAAAATGGATAACTTGGTTTAGGCTCTAAGTGGCCTTGAACAGCACCAGAAAGCATGTTCAAATACTTCGCTAATGGTTCATAACCGATTTCAGATATCGTTAAACTGGATACTTTCTGGATATTACCACCACATAACAATGCAGCTCTTTGGGTCAAAAAGTCAATTTTCAAATCTTGTGCTAATTCAAAAGCCAACCATGCTAATCTCTCATCAAATGCTTCATAGAAATCAGATTGTTGCTCTTTAGACATTTTATTATAAGCAATAATGTTTGGGTGTTTCTTTATTACATGAGATTGGAGATCTGGATACTCATCTAGAGCAGACGGATTCTGAGCGAGTAGGTCCAAAAGTTTTTCTTGATTTATCAGAAGCTTACCGAGTTGAATCTGTGCTTCATTATTCATAGCAACACCCATTAGTAATGACTAGTAATTACCCGATTATGATAATTGCTTCACTAACAAATTGACAGAAGAAAGTATGAGCAGAGTTAACAGAAATGACACAACTGATTTTGATGTTGTAGTGCCAAAGTTCAATGCAAGCATTTATGTGAACCACCAAATGACCTATGACATCAAGCGTGAGTATAAAACCACCGATGTTGTATTGAAAGATCTCCAGTTGCATGAGGTTAAATTAATCTTGAGCGAATTAATACAGTAAGAAAATTAAAATCTAAAACCCAGAACGCGTAAATAGTAATTATTTTGCACGTATAAAAAGGTGATCGTCTATAAGTGACAAGTCAGTAAAGTAAAACCCGTCAGTAGTTTCAACCACTGGCTATGGTGGGATCGGTAATGCTGATGGGCTTGGTTTATCAGTACCAATAAGCTAATAAACAAACAACTATACTTGCTACTGCTGTTATTTTATTCTTTAACTGAGTATGGGTCGTTTAATCGGTCAGAGTTCCAACTATATTCAGCTAAACGTTCTATTCGGTTAGCTTCATCTAACCCTCGTAATTGGCTAATAAAGTATAAGGCGGCATCAGTTCCAGCAGATACACCTGATGACGTTAAGAATTTCCCATCATCTACCCATCGAGATTTTGAATGCCATTTAACTTTATTTGAAATGCTAGTTACCCACCTATAAGCCATTTTATTGGTGGTAGCATTCAAGCCGTCCAAGATGCCAGCTTTAGCTAGCAATACTGAGCCTGTGCATATCGAGAAGACCTTGGTTGATACCTCTGTTTGGCTTTTAAGCCAATCCAATAGGATAACGTTATCAATTTCTTTACGAGTGCCTAGACCACCAGGAATTATCAGTAGGTCGCATTCAGTAATAACTAAAGGAAGATTCGTTAAAACTCTCGGTCCTTGATAAGAAGGAACAATATCAGTAGCGCCAATTAACTTTATTTCAACGTCTTTCATATGACCGAGCATTTCAATTGGTCCATGCAAATCCAATGTCTCATAATCATCGAAGACTAGAGCTAGTATTTTGAACTTACTCTCCGAGAAAGGTTTAACTTCATTAGCGATAAAGTTAGTAGCGAAAGCTTTAGTTGAAATTACTGTGGCTATTGCTGCTGTTAAAAATGTTCTTCGTTTCATAACACTCAACCAAAAATGGCTCTAAAAACTGTTAGAACCGTAGTTTAAAAACTAGAAATAATAAGAAAATGCGACTTCGAATAAATTGTCATTATCGACTAAATAAATATGATTACCAATGTGAGTAATATTGGCATTAGTTTCGAGTTTAAGCATGCGAAATTTTCATCCACCGTTATCGGTGACTTCCCATGAGCCAAATAAATTATCTTGATAACCTTTGACATCAAACTCAATATCATTTGCGCCATAAATTCCCCTTTCGGAATAAGTGATTAAGTTAAGTTTTTAACTTAGACCTATTCTATAAAACGGGTCGTAGGCGTAAACAAGTGTTTTCAATGAAAGTGAGATTATTTAAGGCTTTACCATTGGGTTTAACTTGATTTTATTTTATGTATATAGAATAGCAACCGCTCTTTAACTAGGCATTTGATTCGATTGTTGTGAATGCTAGAAAGGGAGCCATCAGGCTCCCTTTCTTAAATTTATTAATGATTTAACTTAGAAGTATGCACGAACACCGATGTCTGGCACGCCTAGAGAAAAATGTACAAAAGCGGATCCGTCTTTTAGCCTTGGCCCACTTCTGTGGAGGACATAATCGCTCTGAGATAACCAATATACTTAAGGTGAGCCGTACCAGTGTAAATAAGTGGGTGAGTGACTTCCTGGAGCAAGGCTTGGTTGGGCTTGAGCACAAAACACCGCCAGGCCGATCTCCCGCCTTGAGCGCTGCTCAATCTAGGCAACTTTCAACATTTATTGAGGAACTTAGTCTCTCCGAAACAGGCGGGAGGTTATCTGGTCATGACATTAATGAATATTTTTTTAAGCATTTTGGCATAGTAAGGATCTAGATGATGATTTTGATAATCTGACGATGATCAAACTCCCTCCCTATTCACCAGAACTCAATCCGATTGAACAAGTTTGCGAAGTGTAGCGACATCATTGGATTTTAGGCTGCTTTGAATCAAGTCAGGACAGATAAGTTTACCAAGACTATCAAACTCGGTGAGACGATGAATAAAGGTACGCACCAAAGTTTCAGAGAGCTCCATAAAAAAACCAGTGCAAACAATAGTCTGTACTGGATTTTGAAGCCTTTTAAAGATCGGTCAATCGATCATATTTTTCTTAACTGATCGGCATTATTCTGCAGGGAGTAATTAGATTCTTAGAATCTGTAACCGACGGTGAACATTACAGTGCTGAAATCTTTGTTAGCAACTTCACTATTAGCAAACTTCTTGCTGTCTTGAACACCATTGAAAGTGCCTTGAGCAGAGTTCTTCATGTCTCTGGTACCGTTCTGCCAAGTGTAATGAAGGTTGAAGTTTAGGCCGTTGTTCATGTAGTAACCTACACCAACCATAGGGGCGTATTCGTAGTTACTTTCGCTCGTGAAGTTAACGCTATTTATGTCTCTGCCAATGCCGCCATCGGTATCAATTACCATAGAAGAGCTCATGCCAGCCTTTTGCTTGAACTTTGAAAGCTCTACACCAGCTTTAACTGCAAGATGACCTGAACCCATATCAAACTGATAACCAACGTATAGAGCGTGAGCATTGAATTTATCGTTGCTATATACACTTGCTGAATAATCTTTATCAGCAAATGGGACTGGATTTAGCTCATCTTCGCTATGACTAATGCTAAAATCATTGCTGTTACCAGTGTAGGTATAACCGAAAAGGAAGTCGCCGTAACCAGCTTCTAGACCGATAGCAGAATTAACGCCGCCCGCTTTGCTATGTGATGCACCAATCATAGGATTGATGGTGAACTCGCTTGCGTTAGCTGTAGCGATTGAAGATATAGCAACGATTGAAGTTAAGGCACATGCCAATAATACTTTTTTCATAATGTTCTCTTGTGTCTCTCTGAGTGTAAAATTGCTTGTTAATATCGCTAATCGGGCAGCGAGAACGCCATAATATTGGGTATATCTTTACTAGACACCACTAAGATTACTGGTAAGTCAGGGGTGATAAATTGAATGTGATGATATAGATAGGAGGGTTGCCGTCCTTGGCAGTCAGAGAGCCTTGTCATGCGAGAACATGTTTACAAGAGTCGATAATACTTTATACAGGCACTTATAATTAAGCCACACATGCGCCCTTAGTGATGCAAGTAAAAATGCCATCCGCTATAGATTAATGCCACTCGGATAAGCATTATTGCTTATATTTAAGTGGATAGCGGCTAGGTATATAGAGCACTGAACGTGGATACGTTTGGTGCTTTCTTTTATCTGGAAGGATAAAGTGTTTTATATCGGCTCGCATTTGCTTCGGTTTCCTTTGCTATCGCTGTCATTTTTAAGCGAATGAGATTGTAAGTCATAGGACTCACTTTCTTCAACAGACTCATAAACTAACTAGCTCTTGCGCAAACATAAAAAATCCCCACCAGAATACTGGTAGGGATTATTAATCATCTGCAAGATTGTTCAAGTGTTCTTAAACGATCTACATTGATCGCTAGATTGGCCTTTATTCTGTTCAGATGCTTAGTTGGTGTTGTTTTCGCCGACAATAACTACCTTTCCAGTACTCTCATCAAGATAAGCGCCAATTGGTTGTAAGGTTTGTTCATCATGTTGGATCGTGAATTCATAGCAAGTTCGAGACTCCCAAACTCCAGAGCGGTTTTTACCTTCTCCAGCGTATGAGTTTTTAATTTTAAGTATCTCATCAGCAACCAAACGTAATGGTTGTTCATCGGTGTCACTAAACAAACCTGATGTTTGATAACACACAAGCATCTTTTCAGTATTGCTGGATTGTGCTGGCGGTACTAGGTATTGATTGCCGTCTTTAGCGTTATAGATAGCATCACCTACGGCGAGCAAGTTATAGTCCATCATTAGTCCACCTGCTTTAGCCATATTAATGATCGTGCATCCGCTTACTGATACTAATGAAGCTACTAATGAAGCTACGATTACTTTTCTCATAATGTCCTGTCTTTTGTATAAAAATTAAAGGACTCGAAAGAGTCCCTTTTGATTACTTACTTAGCGTTAACTGCATCTAATAAGATCGGTATGGTACTTAAGAATGTCAAAGCAACTGTTCGTTTAGCTTGCATTTCATCTTGTGCGCCGTTGAAGTGTAAAACTGTTCCAGTAGATGGCTCTCCAATTGTTAGTTGACCGTGAATGCCTACAAAAGCTAAGAATTTATGACCTTTAATATCAAAAGTTCTGATTTGGTCTTTATACCAACGGTTAGGAGCAAGTTTAGATTCAGAGCCTTTAGACCATGCTGAACGGACGTCTTTGTTGCCAGCTAGTAAACTTTCAACAAACGCTTTAGGTACGATTTGATCGCCATTGCGGTTTTTGCCATCATTAACTAATACATCCATCATTAAAGCTACATCTCTTGGTGTAGCATTCAAACCACCAGAACCAACAGCTTCACCATTTGAGTTTGATTGGATTTTTGCATTACTTGAAAAACCTACTTTCTTCCAAAGTCGATTTTCCATTGCTTCTGCTAATGGCTTGCCAGTAACTTTAGCAATGATCATACCGAGCATTTCAGTGTTAGTGCATTGGTAGTCATACATTTCGCCAGTATCGAAGTCAGTACGCTTGCCAACTAGTTCGCCGAAATCTAAAATTGATTTAAGTTCTGGATACTTATTTTGACCATTCCACTCTTGAACATTGGTCATACGGTCATCCCACATCTTGCCTTTAGCAAAGACTATTTTGATACCTGAACGCATATCAGCAACTTCTTGGACAGTTGCTTTAGAGAAAGAAGGGGATGATGTTAACTCTGGTAAATAGTCAGTGATTGAGTTTTCCATTTTCACTTTACCTTCAGCAACTAGAGTTTGTAGCGTCATAGAAGTAAATGATTTGGTGATTGACATCATAAGGTGCGTAGAATATTTGCTCATCCCATTCCAGTAATACTCATCGACTAGTTTCCCGTCTTTAAGAATAACTAAAGCTTCTTGGTTTAAACGATCACGGATGAGGATATCCATTGCTATTGGACCATCAATATCATGGCCGTAGATGCGACTAAGATCTAGACCTGAGGCTTTGCCCATGTCGTGTATGAATGCGCCATTTTCCATTTCTACATAGCTTGTGAAGCGATAAGCATTTTGCATGGTAAGTTTAGCATTTTTACCTGAATCCCAATTTTCTTGAGTAACACCATATTGGCCTGCGAGGTCGATAAACTCTTGGTCTGGAGTGTGCAGCGTTGTAGCTTGCGCAACAAAAGAAGTTACGAGTAAAACTGATAAAGCGATAATTAACTTTTTCATAAACCCTCTATTTTTAATGGCTTGCATAGATTGGGTGAGTTGAAACCTAGCCAGGATCAGTTTGTACGTTTAATTCACGCATTTCACATCTGGCCGTTTGTGATATTGATGCGTATCAATGAGATCATTGTTTCATTTCGTTCATAACTAGACATCAAAAGTGGGATTAGTATTAGGTAGATATAAGAAAGGCCATCATCAGATGGCCTTGTATGCGTCGGGAAGACTTTTAGTTGATAAGCTTTGGGGGGACTGAAGTTCTTTCATCGGAATTTACCACTCTGTAATGTCTTCCATTTCATCTGCTCTCGAATTTGTATCCCATTCGAAAACACTGTGAGTGAATGCATCTCCAGTTAGAGATTAGGTGTTGACTAGTACAACGATTAGTTTTGTCATTGTGTTTTCATTTGATTAAAACCTATAACTCACGATAACGCCGTGGGCGTCTTTACCCATCATGGCTGGTGCAATGATTAGATCAGGATTTTCATATACTGAAGTAACGAAATAGCTCACCGTGTATGCAATTGCTGCTCCCATGAGGACATCAGTTTCCCAGTGCTTGCTAGCATCAACTCTAGATGCACCTACGGCTGTAGCAGCTATATAAGCAGGTAACCCATACTTTAGACCGTATCTATGGTGTAAAAATGCTGCTCCACTGAAAGCACTCGAAGTATGACCACTCGGGAAACTGTTGAAATCACTACAGTTAGGACGTTGTACTTTTATAGTGTGTTTCAGGGTATGGGTGATACCTTGTGTGTAAGCCCATCCCTTACTTAGTTGCCACATTCCATCCGTGTCATCTTTTGACCAAGCAATAAACAGTGCCGTTAATGGGATAGCTATTTGACCAATATCGCCATAAGTCTCGAACGATTCACTATGGGCATTTGCGTTAGTTGCGACCAATAGTAGTAACGCTATGATTAAACTTTTAGATAACATCACTTTGTCCATTAGTAAAAGGCGAGTAGGTTATAAACTGTTCTGTTTTTGTTGTGAGAATAAATGTATGTATTTTCATGTGGTAATGTCGTGTTCTTTGCTCTGTGTTGGGGATTGTATTGAAGAAAGGATTACTAGGCTTTAAGGGGGGGCGGGGTGATTGCTAGTGACAAAAGGCTCTCCTATAAATAGCAAAGCCTTTTCAATTTATAATTTTCATGGCTTTTAACGATCGTAGTTCAGACGCTCCCATGCTTTATGAGCAGCTTTTTTAACTTCACTTGATAATCTTCTTCGATTTCGAAAGTTTGGGTGCTCTATAATGTTTTGAGAATTTCAAAACTCTTACCTGATGCCATTTTCAGCGCTTATTATTGAGGAAATCAGCTGTCTTTATGGCCGACGTACATCAAGCACTCTTTCGGCACTTAAATCCTCACCGCGGCGAGTCCCCCTGTGTCAGGGTTGTTAAATTTTTATTAGTGTTAACTAGATAGGCATCAAAAAATCTGAGACTGCATAGTGTGGTTGCGAGGAGGTACGCTGGTGGTTTTAGATTTAAACATCCCTGTTTAAATCTAATGATCACGTGAGAGCTACAAGAGTGCACCCAGGACCGGTCGCTTAAAGAATCATGCTCAGCACGGCGACTATGATGAAGGCAATTGTGCCCAAGAGAGTTTCCATCACAGTCCAGGTTTTCAGGGTGGTTTTCTCATCCATTTCCAATAGTCTTGATACCAGCCAGAATCCAGAGTCATTGAAATGTGACAATACGGTCGCACCGCCTGCGATAGCGATAACGATGAAACACAGATCCAGCTCAGACAGACCTGAGGTAGCCGCAACGACGGGGGCGATCAATGCCGCTGTTGTGGTCAGGGCTACCGTGGCGGAACCTTGAGCGACACGAAGACAAGTGGCGATAACGAAGGCTGCCAGAATCACAGGCATGCCAGTATCTGAGAGGACACCAGCCAGTGCATCACCAATACCGCTCGCACGAAGCACGCCACCGAACATACCGCCTGCACCTGTCACCAGAATAACCGCACAGATAGGGGCTAATGAATCACCGCAGAGTTTTTCTAGTTTCGCCATGCCGAAATCTTTAGCGAAGATGGCTAGGCAGACTAACAGGGTGATCATTAGGGCTATCGGGGTTTTGCCTAACATCCTCAAAATCTCAACCCAAGGTGATGAGCTGTCGAGTATGCCAGCTACAGCGAGTGTATTTAGACCGGTATCCATGAATATCAGCGCGAGTGGTAACAGCAAGATACTTATAACTGTCGAGAATTTTGGCAGTCTTGACTCATCTATGATGGTGTCTGTGTTAAAGAAGGCTTTAGAGAGAGGAATATTAAACTTCTTGCCCGCATATTGGCCAAACAGATAAGCGCCGATATACCAGGTAGGTATTGCCACCGAAATACCTACAAATAACAGCAAGCCGATGTTAGCGCCTAATAAGTCTGCTGCGGCGACTGGTCCCGGATGAGGGGGAACGAAACCATGCATGACGGCAAATGCACCCGCTGAAGGCAGGGCATATTTAAGCGGTGAACCACCAAAACGAGCGGCGACACTCAAGATGATGGGCATCATCACAATGAGGCCTGCATCGAAGAAGATGGGAAAGCCGAAAAGCAAGGATGCGATACCTAAAGCTAGTGGCGCATTTTTTTCACCAAAACGTCCAACCAGCTTATCGGCCAATACCTTAGCCCCGCCAGTTACTTCCAATATTTTGCCTATCATGGCGCCGAGGCCAACGAGCAAGGCAACAGATGCCAAGGTGCCACCAAAACCACTCATCATAGTAGGTACCACGTCTTGAGATGGTACCCCTGTGACGATTGCGGTAGCGAAGCTCACTAAGGTGAGAGAAACAAAAGCATGGATTTTTAATTTAATGATTAAGATGAGCAATGCAGCGATAGCGAGCACCGCGACACTAAGTAGAAATGTTGGATCTGCTGTTTGAGCCATCAGGTTCATAATGATACCTATCTCATGTAAGGGGTAAGTTTGTTTGTGTTTTAGTTCACAAATCTCTTGGTTACGGGTAACATGTTACCCGTAACACTTCTTGTGTAAAGTACTATTTTTAATCTGAATAGCAAAAATGTCATCTGAGTCACTCTGAAGGTAGAGGAAGTTATATGCTTGGTAAAAGTATTATCGTTATGGGTGTTTGTGGTTGCGGAAAAAGCACAGTGGGAAGTCAACTTGCCGAGATGATAGGCGCAAAGTTTATTGATGGTGACGATCTGCATCCCAAGGCAAATATCATCAAGATGGCAAAGGGTAAGCCGTTAAATGATCAAGATAGAGGCCCCTGGCTGGAAAGGATCAGGGATGCGGCTTACAGCATAGAAACCAAGAACGAAACCGGGATAATAGTCTGCTCTGCATTGAAGAAAAGTTATCGCGATCTCATTCGTGATGGCAATAAAAATGTGTACTTTGTGCATTTATACGGTGATATGGCGTTGATCTTAGATCGAATGCGCCAGCGAAAGGGACATTTCATGAAAGAGAGTATGGTTAAAAGTCAGTTCAACACATTAGAAGATCCGCAGTTAGAATCGAAAGTGATGGTGGTAAATATTGATGGCTCCCAAGAAGAGGTTATCAGTCGCTCAATGATAGCGCTGAAACAAGCGGGGCTGATTAGCTCACTTTCAGTTAAGCTCTGAGTTATGACCGTTTTTTTGTTGCCGAAGGACACAGTCGGGTTCGCACCTGATTATCTGTTTCTTCAACTTGTTCGATTGTTGGTAATCATTTGATTTGTAAGTGTAAAATCATTGAGTTATAAGTTGTTAAATCCTAAATTATTAAATCTACAGATTGTAAGTATGGACAATTATGCCGAGATAAGTTGCGAGTAACCCTAGGTCTCGGCAATGTGCCTTAAACACGAAACTTACTGCAAACTAAAAATGCCGCGCGTAACGAATCCCCTTACACGTTTTGTTAGTAATATGATCTTGCGTTAAGTCCGAATGATAGGTAATACAACCGCTTTTAGCTGCTATGAGCCTCATCAATAAGCATTTGATGAGTCGGGGATAATGCCTTGGTGGAGTCGACGTCCATAAATGACACCTGTTGTACCACGCCCACGGCACTGCCAATTAGGCATTTGGAGGGGCTTGTCTTTGATGCTGAACGACACAGCCCATTGAAGATGACTTATTCTTAACTTAACTTAACTTAACTTAACTTAACTTAACTTCTTCGCTTTTTAACTGTTCAAGCAATTGTTTAAAAAAGGTGATGGTCTCTTTTTCCTGTTCACTGATTATTGCAATTGGATCGTAATACTCTGGATGGGTGAGATACCAATATTCTCTAAGCTGAGAGAAAACATAACGGCTAGGGTCGAGACTCAATACGCAGATATTTACACAATGTGGCTTATTGATAAGAAAGCAATATTGACAATACTTCATGGGTCTCTCAATTATCGTCATGATTAAGCAAAGAGGTAACCTCTTCCTCTTCGAGACCTAATGCTGCGCTCAATTCACGCCGTTCTATGTGTACCTCTATGCTATGACGCACCATGCGCTGCTTTATTTTAGTCTTAGATTTTGGCTTAGACTTAGGCTTAGGTTTTTCCTTAACTTCAGATTTGATCTGCATACTCTCTGCTGTAATTAAAAGATGTACTCTTCGTGCTCTCACTTATCAATAATCCCGAGAGCGGCTAACATTAGACTGACGATACTTTGTCCCATAGGACGTGAGTCAGAACCAACAACTTAGACAGTCATTCACCTTATACCACCGGAATAACCTAACAAGTTAACCATAAAAGGCACCATTAGTGTAGCTACCCATTTGGACAGCTAGTTATAAATGAAAAACACGAAATCCAGTGATAACAAGGTATCCAAGAGAGATCTCAAGCAAGATTAAAACGATGATGATTATTCAGAACGACTTACCCAATGAGACTGACCATGATGAGAGAGTATTGCTACGTTGAGATAGATTCCATTTGCAGCGACTTATCAGATTGTTAGCGGCAAGCGTCAATATCTACTTTTCCTCAGACATTTAGGTTGCAATCATAATCGCCTAATAAAAGATTCCACATAAGTGGGAGTTCTGGCATTTAATTTTGGGTCTGCTCATGGTGCAATTCCTTTAGGCTGTAATAACGGGTTAAAAATACTCTTGTCACATTGTTGAGTTTTAGCCTCATTATCCCGTGCCCCACCAATAATGACTTGACCAACTAATTGCCGTTTTCGAGATTCAGGCCACAGCAGTGTAGCTTTATCTATCGCGTCCTCTTTTTGAGCTAATTTAATATAAACATCCCATCTTACTGGTTTGTTTTCAATCAACTTTAGATATTGTCAATTAAATCATCTCAATAAAATCGCTCACCTATGTAAAAAAACTCATCGACAAAATGATGCAGAGCAGAAAACGCGGCTAGATTCGATTTTGAGGGCTAAATCCGATAGGATTTTTGTGTATGAACCTTAATCCTATGGCGTTTTCGGCACTCCCACCGTCTGGCAGTCTGATGTGCTTTACAGCGTTTCGCAGAAGTTATGCACATGCTTCGCCGGGCGGGCGGGCGGGCGATAGATAACCACGAAAGTATGACCTTCAAAACTACCCAACAACAAAACAGCCAAATGAATCAAATAAAAATGTGATCAAGCTTCATTTGCAGCTTGCTCTACATCTGGGTAAGACGCTGATGATACCTGTAGCATTTAGATGGAGTATTACAGGCTTGAGCCTGCAGAAATGCTATAGCCCAAGTCGAATACCTTCTGCTCACAACTGTCACCAGTTAAAGCATTGATAATCAGCTCGGCACTTTTTTTGCCAATTTCATATCGGGGGGAGTCGATACTGGTGAGCGCTGGGCTCATAACAGTCCCTATGTCTAAGGCGTTATTGCCTACTATGCTTAACTGCTTTGGCACCTCGATGCCTTTTTGTTGCGCGGCCATCATGATGCCGACGGCGATATCATCATTGGTACAAAAGGCCCCATCGAGGATTTTGTATTGCTTGAGTGCTTGTTCGAGTAGGCTTGCGCCGATTGAGAAGCTTGAGTGTTCTTCTGTTAGTACATAAATGGGTTTATGACCCTGAGCCTCTACAGCTTGTGTGTAACCTTGCATTCTGAGTTTGGTCCGGCTGTCCAGACGTGCACCGAAGTAGGCTATCTGTTTCTTACCAGAGTTGAGCATCTGGGTGACAACCTTATACGCAGCCCCTTGATGGTCTAAACCAACAGCCATATCAATCGGATTTTGAGGTAACTCCATGGCTTCAACTACAGGAATGCTTGCTGTACGTATCATCTGTAAGGTGCGCTTTGTGTGTGAGGTTTCCGTGAGTATGAGCCCATCGACTTGATAAGAGAGCAGGGATGCGACCTTAGTCTCTTCTTCTAATTCACTGTAACCAAAGTGGGCGATAAGCGTTTCATAGCCATGGGCTTTAGTGATCTCTTCTATGCCTTGCGTAAAACGCGCGAAAACTTGATTCGATAGTGAAGGCAGTAAGATGCCTATGGCCTTACTCGACGACTTTGACAACATGGTGGGAGCGCGATTTTGGATATAACCTGTAGCTTCTATCTCCTTGGCAATTTTATCCCGAGTGCTTGGCGCAACAGAACTAGGATCTCGCAGGTAGCGTGAAACCGTCATTTTAGTGATGCCAATTCTGTCGGCGATATCCTGAAGGGTTGGTCTGGTTTTTTGTGCTGCGCTCATACATATTCTCACTCTAATGTTACAGGTAACATTAACATCAATATATGCATGGATCTATTGGTAATGATGGGTCACTGAAAGCTGAAAGCTAATGTAATCAGCTAAGTAGATCACTAGGTTTACTTCAAAACGTTCAACTCAATACCAATTGGTATAGTCGGGACGGGACAGAGCCCCAAAAAAGGCGCTGAATTAAATTCAACGCCTTTAAATTATCGACTTGCCTGTGGAAGCTTATTAGTCCGCAGCGTAGCCCATGTCTTCGAGTGCTTTACCATCGAGGAACGCCTGACCATCTTTCATCTCGAGTCGATTCTGGCTAAACCATTTTACGACCATAGGATAGATGGCATGCTCTTGCTGATGAACTTTCTCAGCTAAGGTATCGGCGGTATCTTCATCATAGACAGGCACTTTAGCCTGCAGTATGACAGGACCCGAGTCTAGCTCCGGCGTCACGAAGTGTACGCTGGCGCCATGTTCGGTGTCTTTAGCATCGATAGCACGCTGATGGGTATTAAGCCCTGTGTACTTAGGGAGGAGAGAAGGGTGAATATTGATCATTCGTCCTTCGAAACCTTGTACAAATTCATCGCTCAATATCCGCATAAAGCCGGCTAAGACAATCAGATCTGGTTGATATCTGTCTATGGCAAGCTTTAAGCGGGCATCATATTCGGATCTTGCTTCATCCTTTCGAACAATCACACAGCTAGTGTCAATCTCGCTTTGGTGAGCACGGATAAAACCGTAAGCATCGGGCTTGTTACTGATCACACCGACGATTTCAGCTTCGAGGTGATCATCACAATCATCGATGATCGCCTGCAAGTTGCTACCATTTCCTGAGATTAATACTAAAACGCGACAGTTTGAGGACATTACAGGATCTCCACTTGCTCTTCGTCGCCATTGCGCTTAGCAATGTCACCGATAAGCCAAGCTTTCTCGCCTTCGGCGTTAAGCAGCTTCAGTGCAGCATCGACTTTATCTGACGGTAGCGCGACAACCATGCCTACGCCACAGTTGAATGTACGGTACATTTCAAATTCGGCAATGTTACCGTTTTCCATCAACCAGTTGAAGATGCTTGGCCACTGCCATGAATCACCTTTAACAACGGCTTTACAGTCATCAGGAAGAACGCGTGGGATGTTTTCCCAGAATCCGCCACCAGTAATGTGAGCCATAGCGTGCACTTCAGTTTGTTCGAGTAACTTAAGCAGCGACTTCACATAAATTTTAGTCGGCTCAAGCAGATGGTCAATCAGTGGCTTGCCTTCGAAATCATCTTCAGGGTTAGCCTTGCTGACTTCGAGTACCTTACGGATCAATGAGAATCCGTTTGAGTGAGGACCACTTGACGCTAGTGCGATAAGTGAGTCACCAGCAACGACTTTAGTGCCGTCGATGATGTCAGCTTTCTCTACGACACCGACACAGAAGCCGGCTAGATCATAATCATCGCCTTCATACATGCCTGGCATCTCGGCTGTTTCACCACCGATAAGTGCACAGCCTGACTGTACACAACCTTCGGCAATACCTTTAACGACTGCAGTTGCGGCATCAACATCAAGCTTGCCTGTCGCATAGTAATCGAGGAAGAAGAGTGGCTCGGCGCCTGAAACGATTAAATCGTTAGAGCACATAGCGACAAGGTCGATACCGACTGTGTCGTGCTTCTTATAATCGATTGCCAATCTTAACTTGGTGCCAACACCATCGGTACCAGAAACAAGCACAGGGTGTTTGTACTTAGTCGGAAGCTCACAAAGAGCGCCGAATCCACCTAAGTTGCCCATAACTTCTGGACGGTGGGTGCGTTTCACGGCAGATTTAATATTATCAACTAGTGCATTTCCGGCGTCGATATCGACACCTGCATCTTTATAGCTAAGCTGTGTAGGAGTGCTCACGAAGATCCTCTCGGGTACAGAATGATTATTGGATTTTATGCGGCGCCATTCTACCAGTTTGTGACAGGCCTCGAAAGCGAAGATTTGGCTATTTATAGCGGACATAGCTCACGATTTATCGTGTTTTTAAAACTTTATGTTTTCCATTGCGGACAAATAAACTAAAATCTCGTTAATTTGCTTGTACCAACGCTAAAAATCAGGAGAGAAAAATGAAAGTTGTCGAGGTTAAACACCCATTAGTTCGTCATAAAATAGGCTTAATGCGCGAAGGCGATATTAGCACTAAGCGTTTCCGTGAGTTAGCTGCGGAAGTGGGTAGCCTACTGACCTACGAAGCAACTGCTGATTTTGATACCGAAACTGTCACTATCGAAGGTTGGAATGGTCCGGTTGAAGTTGAACAGATTAAAGGTAAGAAGGTCACGGTTGTGCCTATTCTTCGGGCCGGCCTTGGTATGATGGACGGTGTTCTGGAGAATATCCCGAGTGCGCGTATCTCAGTTGTTGGTATGTACCGCGATGAAGAGACGCTTCAGCCAGTCCCTTACTTTGAAAAGCTTGCCAGTGATATGCCTTCACGCATCGCCTTGGTCGTCGACCCTATGCTTGCGACGGGTGGCTCAATGATCTCAACTATCGATCTGTTAAAAGACCGTGGTTGTACCGCGATTAAAGCTTTGGTACTGGTTGCTGCACCTGAAGGGGTTGCAGCATTAGCGAAGGCTCACCCAGATGTGGAGCTTTACACTGCTTCTATCGATGATTGCCTGAACGAGCAGGGATACATTCTTCCTGGTCTTGGTGATGCGGGTGATAAGATATTCGGTACTAAGTAGTCTCAATAAAGGTAGTCATAAGCACTGCTGTATAAACTTAAATTAAACTAACCCTTAGTTTATATCTCTAGTTTATAAATAGAAAAAGGAGCCGAATGGCTCCTTTTTTGTTTTCAATTTTCATTTTGATTCAATGCTCGAACTTCGAACTTCGAACTTCGAACTTCGAACCTTTCTGCTACAGCACCATAGCTGCTATCCAGCCAAACACCAGCAATGGGATGTTGTAGTGAATAAACGTTGGGATCACACTGTCTTTTATATGGTCGTGCTGTCCATCGGCGTTTAAGCCTGCTGTTGGACCTAGTGTCGAGTCCGAGGCTGGTGAACCGGCATCTCCCAGCGCTGCCGCAGTGCCTACAAGTGCGATTGTGGCGGTGACAGAGAAGCCAAAGTTCATGGCCAATGGCACATAGATGGTGGCGATGATCGGAATAGTAGAGAAAGATGAGCCTATACCCATGGTAATGAGTAAGCCCACGAGTAACATCAGGAAGGCGGCTAAAGCTTTATTGTCGCCTATGATGTTGCTCAGTGAGTCGACTAAACTGCTTACATCGCCGGTTGCTTTCACTACTGCGGCAAACCCTGCAGCAGATATCATGATAAAGCCAATGTTGGCCATCATGCGCACGCCTTGGTTAAACACATCCTGATCGGCGACATGCTTGAGTGCGCCAGAGAAGCTGAAGATAATAAAACCAATCAAGGCACCGAAAATCATTGAGCCGGTAATTAATTGAACCGCGAGTGTTGAGGCGATAGCAATGGCTGCGATGACAATATTACGACCGCTCACCGTTTCTTCGGGCTCGGCGGCTAAGATCTGCTCTTCTTTATATTCGCGAGGCTTTCTGTAGCTTATAAATACTGCCACAAGCAAACCCGTTATCATGCCCATTGCCGGGATCATCATGGCGGTGGGGATCTGCTCGCGTACGGCGTTGAGGTTATTGTTATTTAGGTTGGCCAGTAATATATCATTTAAGAAAATGCCGCCGAAGCCAATGGGCAAGATCATATAGGTAGTCACTAAACCAAAGGTGAGTACACAGGCCACCAAACGTCTGTCCAGTTTTAGCTTAGACATCACATGTAGTAGTGGTGGAATAAGAATAGGGATAAACGCGATGTGGATTGGGAGCAGGTTTTGGGAAGAAACCGCCATGGCAAGGATAGCCAGTAACAGGGTCCAACGAACGCGATTCATATTAGCGCTGTTCTGTTCTTTTCCCAGTAACGAAATGACCTTTGTGGAAATAAGCGTGGTTAAGCCTGAATGTGACAGAGCCACGGCAAATGCGCCTAGAAGTGCGTAGCTTAACGCAATCTGTGCTCCACCACCTAAGCCGGTGTTAAATGCATCTACCGATTGTTGAAGACTCATTCCCCCAACCAGACCTGCGACCAGTGCACTTACCGTGAGTGCGATTACAACATTTACCCGAGCTAAACTTAGGCCTAGCATGAGGCAAACAGCGATGACGACTGCGTTCATATCAATAAATTCTTTCTTATCTTTAGTTGGGCAGACATTCTTGCCTAGCTAGGCTTGCCTTGTCCAGTAGACTGAGGATATATCTGTTAAAACTGAGGGTTTGTTAACTCAATGTGGACATAAATAGTTAATTTTTGTAAATAACCACAGTATCGATAAGTTTATTACGATGCCTTAATATACGAAGAGATGAAGATTCAATTAATAAAGGTGATATTCGTCGCAAAAAGCTTGTATGCGAGAAAACACTGCCTATAATGCCATAAGATTTAAAACGAAAAGCGTTTTTCAATCCATAGATGGAGATATAAAATGAGCGTATTAGTAGGCCGTAAGGCACCTGATTTTACTGCTGCAGCTGTACTTGGTAACGGCGAAATCGTCGATAGCTTCAACCTAACTGAAGCCATCAAAGGCAAGCCAACGGTAGTTTTTTTCTACCCACTTGATTTCACTTTCGTATGCCCATCTGAGCTGATCGCTTTCGATCATCGCATTGAAGAGTTCAAGAAGCGTGGCGTGGAAGTGATTGGTGTTTCTATCGATTCACAATTCACTCACAACGCATGGCGTAACACTCCAGTTGCTGAAGGCGGCATCGGCCCAGTTCAGTACACTCTTGTTGCTGACGTTAAGCATGAGATCTGTAAGGCATACGACGTTGAGCATCCAGAAGCTGGTGTTGCTTTCCGTGGTTCTTTCCTAATCGACAAAGAAGGCATGGTTCGTCACCAGGTGGTTAACGATCTTCCACTAGGTCGTAATGTCGATGAAATGCTGCGTATGATCGATGCACTTCAGTTCCACGAAGAGCACGGTGACGTTTGTCCTGCAGGTTGGGAAAAAGGCGACAAAGGTATGGACGCAAGCCCAGAAGGCGTTGCTTCTTACCTAAGTGATAATGCAGATTCTCTATAATCTTAATTGATTATCGTTAGTCTAAAGCATTAATAAAACCGCGATGATCGCGGTTTTTTTATGTCTGTTTTATTCTTTACTATTTATCATTATTGATATTACAGCTTGCCCGATAACCAGAGCTTGATATTGAGGAGAAACTGCTCATTCTGTTCCGCTCCCGGCGCCTTTAATCCCATCTTCCATTGTTCATTATCGTCACAAGCAATCTGAGCGGCAATCAGGAATAGCAATCCATCCTCTTTTATCCAGTAAAACGGCCATGAGGCCGTTTCTTGATACTAGATTGGGTCTAGTTAATGATTAGCTTGGCTCTAGATTTAAGCCTATTAATCCGTGCTTGCTTGACTCGCCGTTTCAACAGGTGCATCAAGGTCGTGATTAACCGCTAATGGCCAGCCGCCGAGGGCTTTCCACTTGTTGACTATATGACAAAATAGCTCTGCGGTACGCTCGGTATCGTAAAGCGCCGAGTGGGCTTCGCTGTTATCAAAATCGATGCCGGCAATTGAACAGGCTTTGGCCAGCACGGTATGCCCCAGCGCTAAGCCTGAAAGTGCGGCGGTATCGAAGGTGGCAAAAGGGTGGAAAGGTGTACGTTTAAGCGCGCAACGCTCAATCGCCTTGGATACAAAGCCGTGATCGAATGCGGCGTTGTGGGCGACTATGATACTTCTGTGACAGCCGACGGCTTTCTGCGCCTTCTTGACCTCTTTGAAGATCTCGAGGAAGGCTTCTTTCTCGCTGACAGCTCCGCGTAGTGGGTTCGTTGGATCTATGCCATTGAAGGCGAGGGCATCAGGTTCTAAATTCGCTCCTTCGAACGGTTCTATGTGGTAATGCAGAGTCTTGTCTAAACTGAGTATACCTTCATCATCCATTTTCAGCATGGTGACGGCGATTTCAAGCAACGCATCAGTTTGGGAATTGAAGCCGGCAGTCTCGACATCGATGACCACAGGGAAATAGCCCCTAAAACGGTGATTTAATTTGTTGGCGTCGCAAATTTCGCTCATTGAAAGTGTCCAAATAGTTATCAGGCCGCTATTATGAGGGAAGCACTTAATGCTGTCATGTCTGAATGGCTATTTTTTAAGCTAAAGGTCTGTAAAAGTGTGCCGATAGCATTAAGTAATAGAATTAATATGAGTATCAGGTATGTGGCTTAGAGTATTGATAGCGTCGACATTATGTATGCCCTTTTTTGCGACGGCAGAATTGCGTCATTATGTTGCCTCTCTCGATCAGTCACAGTGGAAGCTGAGTGGCAATACGCCGATCATATGCCGTCTCGAACATGATATCCCCGCTTATGGCAAAGCGGTGTTTACTAGCACTGCAGGTAAAAACCATAATTTGAATTTCAGTTTAGATATGTGGGTTAAACCTGATCAAGTCACTCAAGCAACCTTGATGAGTATGGCACCAGCTTGGAGACCGGGGATTCTCTCTAAAGAGATCACTGAGCTGACCTATCAGAAGTATTTCAGCGGCGAAGTACCACGTAATGCGGCCTGGTCCATGTTGGCCGAGCTTGAACGCGGCATGGAACCTACCTTTTACTACGCCGATTGGTACAACCAATCAAATAAAATCGCTGTTGGCCTCTCTGCGGTGAATTTTAATCGTAAATACAGAGATTTTAAGGCTTGTCTTGCCGGGTTATTGCCTTATAGTTTCGACGATATCGCTTTTACTGTATTAACCTATGAGTCGGGTGGTTCGGAGTTAACCCGCTTTTCTAAAGCACAGATAGCCAAAGTACAAGAGTACCTCGCTTATGACTCTGAAGTAGAGCTGGTATTGATCGATGCTTATACGGATAGCTATGGTGGTCGTTCAATCAACCAGAAAGTGTCAGAGCAGCGTGCGGACTCGGTGAAGAACTTCTTCTTATCGGCGGGGATCAATCAAGATCGTATCTCTACGGTTGGTCACGGGGAACGTCGTCATGTGGCCTCTAATTCAACCATAGATGAACGAGGCAGAAACAGACGGGTTGTCATTAGGATTAGTAAACCTATGTGATGGATTTCAGTAAAGGGTGCGTCATACCCTTTATGTGTTAGTGATTAGGCCCAGCTTTGAAGTTGGGCTTTTTGTTGCTGACATTCTAGTCAGTGGAGAGCTAGAGAATTTTAGGCAAAAAAAAGCCCGCTTAATAACTTAAGCGGGCCGCAAATAATATATTGCAATCAACAAATTGAAGGAAGGAAGTCAAGCATAAGAACCAGGGATAAAATTCACGTGTCAGACACGGGAATTAAGAGTTCTTGTTTTCATATCTGTAAAACAGATACTTCCTGAAAACGAGATAAGTATAGGCTTAGGCACCTGAACTGACAAACTAGAAAAAATACCGTTTAGCATTAGAATATATAATGCGTATAAATGTGATCTAGGTCCGTAAATGCACTAATTTAGCTAGTTTCCGCTTGATTAAGCAAATTAACTGCATAATTCAACATCTACTTAATTAATCCATGTTACAGGGTTATTAATATGGCTATTGATGCAATCATTCTGCATCAAATATTCTTTGATTGCCTCGCAAATAATTACTTGTATAGTGGCTTGCAATGCTGGGCCTAGGCTCAGGGGAAACATAATAAGAAATACCATCAATATCAGCAGGACAGCAAACATGATATTTAAAAGCAAATTGAGAAAGCAGCACCTATTAATAGCGAGTCTAGCTCTTGCGCTTATGGGCTGCCAGGCAGCGCAGCAAGAATTAGAGCAAAAATCTTCTTCGGTCGCAATAGATGCCGGTACGATTGAAACCATTCACGGAGTGCAAGTTGCAGACCCTTATCGTTTTCTTGAACAAGACACAGAGCGAACTCAAGCTTGGGTGAAGATGCAGCAAGCAGAAGGGAAAGCATACCTCTCAGGCATCGACAACAAACAAGCCGTGGTCGACCGTATTACCGAGCTGTGGAATTACGAAAAAGTCTCCGCGCCTTTCGAACACGGTAACAACACCTTCTTTTATAGGAATGACGGCCTGCAGGCTCAATCTGTGCTTTATGTTAAAGGTTCCAATGGAGATGAGAAAGTCGTATTGGATCCAAACATGCTATCGAGTGATGGTACTGTGGCTTTATCGGGAGTCTCGGTCAGTGGCGATGGTAAGACATTAGCTTATGGCGTGTCTAAGTCGGGTTCGGATTGGCAGCAGTGGCAATTTGTCGATGTCAAAAGTGGAGCTAAACTCGATGACGAGCTAAAGTGGATTAAATTCTCAGAAGCCGTGTGGAACAAAGATAATACCGGTGTGTATTACGCTCGATATGATGCACCCGCAGGTGGCAACTTACTGGCCGATGTTAACTTCAATCAGAAGGTGTATTTTCATCAGATAGGGACAGAGCAGGTGACCGATAAGCTCGTCTATGAGCGTCCACAGAATAAAGACTGGGGTTTTGGTATTGAAGTCTCGGAAGCGGGTGACTATCTGTTGCTTTCAATCTCCCAAGGCACAGATACGCGTAATCGCTTCTTCTATAAGTCGCTGGAGAAGCCTGCTGAAGTGGTGGAGTTGATCACGGACCTGGAAGCCGAATACACTTTCTTAGGCAACGATAAGTCGGTGTTCTACTTTAAGACAGATCTCGATGCACCAAACGGTAAAGTGATCGCAATCGATGTCAATCACAGTGATAAGGCCAATTGGCAAACCCTCATTGCCGAGTCGAGTGATCCAATCAGCAATATTGCAATTATTAACGATCACTTGGTCGTGAGTTATCTGCATGATGTGCTCGGTAAACTATCAATTTTTAGCATGAATGGGGTAAAGCGCCAAGACGTGACTCTTCCTGGTAAAGGCAAGGTTGCCGGTCCCTATGGTAAGCGCAGTAAAGACTATTTTTACTATGTCTATAATAGCTACGTGCAACCTAAAACAACGTACAGGTTTGATTTCAAGACGGGTGAATCATCAATTTACGCTGAGCCAAAGGTGTCATTCAAGCCTGAAGATTACACTTCGGAGCAAGTCTTTTATACCAGTAAAGATGGTACTCGCGTACCTATGATGATCTCATACAAGAAAGGCATGCAGAAGAATGGCGCAAACCCGACACTGCTATATGCATACGGCGGCTTTGCTATCTCGCTGACACCAAGATTCAGTCCGGCCAATATAGCCTGGATGGACATGGGGGGGATTTATGCGGTACCCAACTTAAGAGGTGGCGCCGAGTATGGTGAGAGCTGGCATCAGGCAGGCATGTTAGATAAGAAGCAGAACGTGTTCGATGACTATTATGCAGCGGCGGAATATTTAATCGATGAGAACTACACCAATAAAAGTAAGCTTGGGGCCTATGGCCGCAGTAACGGCGGTTTATTGATGGGAGCGACGCTGACTCAGCGTCCAGAGTTGTTTGCCGCCGTGTTACCGGCAGTTGGTGTGCTCGACATGCTCAGGTTCCACAAGTTCACCATTGGCTGGGCCTGGACCAGCGAATATGGCAGTGCCGATGTTGCCGAGCAGTTTCCAGCCTTGCAGGCTTATTCCCCATATCATAACGTGACCAAGCGTAGCTATCCGGCGACTATGGTGATGACAGCCGATCATGACGACAGAGTGGTACCGCTGCATAGCTTTAAGTTTGGTGCCATGATGAAGGCGAAACAACAGGGAGATGCACCAATCATCATGCGTATCGAGTCGAAGGCGGGTCATGGTGCGGGTAAGCCAACATCGATGAAGATCGATGAGTTTGCCGATATCTACAGCTTTCTATTTGAAAGTTTCGGGTTAAAAATACCGGAAAAAGTTAATTGATAATCATGTAATCGTGAAATGATGAAGAAAAGAGGAGCCTCGCTCCTCTTTTTTATTAACAATTTTTTATGATTATCACCCGCTTCTAAGCATGGCAAGCATTCACAATTGCATTGGGTCTAGGTATAGTAGGCCTCTATTTTATCTCAAGATTGGCGCTTAGAATTCATGTTTCGTTGGCCTATTTCTGTCTATTACGAAGATACCGATGCAAGTGGCGTTGTTTATCATTCAAATTATCTTAATTTTTTTGAGCGAGCTCGTACCGAGTGGCTGAAGGCTATGGGGGTCAAGCAGGCTGCTCTGTTGGCCGATGATATTGCTTTTGTGGTTAAAAGGGCCGAATTAAATTTTTGCCGTGCAGCAAGATTTGAGCAGAACCTTATCGTCGAAACAGTTGTCATAGATTTGAAGAAAGCATCCTTGATGTTTGAACAGAAGTTAATTGACGAGCAAGGCGTTATATATTGTGAGGCTAAAGTCTTAGTCGCCTGTATTTCTTTATCGCGTATGCGACCTCGTGCCATCCCCAAAAATATAGTTCAGGAGTTTAAAGGTGGAAGCTGAAATTTCAATTATAGGGTTATTTTTACAAGCCAGTATCTTGGTTAAATTTGTGATGATCACCTTGCTGGGGCTGTCTGTGATGTCCTGGGCCGTTATCATTCAACGTCACCGTTTATTGAAAGCTGCGAAGCAAAATGCCCTCAAGTTTGAGGATAAGTTTTGGTCTGGAGTGGATCTCAATAAACTCTATAAAGAGTTATCGGCCAGACAAGATAGCAATACCGGATTAGAAACCCTGTTCCATACAGGTTTTAAAGAATATGCGAGATTAAGTAAGCTCAATAGTAAGGTTCCAGGGGCTGTGATGGACGGCAGTTATCGCGCCATGCGCGTATCTCTGTCTCGTGAGATGGAAAAGCTCGAAGTCCATTTACCTCTGTTAGCCACAATCGGGTCTACCAGTCCCTATATTGGGTTATTCGGCACTGTTTGGGGGATCATGAACTCCTTTATCGCTCTGGGCGCGGTGCAAAATGCCACTCTTGCCATGGTCGCTCCGGGTATTGCTGAAGCCTTGATTGCCACGGCTATGGGTTTGTTTGCCGCTATCCCAGCCGTGATCGCCTATAACCGCTTCACGACTCTGGTGGATAGTGTTGAGATGTCCTATGCGAATTTCATGGAGGAGTTTTCCAGCATCTTGCATCGTCAAGCATACAGTGACAGGGAAGAAAGCTAATGCAGCAGGGCTATCAGCGAAAACGCCGGCGCCCCGTTGCCGAGATTAATGTGGTGCCTTATATCGATGTGATGTTGGTATTGTTGATCATCTTCATGGTGACGGCGCCAATTGTCACCCAAGGCGTGAAAGTGGATCTTCCTCAAGCGACATCTGAGATGCTTCCCGCCGACAGTAAGCCGCCGATCGTCGCCTCTATCGATGCCGACGGGGATTACTTTTTGGATGTGGGCAGCTCAAGTTCGAAGGAGCCCTTAGATCTTGAAGAGGTCGCGATTCGTGTGGGCGCCATCATTCAATTGGAACCCGAGCGCCCTGTAGTGGTAAAAGCCGATAGAAGTATCGCCTATGATAAAGTGATCCAATTAATGGTGAGCTTACAAGGTGCAGGCGTTCCTTCGGTTGGTTTGATGACAGATTCACCTGGAGACTAGTCGGTGGCAGCTAAATCAGATTTTACCTTACCTTTAGTTATTTCAGCTGGTATTCATATTGGCGTGTTAGTCATCCTCGTCATGGGCGTAGATTTTTCCGATAAACCAAAACCTCAGCCTCAGGTGAGCGCGCCAGCGATGAAGGCCGTGGTGGTCGATCAGAAATTAGTGGCTCAGCATGTTGAGAGGTTAAAGGCTGAGAAAAGAGAGATTGCTCGACAAGAGAAGGCGCGTCAGGATGAATTGGAACGCCAAGCGACTGAAGCTCGTCAGCAAAGAGAGCGCGAGCAGGCTCAAATTAAAAAGTTGGAAATTGAGCGCAAGCAGAAAGAGATAGAAACTAAGAATGCACTGGCTGCGGCAAAAGCGGCTCAGTTGAAGCAGAAGCAGGAAAAAGAGAAGGCGCAACAGGCAGAAGAGTTCCGTAAGCAGAAAGAGAAAGAGCGTCAGGCTTCTGAAGAGGCGGCTAAGAAAGCCGAGGCGAAACGAAAACAGGAAGAGGCCGTGGCTAAAAAAGCTGCCGATGAGCGTAAACGTAAAGCAGATGCTGAGCGAAAGCGTAAAGAGGAAGCCGAGCGTAAACGTAAGGCCGAGGAGAGAGAACGTCAACTGCAAGAGCAGATGATGCAAGATGCCTTGGCGGAAGAGCAGGCAGCACTGTCGCAAACCCGTAACAGGCAAGTGATGAGTGAGGTTCAGCGTTTTACCAGCATGATTAGGGCGACCATCCAACGTAACTTGGTGGTCGATGAGTCGATGCGTGGAAAAAGTTGTAGGGTATTTATTCGCCTAGCTAATGATGGCTTCGTTACAGGAACCAAGATACTGTCTGGAGATTCTGTAGTATGCCGTGCGACTAAGGCTGCTATAAACAAGGCTGGACGTCTGCCTGTATCGAGTGAGCCAGATGTGTACAGCAAACTCAAAGAAATTAATTTAACAGTTCAACCGGAATTCAATTAAGAGGAGTCCTATGAAGACTTTGGGGAAGTGGCTCTTTTTAAGCCTGATTATTTTAAGCTCACCAGTAAGAGCCGCGTTAGATATCGTTATTACCGAGGGAGTGGATGCCGCACGTCCTATTGCCGTGATCCCGTTTGTTTGGCAAGGGGCCGGGGCCGCGCCTGAGCAGATCTCAGATGTTGTTATGTCGGATCTTATTCGTAGTGGTACATTTAAGCCGCTCGATGAATTAGGCCTACCTCAACGTAATATTAGTAGTGTGTCTCAGTTTGTCGCTAAAGGCTGGTCAAGCATCGGCGCCGAAGCTGTTGTGATGGGCTCTGTCAAACCTTATGGTAATGATCAATACTTGGTTACTTTCGACTTGGTCGACCTGGTTAAGGCTCAAATGCAACAAGGTACGGGTCCTCAGTCTAATAGTGAATATCTTATCGATAGTCGAGAGACGGTTATCTCAGCCGCACAATTTAGGCAGTATGGTCACAGGATCAGCGATCTGGTCTATGAGAAACTGACTGGCATTCGCGGCGCATTCTTAACCCGTCTCGCCTACGTGGTAGTGAAGCATGGTGAGAAGTCACCCTATCAGTTAATGATCTCTGATTATGATGGTTATAACGAGCAGATGTTATTGCGCTCCCCTGAGCCACTTATGTCACCGTCTTGGTCTCCGGATGGTCGTAAATTGGCTTATGTCAGCTTTGAAAATAAAAAAGCCGAAATATTTATTCAGGACATCTATACTCAGTCTCGTAGCAAGGTCTCCAGTTTCAATGGCATCAATGGAGCTCCGGTATTTTCCCCTGATGGAAAGAAGTTGGCATTGACTTTATCTAAAGATGGCCAGCCTGAAATTTATGTGATCGACATCGCGACCAAAGCACTCAAACGAGTTACAAATCATTACGCTATCGATACCGAAGCTTCATGGTTTCCCGATGGTAAGTCTTTAATATTTACTTCTGAACGTGGCGGTCGCCCTCAAATCTATAAGGTGACATTAGCCTCGGGTAAAGTGCAGCGCCTGACCTTTGAAGGGGAGTGGAACTTAGGTGGTTCTATTGCACCAGACGGTCGCAGTATGATATTCGTAAACCGTACTAACGGTAAGTATAATATTGCAAGAATGGATCTTGAGACGCGTTTTATGCAAGTACTAACGTCAACGCGGCTCGATGAGTCACCGAGTGTAGCGCCAAATGGCACTATGGTGATATATGGAACAACCTATCAAGGTAAGCAGGTTTTAGGGGCTGTATCTACGGACGGACGATTCAAAGCAAGATTGCCTGCGGGCCAGGGGGAGGTTAAGTCTCCTTCATGGTCACCTTTTCTCTAACAATTTTTAACTATAAAAAATATTAAGGATTTTAAAATGGATCTCAATAAGCTGTTTAAAGCTATGTTGGTTGTACTTCCGATTATGGCCCTCAGTGCTTGTAGCTCTACTTCTGAGTCTGAAACTGATGCGACTAGCTCAACTTCAGGTTCCGGTAGTGAGTTAGCTACTGGTGGTGTTGAAACCGGAGGCGTAGCTCCAATTTTGACTCCTGAAGAGCAACAACGTCTGAAATATCAAGAGTTGCGTAAAGAGCACATCATTTATTTTGATTTTGACCGCAGTTCGGTATCGGCTCAGTTCGCAGAAGTCCTTCAAGCCCATGGTAACTATTTAGTTGAGCATCCAAATGTTCGCTTGATGATCGAAGGTCACGCCGATGAGCGTGGAACTCCTGAGTACAATATCGCGTTAGGAGAGAGGCGTGCGAAGGCTGTTGCTAAGTACCTACAAGGAATGGGCGTACTGCCTAGCCAAATGAGTATTGTCAGCTATGGTGAAGAGAAGCCATTAGATATGTCTCGTACAGATGATGGTTTCGCGATTAATCGCCGAGCTGTTTTAGTTTACTAACCGTTTGGTAGGTTTATCTATGAAAAGAGCCGTATTAACGACGGCAATTCTTCTTAGTATAGGTGTGGCGTCTGCTGCACCTGCACCGGTGGCTGATGCTACCGGTAGTTCTACTGAAGACAGAGTTGCACGTTTAGAAAGGATCCTTCAAGCAAAGCAACAGTCAGAATTCCAGACTCTGCAACGTTTGGATACGCTACAGCAGGAAGTGCTCGACCTACGTGGTTTAAATGAGCAGCAAGGTTATCAAATAGACCAGATGCTCCAGCGTCAGCGTCAACTCTACGAAGAGATCGCAAATCTATCGGCTAAGTCCGCTCAAGCGCCTATTGTGGCAACGTCACAAGCTAGCTCAACTTCCTCCTCTTCTACTTTAGGCGAAACAGCCAGTTATGAGCATGCCGTTAACTTGGTGCTCAAGCAGAGGAAATATGACGAGGCGATTCCTGCCTTCAGGGGATTCATAAAACAGTACCCTGACTCTACCTACGCAGCTAACGCTAACTATTGGCTGGGACAGCTCTTATATAACAAGAGTGATTTTGAACCTGCTAAGCAAGCGTTCGATACTGTAGTTAATCGCTTTAAAGACTCAAATAAGCGTGCTGATAGTTTAGTTAAGCTTGGGATGATAGCTGAGAAGGTTGGAAAGGTGTCTTCTGCGAAAGTTTACTACCAACAAGTTATTAAAGAGTATGCAAATAGCGCAGCAGCTCGCTTGGCACAACAGCAATTGTCTGCTCTTTAATCCTTATTTATTCAAAAAACAGGCTCTTAGTCTGTTTTTCATGCAAACAGCAAAAAATGTAAAAAATGCACTTGCAAGAGAAGACGAAAAAGGTATTATAGGCGCCCTCAGAGCGGCAGAGTCGCTTGAGGGTCTTGAGTTAATCAGTTTTCGAATCGTTTAACCAGAGATTTTGCTACTAAGAAGGGCCGCTAGCTCAGTTTCTTGTAGGAACAGACAGTTGGCTTTTAATCGGGTGATAATCGGTTATTAACTTTGAACTATCAGCAATACCAGAAAGGGCCGTTAGCTCAGTTGGTAGAGCAGTTGGCTTTTAACCAATTGGTCGAAGGTTCGAATCCTTCACGGCCCACCACTTCCTCTAGGTGGATAAACTGAGGAACGGTTGAAGAGAGGTTAGCTCAGTTGATGCTTTGTTAATAAGAGCGCAGTTGGCTTTACTCTTAACTACCATATTGGCCGAAGGTTCGAATCCTTCACGGCCCACCACTTCTTGAAAGTGTACGACTTAAGTTAATCCTTGGGATGTAAAATTCAAAACCACTCTAACTGAAAGTGGACTTGTTCATTGCGATGAAGAAGCAAATTCAGAGTGCAATACCAGAAAGGGCCGTTAGCTCAGTTGGTAGAGCAGTTGGCTTTTAACCAATTGGTCGAAGGTTCGAATCCTTCACGGCCCACCACTTCCTTTAGGTGGATAAACTGAGGAACGGTTGAAGAGAGATTAGCTCAGTTGATGCTTTGTTATAAGAGCGCAGTTGGCTTTACTCTTAACTACCACATTGGTCGAAGGTTCGAATCCTTCATGGCCCACCACTTCTTGAAAGTGTACGACTTAAGTTAATCCTTGGGATGTAAAATTCAAACCACTCTAACTGAAAGTGGACTTGTTCATTGCGATGAAGAAGCAAATTCAGAAGTTTAAGCAATACCAGAAAGGGCCGTTAGCTCAGTTGGTAGAGCAGTTGGCTTTTAACCAATTGGTCGAAGGTTCGAATCCTTCACGGCCCACCACTTCCTTTAGGTGGATAAACTGAGGAACGG